>NZ_JBKGFN010000011.1:0-156840 GCF_046521305.1 Oceanisphaera submarina | reverse complement strand
TCTCAACAAAGAGAAAAACGCGTTTAGCCGAACCCGCAGGGCAGCGCTTGTGGGGTATTGCTACTGCGTTATCGCTTATTTATGTAGAGTGACTACATGGCATAAGCGCTGCCTTGTACCAAGACCCCACAAACTGCTGCAAAAATCATCTCGAAAGGTCAACAGACCCTAACAGAAAAGCCAGCCCGAAGGCTGGCTTTGACGTCCATGATATTACTTTACCGACTTAGATTGCCTGCTGGAAAATCACCGTGTCGGCTTTTTCCACATAGCTGTCCAGCTCGTCGAAGTTCAGGTAACGGTAGGTGTCGGCCGCGGTGGCGTTCAACTCCTTGGCATAGGCCTGATATTCCTCGACCGTCGGCAGCTTGCCGTGAATGGCGGCCACGGCTGCCAGCTCGGCAGATGCCAGATACACGTTGGCGCCCTTGCCCAGACGGTTGGGGAAGTTACGGGTAGAGGTAGACACCACAGTGGTATTGTCGCCTACTCGCGCCTGGTTACCCATGCACAGGGAACAGCCCGGGATTTCGATGCGGGCACCGACCCGGCCGAAGATGCCGTAATATCCCTCGGCCGTCAGCTGATCCTTGTCCATCTTGGTGGGCGGAGCCACCCACAGACGGGTCGGCAACTGGCCCTTGTACTTGTCGAGCAGCTTGCCGGCGGCACGGAAGTGACCGATGTTGGTCATGCAGGAGCCGATGAACACCTCATCGATATGCTCGCCGGTCACGTCGGACAGCAAACGGGCATCGTCCGGATCGTTGGGCGCACACAGAATGGGCTCCTTGATCTCGCTCATGTCGATTTCCAGCACATGGGCATACTCGGCATCGGCATCGGCTTCCATCAGCTCGGGATTGGCCAGCCATTCTTCCATGCCCTTGATGCGGCGCTCCAGGGTACGGGGATCGCCGTAGCCTTCGGACATCATCCACTTCAGCATCACTATGTTGGAGCTGAGATATTCGGCAACCGGCTCCTTGTCCAGCTTGATGGTACAACCGGCGGCAGAGCGCTCGGCGGTGGCATCGGCCAGCTCGAACGCCTGCTCGACTTTCAGCTGGGGCAGACCCTCGATTTCCACGACGCGGCCGGAGAACTCGTTGATCTTGCCTTCTTTGGCCACGGTCAACAGGCCGTTCTGGATGCCGTAGTAAGGGATGGCATGCACCAGATCACGCAGTGTGATACCGGGCTGCATTTCACCCTTGAAGCGCACCAGTACCGATTCCGGCATGTCCAGCGGCATCACGCCGGTGGCGGCGGCGAAGGCCACCAGACCGGAGCCCGCCGGGAAGGAAATACCGATAGGGAAACGGGTGTGGGAGTCACCGCCGGTACCCACGGTGTCGGGCAGCAGCATGCGGTTCAGCCAGGAGTGGATAACACCGTCGCCCGGACGCAACGACACGCCGCCCCGGTTCATGATGAAGTCCGGCAAGGTGTGGTGAGTGGTCACGTCTATCGGCTTGGGATAGGCGGCGGTATGACAGAACGACTGCATGGTCAGATCGGCAGAGAAGCCCAGACAGGCCAGATCTTTCAGCTCGTCCCGGGTCATGGGGCCCGTGGTGTCCTGAGAGCCGACCGTGGTCATCTTGGGCTCGCAGTACTGATTCGGGCGTACGCCTTTCACGCCGCAGGCCTTGCCGACCATCTTCTGGGCCAGGGTAAAGCCCTTGTTGGAGGCGACTACCGCAGCCGAACGCTTGAACACGGTGGAGGCTTCCATGCCCAGTGCTTCGCGGGCCTTGTCGGTCAGACCCCGACCGATGATCAACGGAATACGGCCGCCGGCGCGAACTTCGTCCAGCAACACGTCGGTCTTCAGCGTGAAGGTGCTGACCACTTCATCGGTACCCTGACGGCAAATTTTGCCCTCGTAAGGGTAGATGTCGATCACGTCGCCGGTGTTCAGCCCGGTAACATCGCATTCGATGGGCAGGGCACCGGCGTCTTCCATGGTATTGAAGAAGATGGGTGCGATTTTACTGCCGATACAGATGCCGCCGGCGCGCTTGTTGGGCACGAAGGGAATATCGTCGCCCATGTGCCACAGCACCGAGTTGGTGGCGGACTTGCGGCTGGAGCCGGTGCCTACCACATCCCCCACGTACACCAGCGGGAAGCCTTTTTCTTTCAGGGCTTCGATGGCCTTGATCGGGCCGATAACGCCTTCTTCGTCCGGTTCGATACCGGGACGGGCGTTCTTCAGCATCGCCTGCGCGTGCAATGGGATATCCGGGCGGGACCAGGCGTCCTGCGCCGGAGACAAGTCATCGGTGTTGGTTTCGCCCGGCACCTTGAATACGGTCATGGTGATCTTGTCGGCCAGCGGCGCCCGCTCCAGGAACCATTCGGCCTCGGCCCAGGACTGCATCACCTGTTTGGCGAAGGCATTGCCGGCCTTGGCTTTTTCGTCCACGTCGTGGAAAGCGTCGAACATCAGCAAGGTGTGGCTCAGGGCCTTGGCGGCAATCGGCGCCAGGGCATCGACGTCCAGCAGCTCGACCAGGGGCGCTATGTTGTAACCGCCCTGCATGGTGCCGAGCAGTTGTGTCGCCTGCTCGGCAGACACCACAGGTGAACTCACTTCACCCTTGGCCACCGCCGCCAGAAAACCGGCTTTTACATAAGCGGCTTCATCAACACCCGGGGGGATACGGTTAGACAGTAATTCATAAAGGAAAGATTCTTCGCCGGCGGGGGGATTCTTGAGTAATTCAACCAGGGCGGCAACTTGCTCTGCGTCGAGGGGTTTGGCAACCACTCCCTCGGCGGCACGTTCTTCGACGTGTTTACGATAGGCTTCAAGCACGACTGTATCCTCTTATTATCATTCGCCACCTAGGGCGGAAATATCCTTGTTGGGAGCGTCCTTGCTGGGGGCTAGTCCCTTGCGGATGCCGCAGCAGTATATAAGTTTTAACCGTAAATTAAAATCGAGCCCCCCGACCCTTTGAGCTAATACGAGACTAAGCCGATGTATTTAAAATAATTATCAACTTATTCAAACTCGCTCGAATTAAAAACAAGCCATTAACATCAGAAGCTGAACAGGTTGCCGAAATACAGATAAACACTGCTTTTATCTCCTTCACCCTGGCCATAAGCCAGATACAAGGGACCCCAATTGGTGTCGACGCCGATGAAAACACTGGCTGCCGTCAGCGCCGATTCCCAGCTGACCTCGGCGCCGGTATTCCAGACCCCGCCCCGTTCGAGCGAACCGCCCAGATAGACCGGCGAACGGAAGGCGCCGAAGTCGTTGTCAAACCAGCGATAGTGATAAAGCAGGCCGCCAAAACCGCTGTACCGTCCGTTGAGCTGATCGCGTTGATAACCGGACAGATTGAACAAGCCACCCAGGCTGCGGGCAAACACCGGTACTGCCTGTTCGGCACTGGAACCGCCGAAGGCCAGCTTGCCGATAAGGGTATGTCGATCACGCTGGTAGGGCCTGAGTAACTCCAGCTCGTAATCCAGGCCTGTGATGCTCTCTCTGCCGCCGTCGACTTCCAGGCTGTTACGATAATAACCCAGCTGTAATTCCACCGCCGCGCCGCGGGTGGGGAAAAATACATTATCCAGGGTATCGTAACCGAAGCGCAGGTAGGGCCCTATCGAGTCCACCTTCAGCCGTTGATCGATATTGCGCGCCTCTATATCGCCCACCAGCCCCTGTACGCCCAGCGCCAACTCGCTCCAGGGGCGCAGGTTGTAGCCCAGTTCGGTATTCAGGCGCCAGGTCGAATAATCGAACTCCAGGTTGGTCAGCGGCCGGAACAACTCGGATTGAGGATCGCTCGGATCGAAGAAGAAGTTGCGCCGGCGCTGTTCATACTCACCCCGCAGCTTCCAGAACGCATCGTAGTCGGTCACGATCGGGGTGTAGATTTCGGACGCCAGTCGCTTGTTACTGCCGAACGTGGTCTCCACCAGCCATTCGCCGCCCAGCATGTTGATATTGGTACGCCGGAACTGGGCCCCGATTTCGTAGTTTGATTGATTGGAGAAGTCGTCTTCCAGGGAAAATTTCAGGTCGACAAAGCCCGGCCCCCACCCTTTTTCGCTGGTCTGCACCGTCAGCACCTGCTCGCCCCCCTCTTCTTCGATGCGATAGCTGACCCGTTCGAAGGCATCGAGGGCGTAGAGCCGGCGCACCCCGTCCTCCAGATCCTCCGTCTGATGGAACCGACCCGGCACCACTCCAAGCACATCGCGAATCACCTTCTCGCTGAGCTTGGAGCGATTTCTGACTTCGATCCGGTCCAGATACACGGCGTCGGAACGTTGCAGCTGCGCACGCCTGTCGAGTTTGCCGGACTGGTAGGCATAGTAATCTTCTTCGCTCAGCGCCAGCTCCTGCAACCGGGGCAGCAAGGCCTGTGCCGCCGCTTCGCCCCGGCGGATAGCCTCGGGCATCAGTTCGAAGTCGCCGACGCCGATGCCTTCGATGGCGGGGGTGATCAGAATATCTTCGTCCGACATCAGGCCAATCTGGCGCTCGGTGCTGGAACGGGTCAGGTAGTTGGTGAGCTGGCTTATCATGGCCAGGGCGCCGTCCAGTTGTTTTCGGGACAGCATGGCATCGCCGATATCCACCGCGATCACTATGTCGGCGCCAAGCGAATGTGCCACATCCACCGGCATGTTGTTGACCACCCCCCCATCTGCCAGCAGATGACCGCCGATTTCCACCGGCTGCAACACCCCGGGTACCGACATGGAGGCCTGCATTGCCGTCGCCAGGTGCCCCTCTGCCAATATCACCGGGGTCACGGTTTCCATGTCGGTGGCCACGGCGCGGAAAGGGATAGGCAGGTCGTCGAAGCTGTGCAGGCCCGGCAGATTGAGGGTACTCTTTCGCAGCAGCGCCCCCATGGCCTGACCCTGAAAGAAACCACCGGGCAGGCTCAGCTGCCAGTTCTGGTCGATGCCGATATCGGTACGCAGCAAAAATTCGTCGTTCTGGCGTTTGCGCCGGAGCGACAGTTCATCCCGTCCCACCTTGTCCTGGTAGCCCTGATTCCAGTCCAGCGCCAGCAGTTGCTGCTCCAGCTCGGTGGCGTCCAGTCCCAGGGCATACATGCCGGCCACATAGGCGCCCATGCTGGTGCCGGTGACGATATCTATCGGGATACGCTGCTGCTCCAGCATTTTTATTACCCCGATGTGGGCGGCCCCCTTGGCACCGCCGCCGCTGAGCACCAGCGCGATTCTGGGTCGTTCGTGCTGGGGCTGAACCGTGCCCTGGGAATGGGCCGCAAAGGTGCTCAGTAACAACAGCAGAAGCAATAGACAAGGGCGCATAGGATTATCTCGAGACAGCAAGGTACAGCCATTGTAGGTCGTGACCACAGCGGCAGGAAGCGAGAAAACGGCAGAGAAAAACGCCTGAACACCGCCAGGGGCTATGCTCAGGCATATCGGAGGCATCTAAGTCGAGGCTACCGCCGGTGGACGGTGCCTCGACACGACGAATTCAGACAGGCAGTCGAAAGCGACCAACCAGTCTTTGCAGTTCGGCGCTCAATCGCGCCAGCTCGGTGCTGCTGGCGGCGGTTTGTTCGGTGGCAGCGGCGGAATGATCCGACAATTCCCGAATGCTGAATACCGAGCGGTTAATCTCTTCCGCCACCGAGCTTTGTTGCTCGGAGGCGGTGGCAATCTGGCTGTTCATCTGCTGAATATCCGATACCGAGCGGGTGATGGCATGAATGGAGACGCCGGCCTCGTTGGCAACCGTGACCGTCTCGCTGGCCATGGTGGTGCTTCGGCCCATCATGCTCACCGATTCCTGGGCTTTGCTCTGCAGTCCCTGAATCAGGGTTTCAATCTGTGCGGTTGCCTGCTGAGTTCGCTGGGCCAGGGCGCGAACCTCATCGGCCACCACCGCAAAGCCCCGTCCCTGCTCTCCGGCCCGGGCCGCTTCTATCGCCGCATTCAGTGCCAACAGATTGGTCTGCTCCGCTACGCCCTTGATCACATCGAGGATGCTGCCGATATTCAGGCTCTCGTTTTCCAGCTGATTGATGGTGTCGAGCGAATGGCGAATTTCACCGGCCAGGTTGTTGATCTGGCTGATGGTCAGGCCGACTTTATGATCGCCGGCACTGGCGTCGGTATCAGCGGTACGGGCAGAGCCGAAGGCGGTTTCCGCATGGCGGGCCACTTCCTGCACCGTGGCGGCCATTTCGTTCATGGCGGTAGAGACCTGCTCCAGTTCCAGCCGCTGCTGGTTGACCCCGGCCCGGCTCTGCTCCGATACCGACGACAGCTCCTCTGCCGAGGTAGCAATATGAGAGGCACTCTGGTTGAGTTCGCTCACCAGCTGACGCAGATTCAGGGTCATGGTTTGCATCCGATCCATCAAGCGACCCAGCTCGTCCTTGCGCTGGTGCTTGATGTCCTGGCTGAGATCGCCTTCGGCGATACGGTTGGCATGGGACACCAGCAAGGTCAGCGGCTGGACGATACCGCGGGTGATCAACCAGGCAAACAGCCCCCCCATCACCATCGCCGCCAGGGTCACCGCCAGAATAATCAACTTGGCGGCATTGCTGTCACTGTGCATGCTCGTCTGCTGCCTGGCCAGCAAGGCTTCGATGCTGCCTGCAATGGTGCCGGCCGCGGTATCGATGCGCCTCTCGACCTCCACCAGACCGTTAATCGCCGCAATAAAGCCTTCTTGCTGTTGCTGGAACTGCTTGAGCAAGTCATACAATTCCCTGACATCGGCATCCTCCCGCATATGCAGCCGGTTTTCCAGTGTCACCAGCAGGCCCCGCAGACGGGAAGACAATTGCATGGCATCGACCTCATCCCGGCTCAGGGCAAAGTCTTTCTGGGTCAGCCGAATACCCACCAGGCGTACCAGCCAGCTCATGGCACTGGTGTCATTGGCACCGAGATATTCGGCTCTTTGCTGAGCGGAAAAACCCAGACCGTTCAGATCGAAGATCTGACGCTGAACCTCTTCATTCAGCATGGCAATTTGCTCAAGCTCTGTTTCATAGGCTCGGGTACCGCCCAGGATCTGTTCGACTAACAGCCGCTCCTCGGGCTCGACCAGTACCCCTTGCAGTGCTTCCGCCTGGGAGTAGGCTTGTGCCACTATTTCCCTGGCCAGACTCAACTGCTCGGCATCGTCATTCAGCAGATAATTTTTTTCAAACTGGCGGGCCTTGTTGAACAACAGGTCGATGGAGCCGGCCTGCTCCAGCTTTCCTGACCGCTCAAGTACGGAAGACAGACTGTAAAAACTGATCGCTGCGGTAGTCAGGGTCGCCAGCAACACCAGCGCAAAGCCCAGTGTCAGCTTCACCCTGACACTCAGATGTCCTAATTTGGAGAGCATATCGTATTCCTTTACTTGGTCGGCATGATTGTTTTTTTATTATGGTCACCCACCATAATCGGCCACACGGCAAAGATGTGAAGTCTTTCGTCGCGAAAGGTGATCCCGGACACAAATGCAATGAATAGCGCCGCCCGGCCTTCACAGCGGCACCCAACAAAAACGCCCGGCACGGGCCGGGCGTTTCATTAACCAATAATAAAGAGAGAAGCTTACTTCTTCTTTTTGGCCTTGGGGTTTGGCATATCGGTAATGGAGCCTTCGAAGACTTCGGCTGCCATACCCACGGACTCGTGCAGAGTCGGGTGAGCGTGAATGGTCAACGCGATATCTTCGGCATCGGCACCCATTTCGATCGCCAGACCGATTTCACCCAGCAGCTCGCCGGCGTTGGTACCGATAGTGGCACCACCCAGCACCCGATGAGTTTCCTTGTCGAAAATCAGCTTGGTCATGCCGTAGGAAGAGTCGGAGGCGATGGCACGGCCGGAAGCCGCCCACGGGAAGCTGGCTACTTCAACACTCAGGCCTTTTTCCTTCGCTTCTTTCTCGGTGATACCTACCCAGGCCACTTCCGGCTCGGTATAGGCGATGGACGGAATCACCTTGGGATCGAAGTAGTGCTTCATGCCGGCGATGACTTCCGCCGCCACGTGACCTTCGTGCACCCCCTTGTGGGCCAGCATCGGCTGCCCGACGATGTCGCCGATAGCATAGATGTGCGGCACATTGGTACGCAGCTGCTTGTCGACGTTGATGAAGCCACGCTCGTCCACGTTGACACCGGCTTTTTCGGCATCCAGCGACTTGCCGTTAGGGCTACGGCCAATGGCCACCAGCACGGCGTCATAGGTGAAGGTCTTGCTCTCGCCTTTCTTGTCTTCCATGGTCACGTGAATGCCGTCGTCTTTGGCTTCCACTTTGGTGACCTTGGTTTCCAGCATCAGGTTGAACTTGTTTTTCACCTGCTTGGTATAGATCTTGATGAGATCTTTATCGGCAGCCGGGATAACCTGGTCGAACATCTCGACCACGTCGATCTTGGAGCCCAGTGAGTAATACACGGTACCCATTTCCAGACCGATAATACCACCACCCATGACCAGCAGCTTCTCGGGCACTTCTTTCAGCTCGAGGGCGTCGGTAGAATCCCACACACGAGGATCCTCGTGCGGAATGAACGGCAGCTTGATCGGACGAGATCCGGCGGCGATGATGGCGTTGTCGAAGTTGATGGTGGTATTGCCACCCTCGCCTTCCACTACCATGGTGTTGGCACCGGTGAACTTGGCAAAGCCGTTAACGACCTTGACCTTGCGCATCTTGGCCATGCCACCCAGACCCTGAGTCAGCTGACCGATCACTTTTTCTTTATGTGCACGAACCTGGTCCAGATCGATGTTGGGCTCGCCAAACGTCACGCCATGGCTGGCCATCATCTTGGATTCTTCGATGACCTTGGCGATATGCAGCAACGCTTTGGAGGGAATACAGCCAACGTTCAGACACACGCCGCCCAGAGTTGAGTAGCGCTCAACGATTACGGTTTCCAGACCCAGATCGGCAGCACGGAAAGCGGCAGAATAGCCAGCAGGGCCCGCGCCCAATACCACAACCTGAGCTTTGACTTCTTGACTCATGGTGACCTCTATTATGATTTTTAGCTCCGTTCAAGCAATGGTCGAGCAAGGGCCGCTGAAAAGTCCAGACTCGATATGACCACTACAGGTGAAACGGGCCAAAGTTTACTGTTCTGTTACTAAAAAGAAAGTAAAAAGGCAGGCGAATGCCTGCCTTGTCACATTAAAGGGCTAAACGACGAAGGTCGCTCAACACACCACTCATCATGGTGATGAAACGGGCACCGTCGGCGCCGTCAATCACCCGGTGGTCATAAGACAGCGCCAGCGGCTGCATCAGTCGGGGCTCGAACTCTTTACCGTTCCACACCGGCTTGATGCTGGACTTGGACACACCCAGAATGGCCACTTCCGGCGCATTCACGATAGGTGTGAACTGGGTACCACCGATACCGCCCAGAGACGAGATGGTGAAACAACCGCCCTGCATATCGGCTGCAGTCAGCTTGCCGGCGCGGGCCTTCTTGGATATTTCTCCCAGTTCCAGTGCCAGTTCGCGAATACCTTTCTTGTTCACATCGCGAACAACCGGAACCACCAGGCCATTGGGGGTATCTACCGCCACACCGATGTGGATGTACTTCTTCATCACCAGAGACTGGCCGTCTTGTGACAGTGAAGAGCAGAACTTGGGATAGGCTTCCAGCGCCTTGGCAGCCGCCTTCATGATGAAAATCAGCGGGGAAATCTTGTAACCCAGCTTCTGCTTGTCGGCGATGGCATTCTCGGTCTTGCGGAAGTCTTCCAGCTCGGTGATGTCTGTCTCGTCAAACTGGGTCACATGCGGAATCTTGACCCAGTTGCGGTGCAGGTTGGGACCGGAGATCTTCTGAATGCGGGTCAGGGCCACTTCTTCAACTTCACCGAACTTGGCGAAATCGACCTTCGGCCATGCCAGCACTTCCATGCCGCCACCGGCAACGGCCACACCGGCAGGTTGACCGGCAACCTGCTTGATGATGCCCTTGACGTAGGTCTGCACGTCTTCTTTCAGAATGCGGCTCTTGGGACCGGTAGCGGCAACCTTGGACAGGTCGACACCAAACTCGCGGGCCAGGCGGCGAACTACCGGCGTGGCGTGCACGTAGGCATTGTTCTCGACGAACTCGGCCTTGGCGGCAGGCACTGCAGCAGGTGCGGCTTTAGGCGCTTCGGCCTTGGCAGCCGGAGCAGCCGGCGCGGCGGCAGGGGCCGCTGCGGGAACGGAACCTTCCACTTCAAACACCATCACCAGGGAGCCGGTAGACACCTTGTCACCGGTGGCAATCTTGATTTCCTTGACCACACCGGCGAACGGCGCAGGCACTTCCATGGAGGCCTTGTCACCTTCCACGGTCAGGATGGACTGTTCGGCTGCAACCTTGTCGCCTACCGCTACCATCACTTCGGTGACTTCGACTTCATCACCACCGATGTCCGGCACATTCACGTCTTTGGCCGCGGCCGCAGCGGGGGCTGCAGGAGCCGCAGCCGGGGCAGACGCCGCAGGGGCAGTGGCTGCCGGAGCGGCCTCACCAGCCACTTCGAACACCATGATCAGAGAGCCGGTGTTGACCTTGTCGCCCACGGCAATCTTGATTTCGACGACCTTGCCGCCGAACGGAGCTGGGACTTCCATGGAAGCCTTGTCGCCTTCTACCGCGATCAGGGTCTGCTCTTCGGTGACGGTGTCACCCACTGCTACTGTGATTTCGGTCACTTCGACTTCATCACCACCGATGTCCGGAACCTGCACTTCTTTCAGGGCCGACGCAGCAGCGGCCGCAGGGGCCTCTGCCGGGGCCGCGGCGGCAGGAGCCGCTTCAGCCGGGGCGGCGGCGCCGCCCTCTGCTTCGAATACCATGACCAGCGAACCGGTGTTGACCTTGTCGCCCACGGCAATCTTGATTTCCTTGACCACACCGGCGGCGGGGGCTGGTACTTCCATGGAGGCCTTGTCACCTTCCACGGCGAGGATTGACTGCTCTTCCTCGACCTTGTCGCCTACGGCCACCAGGATCTCGGTTACTTCAACCTCGTCTGCGCCGATATCCGGCACCAGAATATCTTTAGACATGTATTACCCCTTATGCGTACAGCGGGTTGATCTTGTCGGCATCGATGCCGTATTTGGTGATGGCATCGGCCACAACCTGCTTGTCTACGGTGCCTTGCTTGGCCAGCTCGGTCAGTGCAGCAATCACCACATAGTGCTTGTTGACTTCGAAGTGACGACGCAGGTTTTCACGGCTGTCGGAACGACCGTAACCATCGGTACCCAGCACCTTGTAGCTGACGGACGGCATGAAGGCACGAACCTGGTCGGCATAGTTCTTCATGTAATCGGTCGCGGCGATGGCCGGCTCTTTACCCATGACCTGAGCGATGTAAGGCACACGCGGCTCTGAAGTCGGGTGCAGCATGTTCCAGCGCTCGACATCCTGACCGTCGCGGGTCAATTCGTTGAAGGACGGTACGCTGTACACGTCGGAGCCGATACCATATTCCTCGGACAGAAGCTTGGCCGCTTCACGCACGTCGTTCAAAATGGTGCCGGAGCCCATCAGCTGAACCTTGCCCTTGTCGCCGGCAACGGTATCCAGCTTGTAGATACCCTTGCGGATACCTTCCTCGGCGCCTTCCGGCATCGCAGGCTGATGGTAGTTCTCGTTCAGGGTGGTCAGGTAGTAGTAAATGTTTTCCGGCTTGTCGCCATACATGCGACGCAGACCGTCCTGTACGATCACCGCGACTTCGTAAACGTAAGTCGGATCGTAGGTAATACAGTTGGGGATCACGTTCGCCTGAATGTGGCTGTGGCCATCTTCGTGCTGCAGACCTTCACCGTTCAGGGTAGTACGGCCGGAAGTTCCGCCGATCATGAAGCCGCGAGCCTGTTGGTCACCGGCCGCCCAGCATAGATCGCCAACCCGCTGGAAACCGAACATCGAGTAGTAGATGTAGAACGGAATCATCGGGAAGTCGTTGGTGCTGTAGGAGGTAGCGGCAGCCAGCCAGGAAGACGTGGCGCCCAACTCGTTGATACCTTCCTGCAGTACCTGACCCTTGATGTCCTCTTTGTAGTAGGCAACCTGCTCACGATCCTGCGGGATATAAGTCTGACCGTTGGGGCTGTAGATGCCAATCTGGCGGAACAGACCTTCCATACCGAAGGTACGGGCTTCATCGGCCAGGATCGGCACGATACGCTCACCGATGGACTTGTTCTTGAGCATGATGTTCAGGGCGCGAACGAAGGCCATGGTGGTGGACACTTCACGCTTCTGCTCTTCCAGCAGTGGCTGGAATTCGGCCAGCTCGGGGATCTGCAGCTTGTCGGTGGTTTGTTCCAGACGAGTCGGCACGTAGCCTTTCAGCGCCTGACGACGGGCGTGCAGGTATTCGTGCTCGCGAGTGCCTTCCTTGATTTCGATGTAAGGCAGGTTCGGCAGCTCTTCGTCGCTCACTTCGATGTTGAAGCGGTCGCGGAAGTGCTTGAGCGAAGACATGTCCATCTTCTTGACCTGGTGGGCAATGTTCTTGCCTTCGGCCGCGTCGCCCATGCCGTAACCCTTGATGGTCTTGGCCAGAATAACGGTCGGCTTGCCCTTGGTGTCCGCGGCATTTTTGTATGCGGCGTACATCTTGGCAGGATCGTGACCACCACGGTTGAGGGCGAAGATTTCTTCGTCGGACATGTCCTTGACCAGTTCCAGGGTCTCGGGATATTTACCGAAGAAGTGCTCACGCACATAGGCACCGTCTTTGGACTTGAAGGTCTGATAATCACCATCCACGGTTTCGTTCATCAGCTGAACCAGCTTGCCGCTCTTGTCTTTGGCGATCAGCTCGTCCCAGCGACGACCCCAGATAACCTTAACCACGTTCCAGCCGGCACCGTTGAAGACACCGTCCAGCTCGTCGATGATCTTGCCGTTACCGATAACGGGACCATCCAGACGCTGCAGGTTACAGTTGATAACGAAGCACAGGTTGTCCAGCTTTTCGCGGGCGGCGATGGTGATGGCACCCTTGGATTCCGGCTCGTCCATCTCGCCGTCGCCCAGGTAGGCGTATACACGCTGCTCGGAGCAGTCTTTCAGGCCACGGTTGGTCAGGTACTTGAGGAAACGTGCCTGATAGATGGCGTTGATCGGACCCAGCCCCATGGAGACGGTCGGGAACTGCCAGAAATCGGGCATCAACTTGGGATGCGGGTAAGAAGGAATACCCTTGCCATCTACTTCCTGACGGAACATGTCCAACTGAGCCGCGGTCAGACGACCTTCGGCAAAGGCACGGGCATAGATGCCGGGCGAGATATGGCCCTGGAAGAACACCAGATCGCCGCCGTCTTTTTCGTTACGGGCGCGATAGAAGTGGTTGAACGCCACTTCATACATGGTGGCACTGGAAGAGAAGGAAGACATGTGCCCGCCCAGATCCAGATCTTTCTTGGAGCCGCGCAGTACGATCATCACCGAGTTCCAGCGGATAATAGCGCGGATACGACGTTCCAGATCCCAGTTACCCGGGTACTCAGGCTCGTCTTCAGACTTGATGCTGTTGACGTAATCTGCGTGGGCATTTCTGGCCACAGCCACACCGGATTTGATGGCTTTGGTGGTGAGGCGCTCATAAATATACTGGGCGCGCTCAGGTCCTTCTTGACGGATCAATGACTCGAGGGCATCAAGCCACTCCTGAGTTTCTATTGAATCCACATCGTTGTTCAGGATATCAGACATGGCTGTTTCCTATCTCGTTTGGGGCACCTGCCCATGGGTTTCGTCGTTGCCGAAGGCATTGTTATTCCTGCTGTCGATGACGGCGTAAAGAACGCTGAATACGGCTTTCTTCACGCTGAATGTCGAGCAGGGTTTCTTCAATAAAGGCCAGGTGCTCATGACAAGCATCCCTGGCCTGTTCCGGCTCGCGAGACAATATGCTCTGGATCAGATTGGCGCGATGAACGCGAATCTTCTCCACCATACCGGCGCGCCGGTTAAGAATTTTGATGTTGCGCAAGATACTGGTTTCCAGCATCGGCTGAATGGCCCGCAACAGATGCAGCAGCACCACGTTGTGGGCCGCCGCCGCCACCGCGATATAAAATTCGGCAGCCGCAGCGGCTTCGGCCGGCAGATCGCCCTTCTCCTGAGCCTGCACTATGGCCTGCTGGGCATCACGGATGGTATCGAAGTCGGCCTCGGTACCGCGCATGGCGGCATAAAAGGCGGAAATTCCCTCCATGGTGTGACGAAACTCCAGCAGGTCGTATTGTGACTCGGGGTGTTCGGCCAGCAGTTGAAACAGGGGATCGGCCAGCCCCTTGGTCAGGGCGTTCTGCACATAGGTGCCGCCCCCCTGACGCCGGGATACCAGACCACGCGCTTCCAGCTGTTGAATGGCCTCTCGCACCGAGGGTCGCGACACGGCGAACTGCTCGGCCAGCTCCCGCTCCGGCAACAAGCGTTGCCCGGGCTGCAGGCTGCCTTCCACTATCATCTGCTCGATTTTGGCGGCGATGGTGTCGGCGAGTTTAGGCTGTTTGATACGCTGGTATGACATCGAGTCCGGCTCAAGAATTGGTAAGACCAATTAACACTGTTAAAAAAAGGTATCAGAGCGGAGATAAAATGTCCAATAAATTAATCCGGATTGCACACAATAGGGGGGGAAATAACCAGCAACAAGCCGCCGACACCTAAAGCTAGACCAAGGCTCGAAAAACACCAGAAAATTAATTGGTAAGACCGGAAAACAGAAGCAGGCCATAAGCCGTAAAACACTCCTGTCAGTGAGTCTGGATTTAATGAGGCTGGTCAATCTTGGTGCATCTGACCACTTGCACCGAATAAACCGGCACCAGCAACAGGCACTCCCACGCCGAGCATGGGAGTGCCTGTTTTGTCGTTCGACGGCTTTGTGTTCTAGATGTGGTTTTTCTTATCACTGTCGGCTTGAAGCTGACAACTGCCTTCAGGCTTGCACCCGCATCGACAGGTCCAGCGCCTGCACATGCTTGGTCAGGGCACCAACAGAGATAAAGTCGACGCCGGTAGCGGCATAATCGGCAATGCTGTCCAGGGTGACGTTGCCGGACACTTCCAGTTGGGCGCGACCGGCACTGGTGGCCACCGCGAGGCGCATATCGTCGGTTGTGAAGTTGTCGAGCATGATGATATCGGCACCGGCGTTCAGCGCCAGCTCCAGCTCGGCCAGGGATTCCACTTCGACCTCGACCGGCTTTTCCGGCTGCAGGCGACGCGCCTCGGCCACCGCCTTGTCGATACCGCCGCAGGCGAAGATATGGTTTTCCTTTATCAGGAAAGCGTCATACAGCCCCATGCGATGGTTGTGGCCTCCACCGCAGGTAACCGCGTATTTCAGCGCCTGGCGCAGGCCCGGTACCGTCTTGCGGGTATCCAGCAGGCGACATCGGGTACCGGACAACTGGTCCACATAGCGGCGGGTAACGGTCGCCACCGCAGAGAGGGTCTGGATAAAATTCAAGGCTGTGCGTTCGCCGGTCATCAGCGCCCGGGCCGGGCCGCTCAGGGTCAGCAAGCGTTGGCCGGCGGTGATCCGATCGCCGTCGGCGACAAACCACTCCAGCCTGACTTCACCACCCAGCTGTACGAAGGTTTCGTCGGCAAAGGCCTTGCCACAGAAGATCCCGTCTTCCCGGGTGATCAGGTGTGCCATCACCTGCTGATGCTCGGGCAGCAGCTGGGCGGTAATATCCTGAGCGGGATCCAGGGTGCCGCCCAGGTCTTCGGTCAGAGCCGTGGTCACGTTAAAACGAATTTCTTGTTCCTGCATAGAATTCAGCATCTTGTTCAGCCTTTTATCCAACTGTATTGTCTTGTCTGTTTATACCAATCCCACCAAACAAATAATCTATTTCATCTTGGTGTACACGTCGGGTAAAGGACCCGCTCCTCCGACCCGCTTCAGCATCCATGTGGCAGTCGGTGGAGCAGGTTCCCTTGCCCTCCTTGATGCTGCAGAGTTATCGGCAGGCAGCATCTTCGGACAACCAGGTGTTCAAGAAGAGGCAGCGGGGATTGTCTCTTCGAAGAGGACAAAAATCCGGCGTCGTCTGCTCCGCCAGCTAAAGTGGCGGCTACAGAAACACTTCGGACTCATCACCATACTTGTTTGGCTTGCCGCTGACGGCTTAACGCTTTCCTTATCGTCTCAATGTCATCTGCCCGTCCCGCTGGATCAGCTCAAACTGACGCAAGGCGTTCATGCCCAGCAAAATCTCGTCGCTGTCGGCGGGCATGATGACAGCATTCAGATCGTACAGGGTGAAGGGACCCAAAGACAGGGTTTTCAGTCGGGTGCGATAACCACTAACCGCCCCCGCCGCCGTGCTCAGCCGAAGCTCCTGACCGACTTCCAGCCCCAACCTGGCCGCTACCGCCTGAGGAATGGCCACCTGGGTGGCGCCGGTATCCAGCAAAAACACCACCGGCTCACCATTGATGCTGCCACCGGCCAGATAATGTCCCTGCCGGTTCTGTTCCAGTACTATGGTGCGGGCGTCCAGCTGTTGCAGCTGTTGGTTCGGGTTGTAATCCTGAGCCAACTTTTGCTGAAAAAACCAGGTCAGCAGCGCCATTCCCAGCCCCCACACCAGCAGCCACATGATGCGGCCCAGCCTGCGCTGATCTCTGGTTTCTTTATTCATGCAACCATCCCCGGGCTTGCTACTGTGACGTTCAGGCTTTTAGTATATCGCCAAGCTTCCTTCTATTCTGTGCGGAGATGACTTTGAGCCCCCCCCTGAACCTGAACGCCGACGGCTGGCTGAGCCCCGCCCGTCACTGCCCATCACCCCATTGTGATGACCGCCCGGCGGACGAAATCTCGTTGTTGGTAGTACACAGCATCAGCCTGCCGCCGGGGCGATTTGGCGGCCCATATATCGACCAGCTGTTTCTCGGCACCCTGAACCCGGATGAAGATCCCTACTTTGCCGGCATCCATCAACTGCGGGTCTCGGCCCACTGCCTGATCCGTCGCACCGGCGAACTGGTACAGTATGTGCCCTTCACCAAACGGGCCTGGCACGCGGGCCAGTCCTGCTTCGGGGGGCGGGAGCGATGCAACGACTTTTCGATAGGTATCGAGCTGGAAGGTACCGACACCGACGAATTTACCGATGAACAATATCGACAACTGACCGCCGTCAGCCGGCTGTTGCTGGCCGCCTACCCGACCATCATCCCCGAACGCATCGTCGGCCACAGCGACATAGCCCAGGGGCGCAAGACCGACCCCGGCACCGGCTTCGAGTGGGGCTTTATCGAGCAATTAGGGACGAAAAGCGCTAGAACAAAAAAGAAAAAAAACCAGACTAAAAAATAGACGTATTATCGGGTATTTTTCGCCGTTTCGACCCAAATTTTCTATACATTCATTGGGCAAAGCGAACGGTAGTTGCTATAGGTATGAGCAGGGTTTCAATCAAGGCCCCGGTTAATCGCAGTCAATCGAGCAAGCAGTAAGGCAGCTCAGCGACAAGAAGAGTTAACAACAAGCAACAACCGTTTTTATTGGATCAAGGATGACGATATGAACCAGCGTTCCATTAAACGCCCCCAGGGCGGCTTTACCCTGATTGAATTGATGATAGTGGTGGCGATCGTCGCCATCTTGGCCGCCGTGGCACTGCCGGCATATCAGACCTATACCAAGCGAGCCAAGTTCAGCGAGGTGATAGCGGCTGTTGGACCGGTTAAAACCTCGATAGAAGTATGTGTACAAACCTATTCGGGCAGCTCTCTAGCAGACGACTGCGCCTCTGCTGGAAATGGCTCTGTACCAACAGGCTTACCTTATGGGGTAGTCCAGTCGGTAGCAGTATCCGGGGGAAGTATTGTTGCCACAGGGACAACAGAAGTCGATAGCCTCACCTTTGTGCTAGCCCCATCACCAGCTCTAAGTACTGTTTCAGCTGGATCTAACTTAACATGGTCTAGAAATACGGGAACCTGTCTTGCTGGCGGCCTCTGCTAACAACGCCATGACCATCCCCATCAATACCACCCAAAGCGGCCTGGCCAGAAGCCTGGCCGCTTCTTCCATCTTGACCGCCGACCAGCTGGACCAGGCTCTCACTCTTGTCCGACAGCAAGGCAAGCCGTTCAGTACCGTGCTGGTGGAACATCAGTTTCTGACCAGCACCCAGCTGGCTTGCTTCTGCGAGCGGGAATACGGGATGCCACTGACGGATCTGGATGAAATCGAACCGGAGCAGATCCCGCCCCAGTTTCTGTGCATGGACCTGCTTGAGCGTCACCATGTGGTCCCCATCCTGCTGCAGGGCAAGGTGCTGTATCTGGCCATGTCGGACCCTACCGATGTAGCGGCGCTGGAAGACTTCGGCTTTCGCTTCAATCTGGTTACCGACGCGCGCCTGGTAGAGGAAGACAAGCTGCAGCAGCTACTTGCCCGCCTGCAACAGGCCGGCGACACACTCGACCTGGATCATATCGAAGATACCGAGATTGCCGATCTCGAGCTGGGAGAAGATCCCGCCGAGCGCATCAACGACGATCTGGGCAATACCGATGACGATGCCCCCATAGTGCGCTACATCAACAAGATCATGCTGGATGCGGTGCGCCGCGAAGCCTCGGATCTGCACTTCGAACCCTATGAACGTTTCTATCGCATTCGTTTTCGAATCGACGGCATGCTGCACGAAATCGTCTCTCCTCCGGCCAACCTGGGTACCCGCTTCGCGGCCCGGCTCAAGGTAATGGCGCGGCTGGATATCGCCGAGCGCCGATTGCCGCAGGATGGTCGCATCAAGCTCAAGCTGAGCCGCACCAAGTCGGTCGACATGAGGGTCAACAGCCTGCCCACCCAGTGGGGCGAGAAAATCGTTATCCGTATTCTCGACAGCTCCGCCGCCAAGCTGGATATCGACCAGCTCGGCTACGACGAACACCAGAAGCAACTGTATCTCAAGGCTCTGAAAAAACCTCAGGGCATGATACTGGTTACCGGCCCCACCGGCTCGGGCAAAACCGTCTCTTTATATACGGGCCTGAGCATACTGAATACCGTCAGCGCCAACATTTCCACCGCCGAAGACCCGGTCGAAATCACCCTGCCCGGGGTGAATCAGGTACAAATCAACCCCAAGTCCGGACTCAGCTTCGCCCATGCCCTGCGCGCCTTTCTGCGTCAGGACCCGGATATCATCATGGTGGGGGAAATTCGGGATCTGGAAACCGCCGAAATTGCGGTCAAGGCAGCCCAGACCGGCCACCTGGTACTCTCAACCCTTCACACCAACTCCGCCGCCGAGACTCTGACCCGACTCGGCAACATGGGGCTGCCCGCCTACAACATAGCTTCCTCGGTCACCCTGATCATGGCCCAGCGACTGGCGCGAAAACTCTGTCCCCAGTGCAAGGAAGAAGAGCACATTCCCAGAGAGCAACTGCTTGAGCTCGGTTTCAGTACCAGCCAGCTGCACACACCACCGACGCTGTACAAGGCCGTTGGCTGCAATTACTGCACCGAAGGCTACAAAGGCCGTATCGGCATCTATGAGGTGCTGCCGATGAACGACACCCTGGCCAACCTGATCATGGACGGCGCCAATTCGCTGACTCTGGCCAGAGCTGCGGAAGAGTCCGGCATGATCAGTTTACGTCAGGCGGCGCTGGAAAAGGCCCGGCTCGGTATTATCAGTCTGACGGAAGTCGGCCGTATCACCCTCTAACAGACGCTTCGCATCAGCCGGGAAGCTAAGGACGAGTCATGGCAGCAGGAAAAAACAGCAGCGTGCACCCCTACAAATGGGAAGGATTCAACCGGCGCGGGCAGAAGGTCTCCGGCTTTATTCAGGCGATCAGTGTGCAGGCGGTCAAACGCGACTTGCAACGACAGGGTGTCAGTACTACCAAAGTAAAGCGCAAGCGGGAGAGCCTGTTTTCCCGACGCAAGAATATCATCAAGCCGATGGACATCGCCGTCATCACCCGTCAGGTAGCCACCATGCTCGGTGCCGGGGTACCCCTGGTGCAAACCCTGCAGATCATTTCCCGCTCTTCCCAGAAAAGCAGCATTCGCGAACTGACCGGGGTGATAGCGTCGGATGTGGAAGGGGGTACCCCGCTGTCCGAAGCACTGAATAAGTTTCCCCGCCAGTTTGACGAACTCTATTGCGACTTGGTGCATTCCGGCGAGCAGACCGGGGCCCTGGATCATATCTTCGATCAGATTGCCATCTATCGGGAAAAGGCCGAAGCCCTCAAGTCGAAAATTAAAAAGGCCATGTTCTATCCGACCATGGTAATACTGGTGGCCGTTGTCGTTACCTCTATCCTGCTGCTGTTCGTCATACCGCAGTTTGAAGAAATTTTCGCCGGCTTCGGCGCCACCCTGCCTATTTTTACCCAGATGGTCATCAAGCTGTCCCGTTGGATGCAGGACTACTGGCTCTATATTCTGGTCGCCACCATAGCCGCGGTATTCGCCTATGTGCGCGCCTGGCGTCATTCGGAAAAGGTACGCAATGCCACCGACCGCTTTGTACTGCGTCTGCCGGTGGTGGGCAATATTCTGCACAAGGCCGCCCTGGCCCGCTTTGCCCGCACCCTGGCCACCACCTTTTCTGCCGGTATTCCCCTGGTGGAGGGGCTGGTCTCTTCCGCCGGCGCCAGCGGTAACGTGGTCTATCGCCAGGCGGTGATGCAGGTTCGCAGCGAGGTGATGACCGGTATGCAGATGAACCTGGCGTTGCGTTCGACCCAGCTGTTCCCGGACATGGTGGTACAAATGGTGATGATTGGCGAAGAGTCCGGCACCATCGACGACATGATGAACAAGGTGGCCGTTATTTACGAACGGGAGGTGGATGATGCGGTAGACGGCCTCACCAGCCTGATTGAGCCGCTGATCATGGTGGTGCTGGGTATTCTGGTTGGCGGCCTGGTCATTGCCATGTATCTTCCCATCTTTGAGCTGGGCAAAGTGGTCAAATAACCACAGTCCAATACAAACCGTATCCACCCGTATCACAAGGAACCTGAATGATTGCGCTGAGCCACTGGCTAACCACTGAGCCTTCTGCGCTCTACATTATCGTGACTCTGTCTGGCCTGCTGATAGGCAGCTTTCTGAATGTGGTGATCCACCGGCTGCCGATGATGCTGCAACGCGACTGGCAGCAGGAGTGCGCCGAGCTTAACGGCCAGCCGCCGGTCGAATCACCGCCCTTCAACCTCTGCACTCCCCGCTCCCGCTGCCCCCAATGCCAGCATCAACTGAGCGCGCTCGACAATATTCCCCTGCTCAGTTGGCTGTGGCTGCGCGGCCGCTGCCGTTATTGCCAGGCCGGTGTCAGCAAACGTTACCCCCTGGTGGAACTTGCCTCGGCAGCATTGGCGGCATTGGCCCTGTGGCGTTTCGGCGCCAGCCCGCAATTGCTGGCGGCCCTCTTGTTCGGCTGGGCCTTGCTGTGCATGACGCTGATCGACATCGATCACCTGCTGCTGCCCGACAACCTGACCCTGCCGTTGCTGTGGCTGGGGCTGCTGCTGAACATCAAGACACTGTTCGTATCCCTGCCCTCTGCCGTGCTGGGGGCCGCCCTCGGCTACGGCATACTGTGGAGCCTGTACTGGCTGTTCAAGCTGGCCACCGGCAAGGAAGGCATGGGCTACGGCGACTTCAAGCTGCTGGCCGCCATCGGTGCCTGGTTTGGCTGGCAGGCGCTGCTGCCGGTGCTGTTGCTGGCCTCTCTGACTGGCTCCTTGCTGGGGCTGGCCCTGATGGCCAGCAAGCGGCTGGGCGCAGACAGGGTACTGCCCTTCGGCCCCGCGCTGGCGCTGGCGGGCTGGCTCTACCTGCTGTGGGGTGAGCAAATGATGGGGTGGTACTGGAGCATGGCGCTGTGACTTATATCGTGGGGCTGACCGGCGGTATCGGCAGCGGCAAGAGCACGATAGCCGACTTTTTTGCCGAGCTCGGCGTGGCGGTGGTGGATGCGGACATCATAGCCCGCGAGGTGGTGGCCCCGGGCGAGCCGGCGCTGGCCGCCATTGCCGCCCACTTCGGATCCGAGGTAATAGCGGAAAACAGCCATCTCGACCGGCGTGAGCTGCGCCGGCGGGTGTTCGGCAACCCGTCGGAGAAAGACTGGCTCAACGCCCTGCTGCATCCGCTGATCCGTGAGCGCATGATATCGGCCTGCGCCGCCGCCCGTTCCCCCTATTGCCTGCTGGTGGTGCCGCTACTGGTGGAGAACAATCTGACGACCCTGTGCCAGCGGGTGCTGGTGGTGGATGTATCCCCCGAACAACAACTAACCCGTACCACCCGGCGCGATAGGGCCGATGAGGCCCAGATCCGCGCCATCATGGCCGCCCAGGCCAGCCGGGAACAGCGCCTGGCCGCCGCCGACGACGTGATCGACAACAACGGCCCCGATCTCGATCACATCAAGGCCGAGGTCAACAGGCTGCACCGGCAATATCTGGGCCTGAGTCTCGGCTGAAAAAACGACCCGTATCGAACTTGTCTCGAGACGGGCCGCTGACTGGCGCAAAGTATTACCGAGAGGGAATCACAGAATCACTCCGCCGCCGTCACCGCTCTGGGTGGTTTCTCTCGGCGGGGCCTTGCTGCGGGCCGCCGGTCGGCTCACCTTGTTCGCCGGCGCGCTGGCAGGTCGTACTATCTGCCCTTTCTGCAGCAGGCCGCCATCCCCCTGAACCAGCTCGGCATAGGCCATTTTCGGCTTGACCTCGGTAATGCGTATCTTGCCGATGGCCGATTCATCCTGGCCCAGCACTTCGCCGGTATAGGGGTCTACCAGCTTTTCGCCCAGACTGAACACGGTGAAATAACTGCCGGTTTTCAGTGTTTTACCACCCTGGTTGATAATCACCCTCTTGCCCTGCACGCTGATCAGCCGCAGGGGATAGATGTTGCCCATCGTTTGCCGAAAAATCCCCTGTACCGCCTGATTGATCAGCGCATTCAAATTGCCGTTGCCGGCATTCAGGCTGATGCTGTCCGACCATTTGACTTGTCGGGTCGGCACCTCGATAAGCTGGTAACGTACGCGCAATGAGCTGCTGGCATAATGCTTTACCTCACCGGTGAGGGCGATATTTTCCGACCAGCGGCGTGTGCCGGCCCGCTCGATATTGCCGACCAGAATATAATCCAGCCCCAGCACCTGTCCCATGCGTGCCTTTTCACTCAAGGCGGTATCGTCGCTTTCCCACAGCTTCTGCTCCTGGCGGTACGCCTGATTCTGGCTACGATCCAGCACCGCAAAGCGACGGCTTTGGGTATAGAGATCTTGCAGCTCGCTGCTGAAGGTGGCGCCATGGCGCCCGGTAAACGGCAATACCGCCAGCTTGCGACGGCTGTCGGCCGACAGGCCGGCCGCCTTGTAACGGATCACATTGACGTGCAATTCAACCTGACACCCCTCGGTATCGCAGTGTTTGGACAGCAGGTTATAACTGTCGACCATGCCCTTGGCGGCCATGCGGCCGTCGCGCTGAGTGTGGGTCAAGGTTTCGGTATTGCCGTTTTCCTTGTGCAGGTACTGCTCTACCTGCTGCGAGCTGTTGATATCGACCCCGTTGACCTGACGCACCGCTTCAATCAGCGCATTTTCTACCGCCAGGCTTTCGGTCACCCCGAAGCCGCTCACCTGTACCGGCGTGACGGCAGCCAGGGCGGGCCAGACTGCCACCAGCAGAGGCAGAAACAAATAGCCTATCCATGTTTTCATTCATGCTTCCTTAAAAGTCAGAGATATCCATCAGATCCAGACTCGCACCCTGGTTACTGCCTGACTGATAGCCATTCTGCCCCGGCTGGCCCGGTACCTTGCCGGCCTTGAAGGTACGCATGGCCTGTTCTTTCTGCGGATGCCAGGCGACGACCACGCCATTGATCTCGCGGCCGGAAGTCGGGTGCTTGTGGGTCCAGCGCTTGGCCACGGCCAGACCGACCAGCCCTTTGACCGAAGAGCTCATCTTCGACATTTCACGGGTTTCTTTCAGCAACTTGGTGGTGGTTTCCTGCAGGCTTTCTTCCCCATCACCGGCTTGGGTCAGGGTCTGTACCCGTTCCCGCTGAGAGCCCTTGCTGGAGCTGGAACGCATACTGCCATACAGATTGTAGGCCTCGGAGATATGGGCATAGGCCTCTTGCTGGGCCTCGATAAAGGCGAAGTCCCGATTGTCGTTACACTCTTCGTAATCGACCGGGTTGCAGTCATTGCCCGCCATGCCGAACGACACCAGCATGGGATACCCCTGCTCGTCACGCATCATCTTGACGCCGTATTCGTACATCAGGTTGGCCTTGTTGGACGCGAGGAAGTTATCGAGATTCACCCCCGGCTTGCCTGGCTCTGGTACGACCTGCCCCTTGCTGTTTTGGAGCGAGGCCAGCAGGTTTTTCATCTTGTTGGAGGTAGACAGCACCACCGCCACCGAGGTGTTGCCATTGTCGTCGGTCACCTCGAAGGTCTTGATGATCATGGCGCCACCGATTTCGCCGCGAGAACGGCTTTCCACCGTACGGCTGATGGCCTTGCGCATCATCACCTTTCGCTTGGACAGGGGAGCGGCGTCAAATTCCTCGGCGTCGACACCCAGCTCGTTCAACTGCTTGCTGAGCGAGGCATCGGCAAAGGCCACCAGCTTGCCCAGCATGGCGTCCATCTTGCTTTCGGTCTGCAATTCTTCCCGGGTGAATTCGGGCTCTTTATTGGTGCGAAAAGACTCGCGCGCCACTTCGGTACCGAGATCCAGGTACAACTCGCGCATCAGTGCTTCCCGCGCCTTGGTTTGTGCCTGCAGGTAGGCGATGGTACGGGCATCCCCCCAGTCTGGAGCCGTTGGACGCAAACCGATATCCGCCACGCCGTACTGCAGAAACACCTCGTTGTTTCGGCCCTGCTGGCGATAGGCCTGACGGCGCTTGCTTACGTAGTCTTCTGCCCGCTCGGCAACATACTGATGAGCGTTGCCGATGCCGGACTCGGCGGCCTTGATGATTTCAATTTCGGTCTGCGCCGGCGCCTGAGCCGCTTCGTCGACGGTTACCGCCGCCGGCTGCGGCAACGAGGCCGGAGTCGGCCCTTCCTGCGCAACAACGCGAGCAGAAGAAAGCCCCAGCAGCACAGCCCAATACAAATGCTTGTTCATATTATTGGTCCTTGAATTTTCAAACGGGGCTCTGTGAGCCCCGCCGTCATTACCAGGTAACGGTTCTGTTATCGCCGCGCTTGATGATGGGGTATTCCCCTTCCCAGTAGGCCAGGCCGTTTTCCAGGTTGGTCAGCGTCAGCTGAAAGTAATAGTCCGCCTGCTGAGTACGGCGGTCGACCCGGTTGTTGCGCTGAATGATTTTGCCGCTCAGGCTGTAATCGGGCGCGATAACGGTGCCGTTTTTCTTGACGCTGCTGCGCTTAACCAGCGACGACTTGCTCAGCTGGCGCACCTGCTGGGTCATGGCATCTTCGGGGCCGTTGGCACCAAAGGCCGTGGTGGTAATGAACTTGCCACTTTGCAGCAGCCGTACCCGTATCTTCTTGGTGAGCTGATCGGTATCGATACGCTGGGTGGTATCGTTGATCATGGTCGATACCGCCATTACGTAGCGCCCGCCCTGGGATGCCTGAGGGTGAACCAGCAAGGGGCTGGCCATCATTTCGTCGATGGCCTGGCCGGCGGCGTTTTCAAAATCCTTGTAATCCAGCCCCATCACCACCGTCTGATCCTGATCGGGATTAACATAATGAGCCGTGGTGGCACAGCCGGACAGAGTGGCCAGCAGAAGTATTGCCGGGAATATGGTTGATTTCATGATGCTCTCTCTTACAGGTTGATAACTTCGATTTCAGGTTGCTGCAGCGGGGCCGCCGCTTTCACATAAACCAGGTGGAAACGACTATTCGCGTCCAGCTCGACTTCCAGCGGCAGGCTCAGCTCGGGAGCGGTAATTTTCAGCTTGCCGTTGTTCGGGCGGTTAATCCTGGCCAGTTGCCACTCTTTGGGGAGTGTGGTCCAGCCGCGAATATCGGCACCGGTAGAGGCGGCCTGGGCGATGCCAGCCACCATGCCCAATAACGGACTCTTATCCTGCACCTGCTTCTGGGCCACGGTTTTCAGGGTGGCTCGAATGACTTCCCGGCTGAGAATATAGGGAAACTCGGATTTGAATTCGGCCTGGATAATACGGTCCATATTGGCCAGGGGACGGGTCTTGATTCGGCCAATTTGCAGGTTGCTGTAAGCGGGGGATCTTTCTACCAGCTTGGGAAGGGCAATGCCGCTGTAGCTGACATTGGAGGTCAGCACAAACAACGGCAGATCGATGCGAAATTCCTCTTTCTTGGCACCCAGACCATTCTCGAATACCACCCAGACCGCCGGCTTGTGTTTGTTTATATTACGCCCCTGGAGCAGGCTGTTGGCCATATTCATGTCGACCTTGACATCTGCATTTCGGGTTAATCCATATACGCGCTTGAAGCTGTCTCTGGCCTTGCTGTAATCGCTTTTATCCTGCGCTTTCAACATGAAATACAGGCCATGCAGGTAGGTGGCGAATGGATTGACATAACCCTCGTAGGCATTCCATTGCGATAAATCAACCCCCTGCTCCTGTAACAACGGCGAAGCGGCTTCCAGGCTGCGGTTGATATTCTCCTGATCGACCTTCTCTTCTTCTTTTGCCAGCTCTTCTTGCTGTGCTGTAATCTTTTTGGCGAAATGCTCGGCGGCACGACGCTGACGATCTTCGGTACGATTCCACTCTATGCGTGCATTGGCATAATCCCCTTCGGCCATGAAGTTGAGAGCCTTGTAGGTATTGACCATAACGCCGTCGTACTGGCTTTGCTGATAGCTGGTAATACTGTCATTCAACAGCATGGAGCCGGCCAATTCGGCACCCTGTAATAACAGATGCTTGGTGTCTTCGCCTTTCATCTTGGCTTCGGCCGAATCAAATAACCGGTTAGACTTGCTGTATATTTTTTCCTGTCGCATTAACGCGGCGGCCTGTAGAGACCAGAGCAGGTCATCGGCTTCGCCCGTTGTTTCATCGATGTCGGCACCAAGCTCTGCCAGGGCCATGGCATCCAGTGTACGCCCATCCACTATCGCCTGTTCAAAATCACCGAATTTGTTCTTTTGCTGAATGGAAGTACAGCCGGACAAAAGCAGCAGCCCGGCTAATACCATTGGGTATTTTCCTGATAAAAAAGTCATCGTCATTACTTTCCATGTGTTCAGTTTATTAGTCATGCGACTGCGACATAAATAGTCGCAGCACTATTAGACACAAAAACAAGACCTGATTGAATCATTAATTGGTCTAATTGGATAAAATGAAGGCGTTACGCAGGCGGGAGGCTTCAGAACAACGGGAATAGCACAATAATTGTGCGCTCGTTACCAGAACGGCGCACAATAATAGAAAAACGACTCAATAAAAATGTCAGGCGGTACGGGTAAAAATCAAATCCCAGACGCCGTGGCCAAGGCGGTGGCCGCGTTGCTCGAATTTGGTCAGCGGTCGATAATCGGGTCTGGGCATGTAATCGCCTTCCACCGTGGCATTACTATAACCGGGAGCCGCATTCATCACTTCCAGCATATGCTCGGCGTAATTTTCCCAGTCGGTGGCCATATGGAATTCACCGCCGATTTTCAGTTTGCTGCGCAGCATTTCCACGA
This sequence comes from Oceanisphaera submarina, assembly GCF_046521305.1. NCBI lineage: Bacteria > Pseudomonadati > Pseudomonadota > Gammaproteobacteria > Aeromonadales > Aeromonadaceae > Oceanisphaera > Oceanisphaera submarina. Next base: position 129,109 of record NZ_JBKGFN010000011.1, on the reverse strand, counting down.
AGGCCGGCTGCACGATGCGACGCTTGTGATGGCGGGTCTTGTGCCAGGGATCGGGGAAAAACAGCTGTACCCGGTCCAGACTCTGTTCGGGCAGCATCCGTTCGAACACTTCCACCGCATCGTGACACATGACCCGCAGGTTGGTCAGACCGGCCTCGGCCGCGCCCATCAGGCAGGCCCCCACGCCCGGGGTATGCACTTCGATGCCGATAAAGTCCTGTTCCGGGGCCACGCGAGCCATTTCCACCAGCGAAGCGCCCATGCCGAAGCCGATTTCCAGCACCCGGGGAGCAGCTCTACCGAATACCGCATCCAGATCGAGCAGTTGTGCACTGTACTCGATGCCCATCACCGGCCACTGCTCGGCCATGGCTTTTTCCTGCCCCTTGGTCAAACGGCCTTCACGACGCACAAAGCTGCGGATTTTGCGCTTGCGCAGTTCGTTTTCGGTTTGATCGGGCTGGTGTTCGTCTGTCATTTTCTTTCTCCGGCGGGCTTGGGAAGGCGAATTATCCAAAGTTCGGCCCAAGGTGCAAGTTTAAAAAGAAAGCGGTTCGTTTGTCTCTTTAGCCACAAATCGGTTTGCGGGATAAAAAGGTAACGGGGTTGCCTCCTCTTGACGCCCGAGTTAACTGTTGGCACCACAAGCAGGAGACGCCGAAGCTTCAAGGAGGACAGAGGGATCTGCTCAGCCGACCATCTGACCGCTAAGGACGGCGGGAATGCCAACATAGCAGGAGCACTTCTCGGCCGCGCCACGGATGGCGCGGTAAAGCCTACAGGGATGTATTTACGACGAGTCGGCGGTGCGGGCCCTTTGTCCGATTTTCTACGGTGACTTGTCACCAGAAATCAACACAACGTGTGACTAAGGGGCAGGTTTGCAGCTATGGATTACAGTACTTGTCGGATCACCCGGCCCAGGCGGCTGATGCCTTCTTCTATGGTGGCTTCGTCGGCACCGGCGTAGCTCAGGCGGGCGGTATTCAATATATCCGGACGCACATAGAAGGGCTGGCCGGGCACGAAGGCCACGTTTTCCTTGATGGCCAGATTGAACAGCGCCATAGCATCGATATGCGGCGGCAACTTCAGCCACAGGAACATGCCGCCTTCGGGGCGGGTAAAATCGATACCCGGGCAGTGCTTCAGCAATGCCTGTTCCATCGCGACCTTCTGGCGACCATAAACGGTACGGATACGGTCGATATGATCATCCAGATTGTTTTCCTGCAGATACGAATGCAGTACCTGCTGCACGAAGCCGTTGGTATGCAGATCCGCGGCTTGCTTGGCGATGGTAAGCTTCTGGCGCAGCCAGTCCGGTACCAGCATCCAGCCCAGACGGAACGAAGGCACCACCACCTTGGAGAAGGAGCCCATCAGCACCACGTTTTCCGGTGCCAGCTTGGCAACCGGTGGCAGGTGAACGCCTTCGAAACGCAGCTCGCCATACGGGTTGTCTTCGATCATCAGCACATTGTGCTTGATCAGTCGCTCGGCAACCGCCTGACGATTTTCACGGCTGTAGCTAAGGCCGGTCGGATTCTGGAAGTTGGTCACCCCGTAAAGCAGGCGGGCATGGTCGGGCTGGGCCAGCAAGGCATCCAGCTCGCCCAGATCCAGACCGTCGTCATTCAACGCCACCCCTTGAAACTCGGGTTGATAAACCGACAGCGCCTGAATGGCCCCCAGATAGCCCGGTTCTTCGATGATCAGCTTGTCACCTTCGTTTACCAATACCTTGCCCAACAGGTCCAGCGCCTGCTGGGAGCCGTTGGTGATCAGGATATTGTCGGACGACACCCGCATGCCATGTTGCCGGAAGTACCGCTCGGCAATATATTCCCGCAGTGGGGTAAAGCCTTCGGTGGCGGAATATTGCAGGGCGCCATTGCCCTTGTTCTGCAGCACCTGGGCGCTGGCGACGGCCAGCTCTTCATTGGGGAAAAAAGCCGGGTTGGGCAAACCACCGGCAAAGGAGATCACTTCCGGGTTAACCGCGACCTTGAGAATTTCACGGATGAAGGACGGCTCTACCTTGGCAAAGCGCTGGGCAAAAAAGGGCTGCATAGGAGTCTCTCTAAAAACGGGCTTGGCGGGCGCCAATAAAACTCTTCTTTTGTATCAGAAAACAGCCAAATAACAAACCGTCAACCGCAAAAGAGTGCCTTGAACCGCGCCGCCATCTGCTGGCCCCCCACACCGATGCCGGCCGGTTTGCACTGCCTGCCGCGCTGTGTTCTGATCCCGCCATTCATTTTTATGCAGTCAATATTGTGAACACAGCTTCTTTTTCCGAACGCGTGCTGGCCTGGTACGAGCAGCATGGTCGTAAAACCCTGCCCTGGCAGCAGGATAAAACCCCTTATCGGGTCTGGGTATCCGAGATCATGCTGCAGCAAACCCAGGTGACCACTGTCATCCCCTATTATCAACGTTTTATGACCCGCTTTCCCGATGTGGTGAGCCTGGCCGACGCCGTACAGGACGAGGTGCTGCACCTGTGGACCGGTCTGGGCTACTATGCCCGCGCCCGTAATCTGCACAAGGCCGCCCAGGTAATTCGCGACCATTATCAGGGGAGTTTCCCCGAGCGTTTCGAAGAGGTACTGGGCCTGCCGGGCATAGGTAGATCCACCGCCGGGGCCGTATTATCACTCTCGCTCGGGCAGCATCACGGCATTCTCGACGGCAACGTCAAGCGAGTGCTGGCCCGCTGGCTGGCGCAGGAAGGCTGGCCCGGTAAAAAAGAAGTGGAAAACACGCTCTGGCAACAGGTAGATAAACTGACGCCCCGGCAGGGGGTGACCCAGTATAATCAGGCGATGATGGACCTGGGCGCCACCATTTGCACCCGATCCAAACCCAAGTGCGAGCAATGCCCGCTACAAGACGACTGCCAGGCACGGCTGCTGGGCACCCCGGCCGACTTTCCCCATTCCAAGCCGAAAAAAAATGTGCAGCCGGAAAAACAGTCCTGTTTTCTGCTGCTCAAACAGGGCTGTCACATGCTGCTGGTGCAGCGCCCTCCTCAGGGACTTTGGGGTGGCCTCTATTGTTTTCCCGAATTTCATGACGAACAGGAACTCAGAACCTGGCTCAAGCGCTATCCGGAAGCATCCGCCCCCCGCCCCCTGCCCGGCTTTCGCCATACCTTCAGCCATTTTCACCTGGATATAGCGCCCTGGCTGGTAGAATTACCCCGGATACCGGACGAGGTCATGGCCGGATCGGAACGACTTTGGTATAACTTGCAGCAACCGGCGTCGGTCGGCCTGGCGGCTGCCACCAAGAAGCTGCTCGCCTACCCGCAACTGCAAGAGAGGAATTTATGAGCCGTACTATTTTTTGCCAACGTTTACAGAAAGAGGCCGAAGGGCTGGACTTTCAACTCTACCCGGGAGATCTGGGTAAGCGCATCTATGAAAATATCTCCAAGGAAGCCTGGGCCGGCTGGCAGCAGAAGCAAACCATGCTGATCAACGAGAAGAAGCTCAACATGATGAATGCCGAGCACCGTCAATTACTTGAGCAAGAAATGGTCGCCTACCTGTTTGAAGGCGCCGAAGTGAAAGTTGATGGCTACACGCCCCCTTCCGCAGACTAAATCACCGCTTTGTTCAAGGCTTGAGCGAACACGCTTGAGCCTTTTAAAAAGCGGTTGACTTGAATGGGGCAATCTTATCTAATTACGCCCCGTTGCCCAGATAGCTCAGTCGGTAGAGCAGGGGATTGAAAATCCCCGTGTCGGCGGTTCGATTCCGTCTCTGGGCACCATATTTTAAGCAGTAAGTTCAAATACAAGTTTCAGGTGCTCTTGTAAAAGATTGCCTAAAGCCCAGATAGCTCAGTCGGTAGAGCAGGGGATTGAAAATCCCCGTGTCGGCGGTTCGATTCCGTCTCTGGGCACCATTTTCGGTGCTTTTTATATAAAGCCCAAAGCCCAGATAGCTCAGTCGGTAGAGCAGGGGATTGAAAATCCCCGTGTCGGCGGTTCGATTCCGTCTCTGGGCACCATTTTAAAGCAAGTGCCAAACGCCGGCATAGCTCAGTTGGTAGAGCAACTGACTTGTAATCAGTAGGTCCCGAGTTCGACTCTTGGTGCCGGCACCATTTAAACCAGCCTAAGCGCTGGTTTTTTTGTATCTGCGTTTTGTCTGCTGCTATGCATCTCTTCCATGCCAGACCTCCCCTTGCCAGTCTTCATCAACGCCTCTTCTTGTGAGCGAAACCTGTTTTGATGCTCCTGTCGCCGGAGTTGGCATTTTGGTTGTGATCTACATAGTCTTAAGCAAAAGGCAAAAGGATGCTGCCATGAACATGAAGACGATATGCTTGATTGCCTTGCTGGCCGCAGCTAGTGCCGCCGCCGAGACAGAATCAGAAATAGAAATCGCAGACGACACCGACTTGCCGGCCTGGGCCGTGGAGAAGATCACCCCCATGCACGACAGCGTTTCTCACTGGGTCACCAACAGCTCCCGAAACATCGACGGCTTTTTCGGTACCGACGACAGCCTGCATATTGAAAACGGCTCCTACCTCCGCCTGAGTCAGGAACTGGAGTGGAGTGATGAGGAAAAGTTCAGCGCCGAAACGGCGGCGCGTTTCCGTCTCGACCTGCCTACCACCAAAGAGCGACTGCGTTTTATTATAGAAAGCGACCCGGAAGAATCCGAAGGCACCCTCGCCGAACAGGGCTCAAATCGGCTGCGCACCGATCAGCGCAGCCTCGCCGGCACCATTGTCGGCCTGAGCAGACTGGGAAAGAGGGATAAGAGAGAAGCCTGGAACCTGCAGGCCGGGGCCGGCGTCAAGGTTCGCTGGCCGCCGGATCCTTATATACGCTTTACCGGAGAACGGCTGTGGCAGCTGGAGTCACCCTGGCAGCTGGAGTCCTACAATCGCGCCTCCTGGTTCAACGAGGAAGGCTACTCCATACGCAGCAGGTGGGATCTCGGCCGGCCGCTGGACGAAAACCATCACCTGCGCTTTATCACCAATTTTCAGTGGCAGGAAGAAGTCGATACCCTGGAATATTCCGAAGCAGTGGAGCTCAACCAGATACTGGGCAAGCGCAGCGTCATGCGCTACGCCATCGCGGCGATAGGAAGAAGCACCTCGGACCCCAGGCTGCATGATTATTATCTGTACAGCCACTACAGACGTAATCTGCACCGGGAGATTCTGTTTGTGGACTTGATCCCGGAGTTGCATTTCCCCCGGGATCAGGGTTATGAAGCCCAGTTCGGCATTACTCTCCGGTTGGAAGTCATGTTCAAGGGTGACCTGGCTTTTCGGCGCTGAATAAGAACAGGCTTACAGAGGCCGAAACAAGCGAACATCGGCATCGGCTACCAAAGCCGGGGCCAGCTGTTCGAAATAATCCTTGATGTAGGGTTGGGCACAGTGAGCTTCAAACGCTTCTCTACTGGCCCACTGCTCGATAAAAACACAATCCCAGGGCTCGCCGTTGGCACCCGCATAAGGCACTTCTTCGGTCAGTTGGTACAGCAGACATCCCTCTTCCCTGTGGGTATTGGAGATCAGACTTTTCAGCGCCTGCTGCAATTCCTGGGCTTTGCCCGGCTTGGCGTTAAAACGGGCAACACAATATAAATCTGACATCATCGGCTCTCGGTACGAATAAAGTCGTTATGCTAATACATACCTCCCCGGTCTGAACAGCCCTCGCCCGTGTGACAGTGCCTCCGCATACTAGACACTCTGAATTGGATATACACACTAAATACCTGTTGACCCTTATCGGGTAACCGGTTAGAGTGACCGCAGCTCGAAAAATACGGCTATATTTATGTTCTTGTTACGATGTTCTAGTAGTACCTCGTCCTGTGTTTCATAAGTTAAATCTGTATTTTTCCAAGCTCGTTTATTTATGGTAGATTTGTTTACAGGATTTAGGTATGTCTAATATCGTTAAAGGTAAAGTAAAGTTCTTCAATGAGTCCAAAGGTTTTGGTTTCATCGAGCAAGAGCAAGGTCCTGACGTGTTCGTACACTTCAGCGCCATCCAAAGCCAGGGTTTCAAAACTCTGGCCGAAGGCCAAGCAGTACAGTTCACTGTAGCTCAAGGTCAGAAAGGTCCTCAGGCTGAGAACGTAGTTCCTCTGTAAGAGACTACCTCACCAAGAATTCCTAAGCCGTGCCTCCGGGCGCGGCTTTTTTATTGCCGGTTTTTCGCCCAGCCCTGTTTCCACCTTTCTCGTGAAGGCTGCTATCGCTAACCGATAACTGCTCACCGCAGTCATATCGCCATATTATTTCCTCCCCATTACGGTTAAAACCGGCCGGTCGCATACCAGGACAGTAACTTGAGTAATACGGCCCCGCTCAAGATACAGAGCCCGAGACTGAATGCCGTATCGACACCATAATAGGCCAGTCCTATCGTCAGCAGACTGGCAATAAGCATTTGCAGTGCGCCAGAAAGCGCCGCGGCGGCGCCGGCCAGATCCCGATAGGGCTCCAGCAAACGGCTCATGGCATTGGGAAAGGCCATGCCATTGCCGAGCGCCTGAACAAAGATAGCGCTGATCATCCATACCGGCTGCAGTGGCATGACCAGCATCCAGGCGCCGGCGGCCATCTGAACCACAGGGCTCAAACGCAGCATATCTTCGGCCGATACCCGATGTTGAACACGATTGTTAATAATCCCTCCCAGCAATAATCCCAGAGCCGGGATCAGTGCCCAGCTGCCATATTCTGCCGCACTCATGCCAATTTGCCGCTGCATCACATAAGGCATCACCGACACCGACACCATCATCAGCGAAAACTGTCCCCACAGCATGCCGCCGTGGCCGAGGAAATGGCGCTGCTCCAGCAATCGACGATAATTGCCGACAATACTCGCCAGCTGCATCGAACGGCGTTCACCGTTGAGGGTCTCCTTGAAACCGGCCAGCAACAGTATCCAAAGACTCAGCAGGTAAATAAACATGGCCACAAACACGCTTTCCCACCCCAGGTGGTGACCGAGCATGCCGCCCACCGCCGGCGCTACAACAGGCGTAAAGGCCGCCGCCATAGCCACATAAGACAGCGCATTACGCAGCAAGGGTCCCTCGAAGCGGTCCCGCAGCATGGCACGGGAAACCACGGCGCCACAGCCGGCTCCCAGCCCCTGCAGCAGCCGACCCAGCAATAGCCACTCAAATGATGCCCCGGGCAACAGACACAGACCAACCCCCAGCAACGCCAGCGCCAGTCCCGCCAGCAGCACAGGGCGGCGCCCTCGGGCATCGCTCAAGGGGCCATACAGCAGCTGTACCGGACCAAAAGCAAACAGATAGACAGAAATCAGCCACTGTGTCCGACTGGGATCTTCGGCCAGGGCCTGACTGATGGCCGGCAGCACGGGTAGCAGCAGACCAATGCTCAATTGCCCCATGCTGACAATAAGACAAGCCAGGATAAGGGTATGGGTAGTAGAAGTGGATGTTGCCACGCATCTTCCTCAGGTCAGGAGATTAGAGTTATGGGATTAGGGCCATGAGATCAGGGCTACTGGATTAAAGTGAGCTTTACTTTGACAAGTCGGGCATTCATTAAGCACAATCAAGGTTGAAAAATAACAAACAGGACTGCCTACATGACTGCCCAATCAGCAAATCCCCAATCGCTTCAACAAGCTTTTTCATTGGGTAACGGACAGGATGCGGCACTGAACTGGCTGCGCAAGAATCAGACTCATTGCGCCATCTTCCTCACCAATGGCATCAAGCTGGAAGGGATGATCAGTGCCTTTGATCAATACAGTATTCTGCTGTCCGACCCCCGTGGCCAGCAGCAGCTGATTTATAAAGCCAAAATTTCCACTATTTCTCCGGCTACCCGCCGGCCGCCGCGTACCGGGGTCATTATCAACAAACCCCGCCGCCCCCGTTACGAAAGTCATCACACTCCGCGGGAAGATAATCATCGCCGGGATGATCAATACGATCCTCCCAACGACGATGATCAGGGCTAACTTTCAAGCCGCCATAACGATAAAAGGTCAGCCCTTGGGCTGGCCTTTTATCGTTATACGCTCATGCTGCCACCGCCATTGATGAGACGACGCCAACAAGATGGCCGCTTGCGCGGCCATCGAGCGTTAAATCAGTTCCAGATCTTCCATTACCCGACGAATACGCGCCTTGGTGCTCTCCTGCAGAGGCACCACGGGGATGCGGCAGTTTTCGCTGGCCAGCCCCAGTAGTGACAGACCGTACTTGGGGCAGGCAGGATTAGGCTCGGCAAACATCACCTGATGCAACGGCAGCAATCGGTCCTGCAATGCGCGGGCTTCTTCCCACTTGCCGGCCAGGGTCAGTTCCTGCAGTTGGGCACAGAGGCGCGGTGCCACGTTGGCGGTCACCGAAATACAGCCCTGGCCACCGGCCACGTTGTAAGACACGGCGGTACCGTCTTCACCGGACAACCAGGCAAACGGCTTCTTGATCAGCTGGCGTTCGGCCCAGGGCCGTACCAGATCACCGGTGGCATCCTTAACACCGACGATACGCGGCAACTCGGCGATGCGCGCCATTGTCTCGGGCTGAATGTCGACCACGGCCCGGGGCGGAATGTTGTAGACAATAATCGGCAGTTCGGTGGCATCGTGCAGCATCTTGAAATGCGCATAGAGACCATCCTGACTCGGCCTGTTGTAATAACCGGCCACATGCAGGGTAGCGTCGGCACCCACCTTCTGGGCACAGTTGCTGTATTCTATGGCCTCTACCGGGTTATTGGAGCCGGCACCGGCAATAACCGGTACCCGCCCTGCGGCCTGTTCCGCCACAATTTCAATCACGCGGCAATGCTCGTCGTGCGTCAGGGTCGGGCTTTCTCCGGTGGTACCAACCGGTACAATGCCATGGGTACCCTCCTCGATGTGCCAGTCAACCAGCCGGCGCAACGCCGCCTCGTCGAGTCGATCGCCGTCAAAGGGGGTCAGCAGGGCAACTAAAGAACCGCGAAACATGGAAGCTCCTTCTCCTGGATAGAGGATTTAAAGATTTAAAATAAAAAACCCCGGTCGCTGTTGCATCACCGGGGTTTGAGGACATCTTGTCTTGATGAGAATCAGGCGTCGGTCACGCAACAGAGGCTGCCGCTTTTCGTTTAAGCGGTTTTCCCGGTTTACGTTTAACGATAAAAATCATGATTTACACCTGAAAAGACCTTGAACAGCATCTTTTGCTAATGACCGACAAATGTCAAGAGTACCGGTGGCATGTATAATGCCCAATTGATTTATTTACCGCGGAGCCCGAGATGTTTGAGGCCTTGACCCCGGTCAGCGAAATGCTGACCCGTAATCTGGATATTCTGAGTCGTCAGCCATTGCTGGTATGCGGCCTGCTCGAAGACAGGCTGCCAAGCCTGCTGGCCGAGGCCGGCCCTGCGCCCCGGGTGTTTACCACCGATTTTCGCTACTTCCAGTGGCAGCAGGACCAGGGCCTTGCCGATATCGAATTTGGTACCAGCCCCGCTCCCCGTACAGCTGCCGGCCTGCTGTTGCTGATGCCCAAGGCCAAGGCCGAGGCCGAGTACCTGCTGGCCGCCTGCCTGCCGCTGCTGGCGGCCGGTGCCCCGGTTTTTATCGCCGGTGACAACAAGGGAGGCGTCAAGTCTGCCCCAAAATTGCTGGCACCCTATTGCGCACAGATCAACAAGCTGGACAGCGCACGGCGCGCCAGCCTGTACCAGGCCGAACTGACCACCTTGCCAGCTCCCTTTGCTCTGGCCGACTGGATCAGCCGCTATCCGCTGGCAGAGGAACAACTGCAGATCTGCGCCCTGCCCGGCGTATTCAGTGCCGCACATCTGGACTCCGGCTCTCGTCTGCTGCTGAAAACCATTGCCTCTCTCAAGGGCCGAGTGCTCGACTTCGGTTGCGGCGCCGGTGTCATCGGCGCCAGCCTGCTGAAGCGTCACCCCGACATGACGCTGGAATGCATCGACATCAACGCCCTGGCATTGGAAGCCAGCCGGACGACTCTGGCAGAAAACCGGCTTGAGGCCAAGGTCTATGCCTCCGATGGCCTGAGCCAGGTGAGCGGCAAGTTCAATCACATCATCACCAATCCGCCCTTTCATGCCGGCCTGAGAACCTTCTATCACACCACCGAAACGCTGCTGAGCTCGGCCGCCGATTATCTGCTGCCGGGCGGATCCCTGATCCTGGTGGCCAACGCCTTCCTGCCCTACCCGGAACTGATAGAAAAGAGTTTCGGCCATTGCGAGACCCTCGCCGCCACCGGCAAGTTCAAGATCTACCGGGCCAGACGCTGATCAGACTCTAGGGTCTGTTGACCTTTCACGATAAAAACGCGTTTAACTCGAACAAAATTTAACCTCGAAAAGCCAATAGCCCCTAGTGCTCAGCACTTTTTTTAACCGACCGGCCATTAGCGCCGGTTTTTTTAACTTTTCTCGGAATCTGCATATTGACGGACGACAAAAAATCTATAGAATTCGCAGTCCTTGGCAACGCGAGGGTGGCGGAATTGGTAGACGCGCTAGCTTCAGGTGTTAGTGTCCTATGGATGTGGGGGTTCAAGTCCCCCCCTTCGCACCAAGTTACTGCAAAGTAGCTGACGCCAGGAAACGATGACGGCCTCATCTAAAACAGCCGGACAATTTGAGTATGCGAGGGTGGCGGAATTGGTAGACGCGCTAGCTTCAGGTGTTAGTGTCCTATGGATGTGGGGGTTCAAGTCCCCCCCTTCGCACCAGACTCCCAAGGTCTGATAAGATACTCAAATAAAAAGATGGTGGCTCATCTCAAATAGCCAAACAATCAGGTATGCGAGGGTGGCGGAATTGGTAGACGCGCTAGCTTCAGGTGTTAGTGTCCTATGGACGTGGGGGTTCAAGTCCCCCCCTTCGCACCACGATTGTTGATATTTCTCCAGTACTTCTCTTCTATATCTCTATTCAGTTTATTTTCTTCACTCTCTGCGACCGATCACAAAATCCATACTTGCACTATTGCAATACTGCCCTGCCGGCGACATTATCGCACCAGATGTTAACGAATTGTTTCTGGTGGTTTATGCGTAACCTGTGCTGCGTGATGTGCCTGCTACTGTTGATGCAAACGGCTTTCACTGCCGATGTTGCCGCCACAGACAAGATCCAGGCAATGCTGGCTCCCCACAGCAGCGATACAGGACTGCCACCATCGTTTTCTCTTGAAGACGATCCCGACTCAGAGCAACCGCTGCCCGCCCTCAGCCATTCATCACCGGCTCGGGAACAGAGGATCAACAGTAAGAACTACATTCTCCCTCTCGGTGCCAACCAAGCTTTCCAACCTCGTGGACCTCCTTATACCTTCTTCGCCTGAACCATTCCGGCGTCAGCTATTGCTGCCCGTCTATTTCGGTAACTTATTGAAATTCATCAGGCACACAACGAATCCTGTGTGAAAGCGAGGAATAAATATGAAAACCCTGCCACTCTACGCGGTTGAAAACACCGATCATCTGGTACTGCCAAGCGACTTCAACGGTGCCAATCTGAATACACCGGCTCTTGAGCTGGTGAATGATTTCAAACATAGTGCCCCCGCCATCATCGATGCCGACACGCCGGCATCCGATATGCTGACCATGATGCAACACGAACACAGTCGGCTGAAACTGGTGGTGGATAACAAAGGAGGACTGGTGGGATTAATCGGGCTTGAGCAGTTGTCCGGTCAGACCATTATGCGCAGGATAGCCAATGGCGACCTGCGCCACGAGATCCTGGTTTCCGATCTGATGCGCCCCCGTGAGCAGCTTAAGGCTCTGGCTTATCAACAGTTACAGAATTGTACTATTGCCGATGTGGTTGCCACCCTGCAACACAGTGGTGAGTCTTATTGTCTGATTGTCGAACGGCACAGCCATCAGATCCGGGGAGTGATCTCGGCCGAAGATATTGCCGAACGATTACATATACCATTGAATATCAACAAGGCGCCCACGTTTCTGAATATATTCGATTCTCTGTCGTCCTGATACAGAACAGCCGGTCCTGCCTGACGAGACCGGCTATTTTCACCCACCGAAAGCCGGCAACAGCACCACTCCCAAACCGGCCAGTCCGCCGACAGGCAACCAGTACCAGTGACGGCTGACCGAGGGCACCGCCAGCAGCAGCGCAAACAGGGCAAAACCTGCACTAAGCCACAGGGTAAGTGCCGAATTCGGTACCCACCACAGCAACAACAACCAAGCCGATACCAATAACAACACCATGGGATTTCCTCCCTCCAAACACGAAATTGATAATAATTATCATTAAGGTTGATTGCAATATCTTATTTGCTCTACACCCGGGTCAGCAGCGCCACCGTTTCCACATGCATGGTATGGGGAAACATGTCCACCGGCGTGGCCTGCTCCAGCGTGAAGCCATGCTCACACAACCAGGCCAGGTCCCGGGCCAGTGTCTTGGGGTTGCAGGAAACATACACCAGTCGATCGGGCTGCATCTCGGCCAGAGTCGCCAGCAACGCCGTATCACAGCCCTTGCGCGGCGGGTCCACCACCACCACATCGGCGGTCACACCCTCGGCATACAGCCGGGGCACCAGCTGCTCTGCCGCCCCCTGATGGAATTCGATATTGGTGATGCCGTTCAGCTCGGCATTGGCGCGCGCGTCGACAATGGCCTCGGGCACCAGCTCGATGCCGATCACCTGTCTGGCATGACGGGCCATAAACAGGCTGATGGTGCCGATACCGCAGTAAAGGTCAAACACCGTCTCATGACCCTGCAGGTTGGCCAGTCGCATCGCCTCCCGGTACAGCACCTCGGTCTGGCGGGGGTTGACCTGATAGAAAGACAACGGAGAAATGGCAAACTCCAGTCCGTCCAGGCTATCGACGATCAACTCTTTACCCCACAGCAGCCGGCTTTCCGGCCCCAGCACCCGATTGCCAATGGCGGCATTGATATTCAGCATCAGGCTGACCAGTCCGACAACGGACTCGAACTCGCCCACCAGCTGGACCAACGCCTCATTCGAGGGAGCTTCGGCCACCACCAGCACCACCATCAGTTCACCGCTGTGAATGCCGTCACGCACCATGATATGGCGAACGCTGCCGCTGTGAGTGATCTCGTTATAGGCCGACACCGTGCAGCGGCGCATCCAGGCTCTGACCCGCTGCACCACCTCGGTGGTGGCCGGCGCCTGTACCCGACACTCGTCGACCTCCACCAGCTGATGGCTGTGCTTGGCATAAAAGCCGATTTCAGATCCGGGCTTTACCGCATACTGGGCCTTGTTGCGATAATGGAAGGGTTCATTCATACCCAGGGTATTCGCCACCGGACAGCCCAGCCCTCTCGCCTGCAAGACATCGACCAGCAACTGGCGCTTCAGTTCGAGTTGGGCCTGGTCACTCATCACCCGCAGCTGACAGCCGCCACAGGCGGTATAACGGCAAAAGTCCTCACGACGAGCTGCCGAGGGGCGCAATACCCGTACCAGAGTACCCTGACAGAAATTGGGCTTGACCAGGTTCAGCTGTACCTCAACCTGCTCGTCGGGCAAGGCGCCTTCGATATACAAGGGGCGTCCTTCCAGAGTGGCGATGCCATCTCCTTTCTCGGTAAGGCTATGAACGGAGACGGTAACCAGCAGGCCGGGTTTTAACATGGGGATACACTCTATACGAAGGAGCAAAAAACAGGGCATTCTGAGAAGCATCGAGCGGGAAAGCCGACAGCCAGAAAGCAAAAAACCACCTCGAGGGTGGTTTTGATTATCAAGTGGTAGCAGAGGCCGGACTCGAACCGGCACGCCCGAAGGCAAGTGATTTTGAATCACTCATGTCTACCAATTCCATCACACTGCCACTTGATAGCGTCACCTAGGTGAGCGGTTTGCATTATACGTATCCCTCCGCCCCCCGCAAGCAGATTATGACACCGGCCGTGATGACTGCGCATTAATCATACACCCGGATGGCGATTACCCCGAGCCACTGCTTTTGATAGAATACGGCAACTTTTCAGTGAACGGCGGATAATGTTGGTGAATTCTTATACGGGGCTGCCCAGAGCTGGGGTAATGCGGCGACTGGGGGCCTGGCTTTATGATTTACTGGTGGTGATATCACTGCTGATGGTGGCCGGGTTTATCTTCTTCGGCCTGACCGCGCTGGCCCTGAGCCAGGGCTGGATAACGCTGGGCTCCTATCAGGACACCGCCGAGCTGCTCAGCGCCAACCGACTGTACCAACTGTGCCTGCTGACGGTGGCCCTTGGCTTTTATTGCTGGTTCTGGCGTACCAGCGGCCAGACCATAGGTATGCGTGCCTGGCGCCTGCGAGTGCAGAACACCGACGGCAGCCGCCTGAGACTGTCCCAGTGTATTATCCGCGCCGCTACGGCCCTGTTGGGGCTTGGCAACGTCTGGATCTGGCTGAATCCGCGCACCAGGCTGGCGCTGCAGGATAAAATCGCCGACTGCGAAATGGTGGTGCTGAGCAAAGAACAGAACAAGCGGTTGCTGGATAAACAGTAACCGGGATTCGGGACTGGGGGCTCGGGATTCATCCACTCCCCACTCCCTAATCACCACTTTCAGGCCCTGCGATTAAGCAGGAACAGCGCCACGCCGATAAACAGCCCGCTGGGGCCCAGGGCACCCAGCACCGGCGGCACCTCATAGACCAGGCTGATGGGACCGAAGACCTCGTTGGCCACATAAAAGCCGAAACCAAACAGAATACCCAGCAACAAGCGGGCTCCCATGGTCACGCTGCGCAGGGCGCCAAACACGAAGGAGGAGGCCAGCAACATCATGGCAATCACCATCACCGGCTGCAGCGCCTTACGCCAGAATGCCAGTTCATAGAGGCTGCTGTCCTGACCGTTATCTTTCAGATAGCCCCGGTATTCCCACAGGCCACGCATCGACAATTCGTCCGGATCTATGGCCACCACCCCCAGTTTTTCCGGGGTCAGGCTGGAGTGCCAGATTCGGCTGGCTTCCTGTCCGGTCTCGATGGATACACCGGGGGTGAACTGGGTGTCGGTCACATTGCTCAGCTGCCATTGCTGATCCCGGTATTCGGCACTGGCCGCCTGGGTGATACGGCTGAGCTGCATGTCATCGTCGAAGTAATAGAGGGTAATGTTGTTCAGGGTGCCATCACGCCGGGCCTGTCCGATATTGATATAGGATTCGTTGTCCTTGGCCCAGACGCCGTTGACCGACAGCACCACCTGCCCATTGGAGCGGGACTCGGTCCGCAGATCGTCTGCCGCCAGCTTGGTGGCCGGCACCGCATATTCACCAATCAACATGATGATCAGCATCAGCGGCAAGGCCGTTTTAAGGGCACTGGTAACTATATTGAAACGAGAGCTGCCTGAAGACTGCATCACCACCAGTTCACTGCTGCTGGCCAGCTGGCCCAGCCCGATCAAGCCCCCCAGCAGGGCAGCAATGGGAAAGAACAGCACAATTTCCTTGGGCATCGACAGCAGCACATAATAAAACGCCGTCAGCAGGGTATAGCTGCCCTCGCCCACGCTGCGCAGCTGTTCCACATAGCGAATAATGGCGGACAACCCCACCAGCGTCAGTTCACACAAAAGGATGGACATCAGCACGGTACGGCCGATGTAACGATCGAGAATTGTCAGCATCAGGCCGCCTTGTTCCGTTTGAATTGTTCCCGGGTCCGGTTCCACCAGGCCGTTTCCAGCAGATTGAGCGGCACTGTCACCAGCAGCAAGAACAGCAGTGGCACCGTATAGAGGCCGGGCAACACCGGCAGCTCGCCTCCTTCAACCGCAGAACGGGAGGCGCTTTGCAACAGGAAATAGGCCAGATACAGCAGAATGGCCGGCAGCAACTTGGCATAACGTCCCTGACGAGGGTTTACCACCGCCAGCGGCACTACCGCCAGAGTCAACACCAGCATCGACAATGGCAACACCAGTCGCCACTGTAACTCTACCCTGTCCATCAGTTCGTCCGACTGCCAGAGGGCCACACTACTGGTCGACGCTTCTTTACGTTCGGCTTCACCGACCTCGGAGGCGCGAATATAGGCGCTGTATTCGTCGAACTCGGCCACGTCAAACTCCCTGCTGCCGGGGGTTCCGCTGTAGCGACGGCCCTGATCGAGCGTCAGCCACTGACCGCCACTGCGCTCGTGCAGCCGGCCACCATCGGCCACCACTATGCTGGGAGCCTGCTGGGCCTGGCCCCGCTGCACCACAAACAGCCGATTAAGGCGGTTCCCCTCATCTTCGGCCTCCAGCTCTTCCACGTAGGCCACGATGCGGCCTCCGTCCAGGCTCATGAAGCGTGCTTCACGCAGTACCGCAAAGCCCGGATCGGCCTTCACCTCCTCCAGCAGCTGATAGACCTGGCCCTTGGACCAGGGATTGAGCCAGAGCGAGTTAAACAAAGCCACCCCGGTCCAGAACAGGGCCAGCATCAGGGTAGTATGCATGATTTTGCCCGGCCCTATGCCCACCGCCCGCATCACCGTCATCTCGCTCTCGGCATAGAGCCTGCCGTGCGCAAACAGAATGCCGATAAAGAGGCTGATCGGCAGCATCAGGGTAGCCATATCCGGCAGGTTCAGCAGCAGCAACTTACCGACCAGGGCTCCGGGTATCTTGCCGCTGGCGGCCTCGCCCAACACCTCGATAAAATTCTGGCTGACGAAGATCAACAACAGCACGAACAACACGGCCAGCTGTGTCTTCAGGGTTTCCCAAAACAAATAGCGGAATGCAATCACCGTTAATCCCAGTGTAAACTTGTCTTTTTAATGGAAACGCTTAAGAATAAGCGTAAAATTACGATTTTCGCATATTAAGTACGCGAAGTTCGGCGTCTTTTAGCGATGGACACCATTATCGTTGATCTGACGCTCATTGTCTTCAAGCTGTAGGAGAATCCATGGAGTTCAGTGTTAAAAGTGGTAGCCCCGAGAAACAGCGCAGTGCCTGTATCGTGGTTGGCGTATTTGAACCCCGCCGTCTGTCTCCGGTCGCCGAACAGCTGGATAAAATCAGCGACGGTTACCTGAGTTCCCTGCTGCGCCGTGGTGACCTGGAAGGCAAGGCCGGCCAGATGCTGCTGCTGCACCAGGTACCCGGCGTACTGAGCGAGCGGGTATTACTGGTCGGTTGTGGCAAGGAGCGAGAGCTCGACGAACGCCAGTACAAGCAGATCATTCGCAACACCATCAGCACCCTGAATGACACCGGCTCGATGGAAGCCGTCTGCTTTCTGACCGAGCTGCACGTCAAGGGGCGCGACACCTACTGGAAAGTACGCCAGGCGGTGGAAACCACCAAGGCCAGTCTCTATACCTTCGACCAGTTCAAGACCAACAAGGCCGAGCCGCGTCGTCCGCTGCGCAAGCTGGTATTCAACGTGCCCACACGACGGGAGCTGACCATAGGCGAGCGAGCCATCCAGCACGGCCTGGCCGTGGCCAAGGGCGTCAAGGTGTGCCGCGATGTGGCCAATATGCCGCCCAACGTGTGTAACCCCGCCTATCTGGCTTCTCAGGCCCGCCAACTAGCCGACGCCTGGGATAATATCAGCACCCGGGTGATCGGTGAGGAAGAAATGGCCGAGCTGGGCATGAATGCCTATCTGGCCGTGGCCCGAGGTTCCCACAACGAAGCCATGATGTCGGTGATCGAATACAAGGGGCACCCGGATCCCGACGCTCGCCCCCTCGCCCTGGTGGGCAAGGGCCTGACATTCGATGCGGGCGGCATTTCGCTCAAGCCTGCCGACGGCATGGACGAGATGAAATACGACATGGGCGGTGCGGCCTCGGTACTGGGCACCATGCATGCGCTGGCCGAACTGCAGCTGCCGGTGAACGTGGTGGCCATTATCGCCGGTTGTGAAAACATGCCCGACGGCAATGCCTACCGCCCGGGTGATATTCTCACCAGTATGTCAGGCCAGACTATCGAAGTACTCAACACCGATGCCGAAGGCCGACTGGTGCTGTGCGATTCACTGACCTTCGTCGAGCGGTTCGAGCCGGAAGTGGTGGTCGATGTGGCTACCCTCACCGGTGCCTGCATCATCGCCCTGGGCCATCATACCTCCGGCTTGATGGCCAACCATAACCCGCTGGCCCACGAGTTGCTCAATGCCTCGGAACAGGCCGGCGATCGCGCCTGGCGTCTGCCGATGAGCGACGAGTATAATGAGCAGCTGGAAAGCCCCTTCGCCGACATGGCCAACATAGGTGGCCGTCCGGCAGGCGCCATTACCGCCGCCTGTTTCCTCAGTCGCTTCACCAAGAAGTACAACTGGGCTCACCTGGACGTGGCAGGCACCGCCTGGAACAGCGGCAAGAACAAAGGCGCCACCGGCCGTCCGGTGCCGCTGCTGACCCAGTTTCTGCTGAACCGGGCCGGCGTCAACAACATCGAAGAGTGAGCATGAGCCAGGGCTGTTTTTATCTGCTGCCGGACTCTTCCGGCCCCGAGCTACAGGAGCAATTGGTGTGTCAACTGACCACCGACTGTTACCGCCAGGGGCTGGGCGTCTTTATTCATGCCCGCGACCAGGCTCAGGCCGAGGCGCTGGATGAACGACTGTGGCAACAGCCCCCCGACGGCTTCGTGGCGCACAACCTTCAGGGCGAAGGCCCCCGCCAGGGTGCGCCGGTTATCATCGGCTGGCAGGCGCCGCACAGCGGCCGCGCCGTGCTGATCAACCTGGCGCCCGAGGCGCCGCCCTTTGCCCGGCGTTTCAAGCAGTTGATTGACTTCGTACCCTCCGATGACGAGGGCAAGCAACAGGCTCGGGAACGCTTCAAAGCCTATCGTCAGGCCGGTTTTGAACTCACGACCGCCCCTGTACCATCCCAAACTCAAGACGAATAACATCATGGAAAAAACCTTTAATCCCAACGCCATAGAGCAGGCCCTGTACCAGCAATGGGAAAACAGGGGCTACTTCAAGGCCCACGGCGACACCAGCAAAGACCCCTACAGCATCATGATACCGCCGCCCAACGTGACCGGTAGCCTGCACATGGGGCATGCTTTTCAAGACACCATCATGGATACCCTGATCCGCTACCAGCGCATGCAGGGCAAAAATACTCTGTGGCAGGTCGGTACCGACCACGCTGGTATCGCCACCCAGATGGTAGTTGAACGCAAGATCGCCGCCGAAGAAGGCAAAAACCGTCACGATTACGGTCGCGATGCCTTCATCGACAAGATCTGGGACTGGAAGAAAGAGTCCGGCGGCACCATCACCAAACAGCTGCGCCGTCTGGGCGCCTCGGTCGACTGGGAACGCGAGCGCTTCACCATGGATGAGGGCTTGTCCAACGCGGTGAAGGAAGTCTTCGTGCAGCTGTATGAAGACGACCTCATCTACCGCGGCAAGCGCCTGGTGAACTGGGACCCCAAGCTGCACACCGCCATCTCGGATCTGGAAGTGGAAAACCGTGACGTCAAAGGTCACATGTGGAACTTCCGCTATCCGCTGGCCGACGGTGTCAAAACCGCCGACGGCAAAGACTACCTGGTGGTGGCCACCACCCGTCCCGAAACCATGCTGGGTGACACCGCCGTGGCGGTGAACCCGGAAGATCCCCGCTATAAGGATCTGATCGGCAACTTCATCCTGCTGCCGCTGGTCAACCGTCGCATTCCCATCGTCGGCGACGAGCATGCCGACATGGAAAAGGGCACCGGCTGTGTGAAAATCACCCCGGCCCACGACTTCAACGATGCCGAGGTCGGCAAGCGCCACCAGCTGCCGCTGATCAACGTGCTGACCCTGAACGCCGATATTCGTACCGAAGCCGAAGTCTTTACCACCAAGGGGGAACCCAGCACCGCTTATTCCGCCGAGTTGCCGGCCCGGTTCCAGGGCATGGAGCGCTATGAGGCCCGCAACGCCATTGTGGCAGCCCTGGATGAACTGGGTCTGCTCGACGGCGTCAAGGATCACGACCTGACCGTGCCTTACGGCGACCGGGGCGGCGTGGTGATAGAACCTATGCTGACCGACCAGTGGTATGTGCGCGCCGGCCCCCTGGCCAAGGTCGCCACCCAGGCGGTGGAAGACGGTGACATCGAGTTTGTGCCCAAGCAGTACGAAAACATGTATTTCTCCTGGATGCGCGACGTCCAGGACTGGTGCATCTCGCGCCAGCTGTGGTGGGGCCACCGGATTCCCGCCTGGTACGACGCCGACGGCAAGGTATATGTGGGGCGTGACGAGGCCGAAGTGCGCGCCAACTACAAGCTGGGTGCCGACGTGGCACTCAGCCAGGACGAAGACGTACTCGACACCTGGTTCAGCTCGGCGTTGTGGACCTTCTCTACCCTGGGCTGGCCCGAGAAAACCCCGGAGCTGGCGACCTTCCATCCGTCCAGCGTGCTGGTCACCGGCTTCGATATCATCTTTTTCTGGGTGGCGCGCATGATCATGATGACCATGCACTTCATCAAAGATGAAAACGGCAAGCCTCAGGTGCCCTTCAAGACGGTCTATGTCACCGGTCTGATCCGTGACGAAAACGGCGACAAGATGTCCAAATCCAAGGGCAATGTGCTGGATCCGCTGGACATGATTGACGGCATCGATCTGGAGTCTCTGGTCACCAAGCGCACCGGTAACATGATGCAGCCCAAGCTGGCCGCCAAAATCGAGAAGGACACCCGCAAGGAATTTGCCGACGGCATCGAGGCGCACGGCACCGACGCCCTGCGCTTTACCCTGGCGGCGATGGCCTCGACCGGTCGCGACATCAACTGGGACATGACACGCCTGGACGGCTACCGTAGCTTCTGCAACAAGCTGTGGAATGCCTCGCGCTACGTGCTGATGAACACCGAAGAGCAGGACTGCGGCCTGAATGGCGGCGAGCTCAAGTTCTCGCTGGCGGATCGCTGGATCCAGGCTCAGCTGCAGGTCACCATCAAGGACGTACGCGATGCACTCGACAGCTACCGCTTCGACCGGGCTGCCAATGCGTTGTACGAGTTTATCTGGAACCAGTTCTGCGACTGGTATCTGGAGCTGACCAAGCCGGTGTTGTGGCATGGCTCACAAGCCGAGCAGCGGGCCACCCGCAAGACGCTGATCGAGGTGCTGGAAACCCTGCTGCGTCTGGCGCACCCCATAATGCCTTTCATCACCGAAGAGATCTGGCAACGGGTGGCTCCGCTGGCCGGCCGCAGCGGCGATAGCATCATGCTGGCCGCCTACCCACAAGTGGATGCAACCCAGGAAGATGCACAGGCCATGGCGGATCTGGAATGGGTGAAGCGCTTTATCGTGTCCATCCGCCACCTGCGGGCCGAGATGAACATTCCGCCCAGTCAGGCCCTGTCGGTACTGCTGCGCCCAACGACCGACGACGCCCGCCGCGCCACCGACAACGATGCCTTCCTCAAGGCCATGGCCAAGCTGGATGCCATCACCCAGCTGGCGGCAGATGAAGCGGCCCCGACCTCCAGCAAACAGTTGATCGGCGACACCGAGCTGCTGCTGCCGATGGCAGGCCTTATCGACAAAGACGCCGAGCTGGCCCGACTGCAGAAGGAGCTGGGCAAGGTATCCGGTGAAATCAAGCGGCTGGAAGGCAAGCTGAACAACGCCGGCTTCGTCGCCAAGGCGCCCGCCGATGTAGTCGCCAAGGAGCAGGAAAAACTGGCCGACTACAAAGCGACACTGGCCAAGTTGCAGCAACAACACGAGCAAATCGCCAGCCTGTAAGACGACTCGCCGAGTCAGACCAAGAAGCCAGCCTGAAGAGGCTGGCTTTTTCTTTGGGTCATCATCGCATTAAACATTCGATCTTTTTGACTGTCATACCAATCTCGGGCTCCGCCGATCCGCTTCAGACGAATGACACTCGCTGTCCGTAACGTGTCGTGGGAGGCGACGGTGTTAGCAGGCCAAAGTCTTGCTCAGGCGATTAATGTAACTGGTATAAGTGGCGCACGGCTTCACTGACTTTAATCTGGCTCATCCCAGCTCGAAGCTGGTCACGCCGAACAGCCGCTCGATGGGGAGATCGGGACTCTGGCCCCGGTACATGCGGGCCGTCTCGAAAGATATGCTCATCTGGTGCCGCTGGGCCAGCTCGACCGCCGCCCGGTTCACCGCCGGCGTATCCAGGAACAGGGGCTCCCCTTCGGGGACACGGGACTTCAACGCCAGGAGCAAGGGCTCGGCCAACTCTGCGCTATCGGCAAACAGGGGACCTATCTTGTAGCCGCTACGGCATTGACGCACGACCCCGTAGCCGGCCAGCTTGCCATCCTGCCGTATGCCCAGGGCCGAACTCCCGGGCTGGTTAAGCCAGCAGCGCAGAAATTGCAGGCGAGGCTCAGGGAAAAACGGGGTATCGTAGGCACATATATCGGCAAAGGACATTGAAGCCAGCGGCACTATTCCCGCATGGGCCGGATATTCCCCACCACCGCTCCCCTGATAGCGGACATTGCTGTAAGCCAGGGTAAAGCCGGACTTGTTGTAGTTGGCCTGCTGGGCGACCACCCCATCGAGGCCGATATCACGGCCCCCCAGATACGCCAGGCCGGCATTCCATATCTGTATGCCGTAACCCTGGCCACGAAAGCCGGGCTTGACGATGTAAAAGCCAAGGAAGCCGAAAGAGCCGCCATATTTCACCACCGAAATTACCGCAATGGGTTCATTCCCCAGCAGGCCGATCAGGAAGCCATGGGGATCGGCGGCATGAAAGCAGTCGGCATCGTGCAAACCGGGATTCCATCCTTCCGCCGCCGCCCAGTCGATGGCGATGTCGATTTCCGGCCGGGTCATGGTCCTGATGGTGTAGTTGTTGTTCTGTATCATGTGTTCAGGGTCTCTCTGATTGACTGGCGATGTCTGGCACGACCAAGGCCAGGGCGCCCGACTCGATGACTTTAACTCTAGCAGCCGTCCGGGCTGGCAGCCGGGCCCCCATCATCAAAACACGGAAGGGTATCGTCTATCCGCAACCAGTCTATCTTGCTCTGCATCCAGATATGGTATTGGGGAGCGATAACCGAAGGATCGTCGAGGGAAGCCAGCGTCACATCGATGGTTTCGGGTGTCATGCTGCGGCGAAACATCAACTGGGTGCCGCAATGGGGGAAAAACTCGCGATGATGACTCCGACTCGACCTATATACCGACGGCGCCCCCCTGTATAGGAAACCCCCTTCGCCACCACGGTAAGCCAGGCTAACACCGGCGCCCCGCTTGATTTCTGGCAGCATCGGCAATGGCAATATCCTGCATCGAGCGGGGCACAGTCAATGCGGTAGCGGACATGACCACACAAGCATCCGCCTGTTATCGGGCTAAACATTGGTCAGTCCCCCCCATAGATAAAACAAAAAAAACTGCAGCCAGCCTGTTATTCACTATATAAGGCGGGAGCCCAGGGTGCATCCAGCTCACCGGATCCTGAAGGTTGCCGTCGACCATGGGTCGACGCGACGGAACAAGCGGGGATTTATGCCATTCTTAAGGGAAGCCATCACGGAAAGGGGTGACAAATGAAGAAGACGATGACCCTCGCGGGCCTGAGCCTGCTGCAGGGCTGCTACGGACCCGGTGTCGAGTCCGGTCGCCTGCCCGATTATGGGACCGGCTTGCCCGACGCCACCATGCGGCCGGTGAGCAGCGGGACGGTGACCGGTTCGCTCTCGGTCGATGAACGGCAAGGACTGCTGGCTTACCATAACCGGGTACGGGCCGAGGTAGGTACACCGCCGTTGCGCTGGTCCGCAGCCGCCAGCGCCCAGGCCGAGCGCTGGGCCCGGGTATTAGCCGGGCGCTGCGACATAGAGCACAGCCAGGGATCCGGCTTCGGTGAAAACCTGTTTATGGGAACCCTGGGATTCTATGACGAGCTGGATGGCGTCAAGGCCTGGGAAGAAGAAAAGCGGGATTATAACGGCCAACCGCTGAGCCGCAGCCTGGCCCCCAGAGTAGGGCACTATACCCAGATGATCTGGCCCGCCACCCGGGAGCTGGGCTGCGCTATCTCTGTCTGTAGCAACAACATGATTCTGGTGTGCAACTACTACCCGCCGGGTAACTACCTGGGGGAGTCCGCCTATTAAAACGGAAGGCTTGGCCAAGCCTTCCGTTTTGAGTCATGGTCTCTGCCGAGCTGGTCTGACCGATGAAACAACCCAGACCAAGGGCCAAACAGCCGGAGCACATAGCCCATCTGTACTCCAAATTAATCATCACACAAAAGCACCGACATGTACCATGTCTCGGATTCGGGGTGCGCTATGTTTGCATCGTACTCACGACAGTACTGCCATCGTTTGCTGCACCGCTACGGCGCCTTCGTGTATCTCGTGCATGAAAGTTTCCACTTTCTGAGCCTGCTGTTTACCCTGCTCAGCCACACCGGTAACGTCTATGATTGCCGCCGATACCTTTGCCGTCAGTTCACGGTTTTGTTGCACCACCTGACCGATTTCCGTTGTTGCCTTGCTGGTGCGCCCGGCCAGCTGCCTGACTTCGTCGGCAACCACCGCAAAGCCCCGTCCCATTTCACCGGCTCGCGCCGCCTCAATCGCCGCATTCAAGGCCAGCAAATTGGTCTGCTCCGCCACACTGCTAATAGTAGCGACTATATCTTCGATATTACGAGCCTGCTCATTCAGCTGGTTGATAACTTCCATAGCCTGCTCCAGATCCTTGGAGACCCGGGTCGATAGATGTACCGAAGCCTGCAGGGTTGTATTACCCTGCTCTACAATTTGGGAGGTTTTTACCGCTATATCACAGGCCTGCTCCGATGCCAGCTGGTTTCTGCGGGACTGTTGTACTCGCCGGGTGATGTTGCTGGCAAACTTGACCACCCGCTCCACCCGCCCCAGTTCATCAAGAATGGGATTGTAGGTTGCCTCCAGCCAGATTTCCTGCCCATTGGCGTCAAGGCGCCGAAAGCGGCCGGACTTGTGCTCGCAGGCCGACAATTCTTCCCAGAAGTCTGGATGTTCCCGGTAGAAATCGTCATCACAAAACAGACGATGATGCTGATCCACCACCTGCTGGAGGCGGTATCCCATCAGTGACAGGAAATTCTCATTGGCGGTGAGTACGGTGCCATCCATCGAAAACTCAATCACCGCCATAGAACGATCCAGTGCAGCCAGCACCGCTTGCTGACGGTTAAGCTGATGCTGTTTTTCGGTAATATCACTGGCAATTTTCAATATTTTTAAAACCCGGCCAGACTCATCCTGCACGGGAAAGTAAGTCGCCTGCAGCCAAACCTTGCGGCCATCCCGGGTGACTCTGAGAAAGGTGCCTTCCTGGTGCTCCCCCTCACGAAGTCGCTGCCAGAAGATCCGATATCCAGAAGACTCCACCAGCTCGGCTTCGCAAAACATGCGATGATGCTTTCCCTTTACTTCCTCCAATGAATATCCCACCGCCTGCAGGAAGTCTTCATTGGCATCCAGAATCTCGCCTTCGGGCGTAAACTCAATAACCGCTACATGCTCTCGGATGGCCCGCTGCAGTGTCAGCAGTTGTTGATTTTGCTCCTGGCTCTGCAGCAGCTCTCGCTTTAGCTTTGTACTGGTGAACATAAAATATTCTCCCTGATCCAGGCATTTAACATGATGTCATAAAGCGGATTCAAACCAATCCTTTGGTTGCTGGAACTTACAGAGTAGAGTAAAAACAAGCTTCTGGATACTCCAAACCATTCGATGCCACAGCAGGTCACCGACCGAAAAAATGGCGTCTTCTGCCGGCGACTTTTACCCTGGAGCAAGGCCAAAAAGAAGCTCTGACTACAGGCCGATACGGCGGCAACAGAGGCCACCGACATGAACACAAGCCCGCTCGATGCTCATCGCCATATTCGTAACGATGGCATGACCAGGGCTCCGGTTTTGGTGAAGATCTGTTTCTGGGCACACTCGGATTTTATGATGAGCTGGATGGCATCAAGGACTGGAAGGAGGAAAGAAATCATGTCGGGTAGCTACCTGGGTGAGGCCGCCTATTAAAACGGAAGACCAGGCCTTCCGTTTTGGCTCATAGCATTGTTATTTCTTGTCTTTATCGACCTGGTTACCGATGACACCGCCGACCACGGCGCCGCCTATGGTGCCCATGGTGCTGCCGCCGGTGAGCACAGAGCCCGCCACGCCGCCGGCACCGGCGCCGATGGCGGTATTACGATCCCGATCCGACATGTTGCTGCAGGCAGACAACCCAAGCAGCAGGACTGCCGTAAGCCCCACTACCATTATTTTGCCGTTGTACGTCTTCATGGTTACCTCGCTCAGGTGAATGTTCTCCACATATATACACTTTTAGTGTAACCACTTTACTCGCAAACGGCTCGTCCTCGAAACCGGCTTGTGCCTGACACTGTCGCCCTGTTTCCGGGGTGACTCGGCGGGAGGATTCAGGCGACCGGGCCCAGCCACAACAAGCGAACCACGGCGACATTGGCGATACTGACCAGCAGCAGAAAGCCGACATAGGTCATGACCAGATAACGAAAATAGTTATGCCGGCTGTGCTTGATCAACCCCTGCCTTTCCTGGTGGCTGCGATGGGCGGAGGCTATCTTGGCAAACAGCATCAGTTCGAAGTGCATCAGCACCAGGGTGATCAACGACAGCACGGTGCCAAGCAGAGGTGCTATCAGGATCCAGCCTTTCAGCACCTGGGTAATCTCGGGTTTGAGATAAGGTACCGCCCCCAACAACACCACGGCGATGGTGATCTGAAACAGCTTTTGCCAGATGTGGTCGTGACGATACTTGTATTCATCCCACAGCAGAACATGCGGATCGTACCGATGGTACATTTTGAGCGCTCCTTGACTCCTGTTTGCGCCACTATAGCACGGGAGTCAGACCCAACTCGGCATCCGCAGGTCGCGCCATATCTCCCTGTCGATAGTCGCATACGCCATCGGGAAACACCGCTTCCAGCATGGCGCTGTAGGGCTCTACCTCCTGGGGATGATAGAAGCCCTGTGCCACCGCCTCGGCCACCGGCACCCGTGCGCACTTGAACAGGTTACCGGTCAGCGGGCTGCCGGCGGCATTGCGCGGTGACCGGTAGGCCGGATAGTGCTCCAGGCAGGTACCCATGTCGGCATCACCTCGCCAGGGACCGTTCCAGACCCCGCTGCCCTCGGCGATCAATTCTCCCTTGTCGGTCCAGCAGGCGTCTTTTGCCGCCGCCGGGCGTCGGCCCGTGGCCAGCCATTCGTCGAGCAGCACAAAGGCACGATCGCTGGGATCATAGGGTTTGCCGCTTTGCCAGATAACCATGTTGTCCGCCTGCCCCCGGGCCTGGCTGATACGCAACCAGGATGACAGGGTCGCATAGGAGTGGTGCATGTCGAGCTGGCTATCCAGATAGTGACGCAGGTCGATCACCGGAATGTCGATGTTGCCGAGAAAAACATGACCGGAATAATAGGCCGCCGCCATGGCGCCGTCGTGCCCCCGGCTGCGGGGTGCCGTCTTGATCAAGTCGACCTGATTGCGCTCAAACACCCGCAACGGCACCGGACGGCCCGGCGTCTTCTGCATATTATGGTCACTCCAGATGGATACATCCGCCAGGCTGTCGTCTCCGGTCAGCACCCACAGCCTCTCTTGCGCCATGTCCTTCGATGCCTTCCAACTGCCGATGTTGGCGTTGAGGTGGAGAAATTCGGCCATGTTGATCTGCCCCAGTTTCAGCGCCTCCAGGCCATACTGGACCCCGACGTTATCATGGGTGCGGTGGGCAAAACCGTCTTCTCCCACCCCGTAGAACGCGGCCAGATCGTGCCAGTGACTGAAGCGATCGGCCCTGGCCACGGCCGGCGCATAGTGATGCATCCGATGAAAGTAGCGGGGGTTGTTGGTCAGCGGCGCCAGCCCGCGCCAGCTCTTCGAGCACTCTGTGGCCCCCGGCGGCAGGGCCGGCAAGGTCAGCCCCAGGCCGGCGACCCGGGCCCAGCGATAATACTTCTTGAACTCGTGCTCCACATCGCTGCTCGCCGCCACGCCCATCACCTGGCCCCGGTTTTCCTGCACCTGCCAGCGTCGATTGTCCCGTGCCGTGACATCGAAATAATACTCCAGCAGTTCACAGTCCAGCGCCCAGATACTCTGGGTGATCATGTCCGGATAACTGTATTGGGGAATAATGGCATCGAGCATTCCCGGTTTATTCTGGGCGATCAGATACTGCTGCACCGCGCCGCCGGAGCCACCGATGCCGACCGTGTAGTCCGGCTTGCCATAGCGGGCCACAAACTGGGCCTTGACCATCTCGGCGGTGTTGGCCGCCAGCCACATGTTGTAATGATTGCTGGTCACGTTGCCGCCGGAGCCCGCCAGGGCGTAACCCTCAGCCAATTGTTTGGTCAGGCGTGAGGCGACCCTCCCCAGGCTCATCTTGCCCTGACGCTTGCCGATACCCACGCCGCCCTTGAAGTGATAGATGAGTTTGTTGTTCCAATAAGGACTCCGGGTATCGGTCACCGGCGCCATAGGGTCGGCCAGCATGGCGATCACATAAATAAAGCGATTAATGGTGCCCCGCTCCACCCTAAGCACGAAGGGAATGGTGCTGCCCTGCCAATCCAGCCAGGCCAGATCTGACGGCTCTCCGCTCTCGGGCCAGAGGTAATAATCGTCCCGTCCCTCCACCTTGTAGAAATAGTCGACCCGGGTCTGCAACAGACAGTCCTTGCTATGACCGAGCAGCCGGCTCTTGTCCTTCATGCCGTCGAGCTCAGCGTACACTGGAGTGCCGATGCCTTGCTGGTTATCCACCAACGGCTGGCCCAGTCCGACCTCTTCGGTATTGCAGGCAAAGGGATACTGCAGCGGGCCGAGCGAGAAATCCACCGGGCCGGTTTGCCCGGGGCTGACAGGAAAATCAAAGACGGATAAATCCAGCTGCACCCGGGCAGCATGAGGCCCGTCATAAACGGGCCTTGGCGCGGCTGGATCGTAACCCGGTGGCAACGCCTCTACCACCAGCTCGGGAGGATCCGACAACAGGTGTCGACCCAGTTTTGCCTGCAGTTCGCTCCAACCCAGCATCAACAGCGGTAACAACACCAGTGGCAACAGCCACCACCAACGTCTGCTTTTTTTATTCATATCGCGTCACCTCTGAGCTAAGCATAGCGGAGAAAAAAAGCGTTGCATCCACGGTAGCAGCGGTTATGGTCTCGTCGGCAGAAGAGGAGAACGCCATGATTAACGCGCCTGAAAACGGAGTAGAAGCAGTTGAAGGGGGCCCGGCTCCCGAACGGATAATCTTGCTCGAACACCACCACAACGCGCCGTTGGCGGCATTGATCCGGGTGGTATCGGCGGAATATGGCCTGACCGCCGATAAAGGGTTCAGTGTGGCCGACCCCGGCCTGGACAGACTGAGTGAGGCATACCGGCAAAAGGGAGCCGGCTACTGGGTGCTGGAAGATAACGCCGGGGGCTTGCTCGGCGGCGGCGGCCTGGGCCCGATGGCCGGTTACGATGGCGTGTGCGAACTGCAGAAAATGTATCTGGCAGCATCTGCCAGGGGGATGGGACTAGGCCGCAGGCTGGCGCTGCATGTATTGCAGCAGGCACGCCTGCTGGGATATAGATACTGTTACCTGGAAACCACGGCGCTATTGCCCGAGGCGCTGGCACTGTATCAAAAACTGGGATTCGCGCCCTGCGAACGACTGGGCAGCACCGGGCATCATGATTGTGAAATCACCCTGATACTGCCCCTGGGCCAGCTATGACTCTTTGAAGTACTGGGTATTATTCTTCGAAGTAGGTGCCCCAACCATCGTATTCGATGCCGTATTTCCGGGCGATCGGCAGCAACTGTTCAATCTGCGCCATGATGGCCTCCTCGGTCAGGGGACCTTCCTTGACCGCATCAAAACACAGTATGGTCTGGCCTCGCTCCAGAGTCAGCTCTTCTGCATCGGTCACCTCGAATTCGGCCTTGAAGCAATCGACCGCGGCTTTTTCGAGCCGGCTGAAGTCCTGACCGGAAAAATGATGCTCTATGGTGTATTCCACATCCGGGTTACTGCCGTCTTCCAGCAGGGAGGTTATGATTTCACGGGTTTCTTCCCGCCAGTCTTGCTGTTCAGTCATGGGTGGCTCCTTGGCCGGATAACGGAATTAGGGACGACGGACTTCACTGTCCAGCTCGGTAATACGTTCGGCAATCAGCTGACGGCTGTGCTTGAGCAAGTCTCTGATTTGATTAGGCGCATAACCCTCGATCGCAATCGGTGGCATAATTTCGACGATCAGCTCACCGTTGTCCCAGCGGTTCAGGTCAACCTGACCGAAATAGCTGGAGCAGGCGATGGGAACTATGGGTACACCGGCCTGCAGGGCAATATGAAAGGCGCCGGTCTTGAACGGCAACAACCCCTTGCCCTTGCTGCGGGTCCCTTCGGGAAACATCCAGATCGACATGTTGCGCTGGCGAATCTTGTCGACCACTGTACCTATGGTACTGGCGGCCTTGGCCTTGTTCTCACGGTTAATCAGCAAGTTGCCACTCAGCCAGAACAACTGGCCGAACAAGGGTATCCAGAACAGGCTGTTCTTGCCGATGGCCACGGTACGCGGCATCACGGCACCGGGCAAGGCGATGATATCCCAGTTGCTCTGATGGTTGGCGATATACACCGCCGAATGCAGATCCTTGACATGCTCATAACCCCGAAACCGTACCTTGAGTCCCACCAGCGGACAGGCCTTGTTAAACAAACGCCCCAGCAGGTGGACGTTATTGGGGTGACGGGGACGCAGCAGGCACACCAGGGAACCAAGTACGAAAACAACAACCATGGCCAGGGCCAGCAAGAACAGCCGCAACAGCTTTAACATGAACACACCTCGTGTTTTGAGAGACGGCAGTATACTGAGCAGACCCACAAGGAACAAGGCCCGGCCGCTGATCGACAGCGGCCGGGCCTTGGGTTATGTGCTCGAAAATAATAAACCTAAAACATCAGCACCTTGCGACATTCGGCGCCGGATCAGCGCCGGTGGCCCGGAGCTTCCGACTCCAGCCTGAAGCCCTGTACCAGCTGTTGCAGCCCGGCTGCCAGTTCGGACAACTCACGGCTGGCGCTGGCAGTCTGCTCGGCGCCGGCGGCCGTTTCGCCACCCATTTCGTGAATGCCGGTGAGATTACGACTGATATCTTCGGTCACGGTCGCCTGTTCTTCCACCGCGGTCGCAATCTGGGTATTCATATCGTGAATGGTCTGTACCGCCGCGCCGATCAGTTCCAGCGCCTGCTCGGCCTCCCGGGCCTGGCTCACGGTCAGCTCTGCCTGCTGACGACCGCCCGCCATGGCGGACATGGCCTGTTCCGCATCGGCCTGCAACTTGGCGATGGTGGACACTATTTCCTGCGAAGACTGCTGCGTCTGCTCCGCCAGATTGCGCACTTCGGAGGCGACCACCGCAAAACCCCGCCCCTGCTCTCCGGCACGCGCCGCCTCGATGGCGGCATTCAGCGCCAGCAGATTAGTTCTGTCGGCAATCTCCTGTATCACCTGTACCACAGAACTTATCTGGGTACTGCTGTCGGCCAGCGACTGTACCACCAGACCGGTGGAGGCGACGTCATCCGCCAGTCGACTGATGGAAGACACCGTCTGCTGTACCACCTTTTTACCCTGCTCCGCCGCTTCGTTGGCCGAACGAGCCGAGGACGCCGCCAGGCTGGTGTTCTGGGACACCTCCTGCACCGTCGCCGACATCTCGTTGATGGCTGCGGCCACCTGATCCGTATCCTGCTGTTGGCGGCTCAGGTTCGCGCTGGTCTGCAACGACACCGCCGAGGTTTCTTCCGCCGCCGCCGACAGGCTGGTGCTGGAATGATGAATATGACCGATAAGCTCGCGCAGCTTGTCGGTCATATGGTGCAGCTTGGCATAAACCCCCTGGGTATTGGAGCCAAACTTCAGGCTCAAATCACCATCGGCAATGCGGGATGCCACTCGCTCCATCTCGCTCGGCTCGGCCCCCAGCGGCTGCAGCACCATTCGCTTGAGAGTCCAGCCCAGCAGCAGGCTGAGCCCGACCAACAAAACCACCAGTGACACCATCAGCACCACCATCAGATGATTGCGTTGTTGGGCAGCATTAATCTGTTCCGCCTGACGAGCGAGCAACAGTGAAACAAAGGTATTCACCGATTCATTCAGATCTTTCCCTGCTTTGTCATACTGAGGCGCCAGCACCCGATCTCTGGCTTCGTCCTGCCTCCCGGCGTTCATCAGGGCAATCGCTTCCTGTTCCAGCTTGATCATTGTCAAAGTAGCCTGGTGCCCCAGCTCCAGCTGTTTGAGTTCGGCCGGCATCAGTTCCATCTCGGCCAACATGTCCTGATTAGACAGGCTACGGCCGTCGGCCCACGGTGCCCGCCCTTCGGTAATCGCCAGCACCCGTTGGTAGGCGTTAAGTTTGTCTCGATTGCCCGTGGCTACATAGCTGCGGATATGGGCCGACATTTCGTTGGAGCTTAGCCGCAGCATATTGGCGGAATTGAAATACCGGTAACGCGTTTCCTGAGTCTGGTTCACTCCCTTCTGAGATTGCAGCAACAGATAGAGTGCACCTCCCAAAGCCAGCGCCAACGCCAAGACCACCAGAAACACCAGGCGTATGACCGCCTTCAAGGTCAAATTATTATGCATAGAGGCACTCCAGACGCAAAAAAAAATGTCGCAAATAAACAATAATATTGTAAACGATATTTAATACGAAAATTCAATTAAATGAATGCAACTTAAGCTGAATGAGTACGACTGGAAAGTCATTGACAACAGAGTCAGTGTGAGATGCCCCTCGATACGGCGAAACTCCCGCATAAAAAAACCGCCCCTAAGGGCGGTTTTGATGTCTGGCAATAATCCGTTCAGCTCAACTTACCGTGACACTGTTTGTATTTCTTGCCCGAGCCACAGGGACAGGGATCGTTACGTCCTACCTTCTGACCTTCGCGCACGAAGGGCGCCGACTCACCGCCGGAAGAGGAAGCCGCACCTTCCTCTTCCAGCAGGCTGTCTGCCACCGCATGACTGTAACTCTGGGGCAGGCTTTCCGCCGCCTCGCGCCGTTTCGCTTCTGCCGCTTCCACTTCTTCCTGACTCTGCACCCGCACCCGGCTCAGGATACTGACCACTTCCCGCTTGAGATTGTCCAGCAGTTGGGTAAACAGCTCGTAGGATTCACGCTTGTATTCCTGCTTGGGGTTCTTCTGGGCATAACCACGCAGATGAATACCCTGGCGCAGATGATCCATCGCCGCCAGATGCTCTTTCCACAGGGTATCCAGGGTCTGCAGCATCACGGAGGTCTCGAACTGGCGCAACACCTCGGCGCCCACCACTTCTTCCTTGTCCGCATAGGCCCTGGCGGCGGCTTCCAGGATCTGCTCGCGCAACTGCTCGTCGTGCAGCTTTTCGTTTTCTTTCAGCCAGGCACCAACCGGCACTTCCAGCCCGAAGTCGGCCTGCAGTCGCTGTTCCAGCCCTGGCACGTCCCACATCTCTTCCAGTGACTGGGGTGGAATGTACTCATCGATAATACCGTTCAGGACGTCTTCACGGATCACGGCGATGGTGTCGCTGATATCCCCCGAGTCGAGCAGTTCGTTGCGCTGCTCGTACACCACCTTGCGCTGATCATTGGCCACGTCATCGAATTCCAGCAGGTTCTTACGGATATCGAAGTTGCGGGTTTCCACCTTGCGCTGGGCGTTTTCGATGGCGCGGCTCACCCAGGGATGCTCGATGGCCTCGCCTTCTTCCATGCCCAGTTTCTTCATCATGCCGGTCACCCGGTCGGAGGCGAAGATACGCATCAGGGCATCTTCCATCGACAGATAGAAACGGCTGGAGCCCGGATCCCCCTGACGACCGGCCCGGCCACGCAGCTGGTTGTCGATACGGCGGGACTCATGGCGCTCGGTACCTATGATATGCAGAC
This sequence comes from Oceanisphaera submarina, assembly GCF_046521305.1. Lineage (NCBI taxonomy): Bacteria > Pseudomonadati > Pseudomonadota > Gammaproteobacteria > Aeromonadales > Aeromonadaceae > Oceanisphaera > Oceanisphaera submarina. The sequence goes on along the minus strand of NZ_JBKGFN010000011.1, from coordinate 95,086 downwards.
CACCGGCGGCAATCACCGCGTCGTGGCGCTGTTTCCATGCGGCCTTGACGGCAGTAACCTGTTCGGCACTCGGAGTATCCAGCGCTTCGATTTCGGCCTGCCAGTTGCCACCGAGTACGATATCGGTACCGCGACCGGCCATGTTGGTGGCGATGGTGACAACGCCGGACTGACCCGCTTCGGCAATAATTTCCGCCTCGCTGGCGTGGAATTTGGCGTTCAACACCCGGTGCGCTATGCCTTCTTGCTTTAGGATACCCGACAGCAACTCGGAGTTTTCGATGGAGACGGTACCGACCAGTACCGGCTGGCCCCGCTCCACACAGTCCTTGATATCCGCAACAATAGCCTGGTATTTCTCGGGAGCGGTCAGATAGACCAGATCACCCATGTCCTTGCGCACCATCGGCTGATTGGTGGGGATAACCACCGTGTCCAGACCGTAGATATGCTGAAACTCGAAGGCTTCGGTATCGGCGGTGCCGGTCATGCCCGCCAGCTTGTCGTACAGACGGAAGAAATTCTGGAAGGTAATGGAAGCCAGGGTCTGGTTTTCGTTCTGAATTTTCGCCCCTTCCTTGGCTTCCACCGCCTGATGCAGGCCCTCGGACCAGCGACGCCCCGGCATGGTACGGCCGGTGTGCTCGTCGACGATGATCACCTCGTTGTCCTGCACTATGTAATCGACGTTGCGTTCGAACAGGGTATGGGCGCGCAGGCCGGCGTTGACGTGGGCCAGCAGGGTGATGTTGCCGGCAGAGAACAGCGAGTCCTCCTCTTGCAGCAGCCCCATGCGCTTCAATTCCTCTTCCACGAAAATCTGGCCATTTTCGGTCAGCAGCGCCTGCTTGTTCTTCTCGTCCACCGTGTAGTGGCCGTCACCCGTGTACTCTTCGGTGTCTTCCTTGTCCTGCTTGATCAACTTGGGGATCAGGGTATTGATGCGGATATAGAGTTCGGAGCTGTCTTCTGCCGGACCCGAGATAATCAGCGGGGTACGGGCCTCGTCGATCAGCACCGAATCCACTTCATCCACCAGCGCATAATACAGCGGCCGCTGTACCCGCTGCTGGGGCGAGAACGCCATGTTGTCGCGCAGATAGTCGAAACCGAACTCGTTGTTGGTGCCGTAGGTAATGTCGGCTGCATAGGCGGCGTGCTTTTGTGCCGAATCCATGCCCGGCAGGTTACAGTCTACGGTCAGCCCCAAAAACTCGAACAGGGGTCGGTTGGCTTCCGCATCGCGGCGGGCCAGATAATCGTTCACCGTCACCACGTGAACACCGCGTCCGGTCAGAGCATTCAGGTAAACCGGCAGGGTGCCGGTCAGGGTCTTGCCCTCGCCGGTCTTCATTTCGGCGATCTGATTGTTGTGCAACACCATGCCGCCGATCAGCTGCACATCGAAGTGACGCATCTCGAACACCCGGCGAGAGGCTTCTCGTACCGTGGCGAAGGCTTCCGGCAACAGCTGCTCCAGTGTTTCGCCCTGCTCCAGCCGGCTGCGGAACTCGACGGTCTTGGCCTGTAGTTCGGAATCGGACAGCGCCTCGAATTTCGGCTCCATCGCATTGATTTCGTTTACAACTTTACGTAGCCGCTTGAGCGTTCTGTCGTTACGGCTACCGATTATCATGGTGAAAAGTTTAGTAATCATGTTTGGCCAATAATGATGATGGAAGATAAAACCCCGTGTGGGGCCGAACTCTAGGGTCTGTTGACCTTTCGCGGTGATATTTTGTTCGAGTTAAACGCGTTTTTATCGAGCGTATGGGGTGTAGCCTAGCCATTCTAAGCAAAGCCCTCTCAACAAAGAGAAAAACGCGTTTAGCCGAACCCGCAGGGCAGCGCTTGTGGGGGCTTGCTACTGCATTATCGCTTATTTATGTAGAGTGACTACATCGCATAAGCGCTGCCTTGTATCAAGGCCCCACAAACTGCTGCAAAAATCATCTCGAAAGGTCAACAGACCCTAATTAGGCAAGAAACGGGCCGGATCCAGCTGTTTATTCCCTTTTAATACTTCGTAATGCAAATGGACGCCGGTCGCCCGACCGGTTCGCCCCATCAGGGCAACATACTGCCCCTTGTCGACACGCTCACCCACCTGAACCAGTTGCGTGTCCAGATGAGCATACCGGGTTGTCCAGCCCTGACCATGATTAATCTCGACCAGGCCACCAAAATCCGGGTGTTGTTCCACCACGCTGACCACACCGGTCGCCGTCGCAGCAATCGGCTGGCCCAGCTTGCCGGTGAAATCCAGCCCACGATGCCAACGGGTACGACCGGTAAAAGGATCCCGGCGTTGGCCGAAGGTCGAGCTCATCCGGCTGCCACCCGGTACCGGGTGGCCCTGGATCTGGGTAATTTCATTGATATGGAGGCTAAGCAGTAAAGATTCAAGAGCAGCCAGCGTCATGCCGTAGGCCCGCGTCTGCTCCGAGACCTGGGTCAGGGCTAGATGCAGGCCGGCAAAACCATTGAAGGGCCGCTGAAGCGGGTTGGCGTCGAGCCGTTGCAGCGGCAACTCATCGACCAGATCGTAGTCTCTGACCAGCCGTTGCCCTACCGCGCTCAATTGTCCCAGTTCGGCCTGCAGTTGGCCCAGGCGCTGCCCGATACGACCCAGCTGACGCTGCTGGCTGCGCTGTTGCTGCTCCAGCTGACGACCGAGCTGCAACTGTTGCTGCTCGGCATTTTGCCACTGGCTGTACAGATACAGTATTACCGGCAGTTGCAACACGGCCAGCAGCAAAAAAAGTCGGTAATCGGACAAACGAAACCTGGCGTTGGCGCCAGCAAGGGGTGCGGGACGGTTCATGGTGTACGCTACAGAAGAGAAAATAAAACACGCCGGCGCGGAGAGGATGCCGGCGTGTTTTCAGTGAGTTCAGGCGGGGCTGAACGCGGTATCGTAGTAACGAATCGGCGACTCGGCACCCTGTTCACCGAAGGTGACAATTTCCCAGGCTTCGGTATTGGCCAGCATGGCGCGCAGCAGATTGTTGTTCAGAGCATGACCTGTCTTGTAGGCACAGAACTCACCCAGAATGCTGTGATTGCACATATAGAGATCACCGATGGCATCCAGCATCTTGTGCTTGACGAACTCGTTGGGATAACGCAAACCGTCGTCGTTAAGCACCTTGTAGTCGTCCAGCACCACGGCATTTTCCAGGCTGCCGCCCAGGGCCAGGTTCTGGGAATGCAGATATTCGATATCCCGCATAAACCCGAAGGTCCGGGCCCGACTCAATTCCTTGACGAAGGCCGCACCGGAAAAATCCAGCACCAGATGCTGACTCTGACCTTCAAACACCGGATGTTTGAAGTCGATGGTCAGATCCATCTTGAAGCCGCCACGATAAGGCCGGAATTCCGCCCACTTGTCGCCGTCTTCTACCCGTACCGGCTGCTTGATGCGAATGAAGCGTTTGAGTGCGTTCAGCTCGCGAATACCACCGGACTGCAGCAGATAGATAAAGGGGTGCGAACTGCCGTCCATCACCGGCACCTCGGGGGCATCCACCTCGATAACAAGGTTGTCGATGCCCAGCCCCGCCAAGGCCGCCGACAGGTGCTCTATGGTCGAGACCCGAACCCCCTGCTCATTGACCAGTGCGGTACAGAGCATGGTGTCCTTGACCAGGGCGGCATCGGCTCGAATGTCGACCTGCGGGTCCAGATCGGTACGACGAAATACAATACCTGTATTGGCCGGCGCCGGCACAAATGTCATTTGCACCTTGTGTCCGGAGTGCAGGCCGATTCCGGTAGCCTGCACGGTATTTTTCAAAGTTCGTTGTCTAATCATAAGGTTGTCCGCAAGTCAAAAAGGCCCGATTCGAACCGAATTCAAATGGTCCGATATGTTAGCACAATAATCCGCCATCGCCAATTGAGAGCCTTTCTCAGTCGGCCTGCTTACGCAAAAACGCCGGAATATCCAGGTAATCCATATCGGACTTGGCCTGAGTCGCGTCGGCATTCACCACCAGTTTTCCCGCCTGCTCTTCACGCGGGGCTTCCACCTGACGCATGCCGTTGTCGTCGCGGTTGCTGGTGCCTGATTTGACCAGGGTGATGTCCGGCTTGCGCTCGGCACCGATACCTGTGGCTACCACTGTCACCCTCAGCTCGTCGCTGATTTCCGGATCCAGTACCGTACCCACCACCACGGTGGCATTTTCGGAGGCGAAGGCCTTCACCGCATTACCCACGGTTTCAAACTCTTCGATGGTCATGTCCAGACCGGCGGTAATGTTGACCAGGATGCCCCGGGCGCCCGCCAGATCCACATCCTCCAGCAGCGGGCTGGAGATGGCTTTTTCGGCCGCTTCCTCGGCCCTGTCTTCTCCGGTGGCACTGCCAGTACCCATCATGGCGGTACCCATTTCCCGCATCACGGTGCGCACGTCGGCGAAATCGACGTTGATCAGGCCCGGGCGGGTAATCAGTTCGGCGATACCCTGTACCGCCCCCAGCAGCACGTTGTTGGCAGCCTTGAAGGCATCCAGCAGTGAGATGCCACGGCCCAGCACTTTCAGCAGCTTGTCGTTGGGAATGGTGATCAGGGAGTCGACATGCTTGGCCAGCTCATTGATACCCTGCTGGGCATAATTCATCCGTTTCTTGCCTTCGAAGGCAAACGGCTTGGTCACCACGGCCACGGTCAGAATACCCAGTTCCTTGGCCACTTCAGCCACCACGGGGGCGGCACCGGTACCTGTGCCCCCCCCCATACCGGCGGCAATAAACACCATATCGGCGCCGTCCAGCAGATCGCGAATGGCATCCCTGTCTTCCAGGGCCGCATCCCGGCCTACTTCCGGGTTGGCGCCGGCACCCAGTCCCTTGGTGATATCGCCACCCACCTGCAGGGTGCGTGATGCACTGGAGTTACGCAGGGCCTGGGCATCGGTATTGATGGCCAGAAACTCGACGCCTTCCAGGTTTTCACGCACCATGTGCTCGACGGCATTGCCGCCGCCGCCACCGACACCAACCACTTTAATGACGGCTTCCTGCTCGTGATCATTCATTAGTTCAAACATAAGGCTCTCTCCGCTTTGCTCTTGGTTACTTACTCTCAGTATCAAATACTGCCAAGGTTAAAATTCGCCACGCAGCCAGTTACCGACCCGCTTCAACAGCCCGGTGACGCTGGATTTGTTTTTATAGTCCTGTTGAGGCATCGATTGATGCTCCTTGCCGTAATGCAACAAGCCGACGGCGGTGGAGTACACCGGTGTTTCAACGTAATCGGATAAACCTTTTACCCCGGCCGGCTGGCCGATACGCACCTGACACTGGAAAATCTGCTCGGCACATTCCACCAGGCCTTCAATCTGTGCGGCACCGCCGGTCAATACCAGGCCCGCGGCCAGCTGATGCTTGACCCCGGCTTTTTTCAGCTCGCCCTGTACCTGGCTCAACTCCTGGTTGATCATGCCGAGCAGCTCGCTGTAGCGTGGCTCTATCACCTCGGCCAGGGTCTGTCGCTGCAGACTGCGAGCCGGTCGGCCGCCCACGCTGGGCACTTCTATGGTGTCTTCCTTGCTGACCAGTCGGCTGAAGGCGCCACCGTGACGCACCTTGATCGCTTCCGCGTCGAGCGGCGGCGTGCCAAAGGCGTAGGCGATGTCGCTGGTCACCGTGCTGCCCGCATAGGGGATCACCTTGGTATGACGCAAGGCGCCGCCGGTAAACACCGCCATGTCCATGGTGCCACCGCCGATATCAACTACGCAGACACCCAGTTCTTTCTCATCATCGGTCAGCACCGCATAACTCGATGCCAGGGCGCTGAAAATCAACTGGTCTACACGCAGTCCCAGACGTTCCACACACTTTTCGATATTGCGCGCCATGTCGTTGTGACAGGTGATCAGATGCACCTTGGCGTGCATCCGCACCCCCGACAGCCCGATGGGGTTCTTGATCCCCTCCTGAAAGTCGATGGAGTATTCTTGCGGCAACACATGCAGCACCCTGTGTTCATCGGACAGTCGTACCGACTTGGCCGTATGGATCACGCTGTCCACGTCTTCCTGGGTAACTTCTTCGTCCGAAATCGGCACCATGCCGGTCTCGTTGCGGCACTCGATATGCTTGCCCGACAAGCCCAGGTAGACGGAGGTGATTTGGCAATCCGCCATCATCTCGGCTTCATCGACCGCCCGCTTCAGCGACTTGACCACAGATTCGAGGTCGTTGACACCGCCCTTGTCCATTCCCTTCGAGGAATGGCTGCCGAGCCCGATGATATTCAGATCGCCATCCGGTAACACTTCCCCGACCAGGGCCGTGACCTTAGCCGTGCCGATATCAAGCCCGACGATCAGATTTCGTTCCGCGCTTTTTGTCATTATCTGTCTCTTCGTCCTGCTTCCATCCCACTGCCAGCCCGGTATCGTAACGCAGATCGAGATAAGCCACTCGTTCCTGCTCCGCAATGCCCGGATAGACATCAATAAATCGTTGCAAACGGGCCCCGAGATCCTCGCGACCCAGCAACAGCGTGACCCCGTCCGACAGGGTCAGTTCCCAGGAACGTCGAGGGGTCAGGTGAACCCGCTCAATCCGATAACCTCTGGGCTGTAATAATTTCTGCGCACTGCGATATTCCTCCAGCACCCTGTTCGATTCTTCATCCGGCCCCGACAGGGACACCAGCTCCGGATCCTCATGGCGAGTCCGAAAAATCTCGCCATGGGTATTCACCATGGCATCCTGATTCCACTGAGCTGCCACCGGCTGTTCCACGATGTAAAGCCGCAGAATATCGGGCCATTGCTTGCGCACCGACGCCTGATAAACCCAGGGCAGCGACTGCAGTTGCTGCTGCACCCGGTCCACCTCCAGGGTAAAGAAGTTACCGACTTCCGGCAGCGCCAGCACCGACTGACGCACCTCTTCCCGGCTGAGATAGTGCTGCTCTCCCTGAATCATCAGGCTGTTGACCGGTACCTGATTGGCCGCCGTCATCCATATCACCAACAACCACAGACCCCACAGCAGCGCCGACAGCACCACGAGAAAGAAGGTCAGACCGCCAATAAAGGCCAGTCGGGTACGGATCACGACAGCGCTCATATCAGTACGCCATCGCCAGTACCGCCACCACCAGCTCATCGAACGACAGGCCGGCCACCCTGGCAGACTTGGGAACCAGGCTGGTTTCGGTCATGCCCGGCACCGTATTTACTTCCAGCAGCCACCATCGGCCCTGTTTATCCTGCATCAAATCGACCCGGCCCCAACCACTGGCGGCCACGGCCCTGAAGGCCGCCAGGCTCAATGCCCCCAACGCCTGTTCATCGGCATCGTTCAGGCCACAGGGGCACAGATATTCGGTGTCGCCGGACTGGTACTTGGCCGAGTAGTCATAAAAGTCGTGGCTAGTACGCAGCCGGATCGCCGGTAACGCCTGTTCACCCAGAATGCTGACCGTATACTCATCGCCTTCGATGAAGCGCTCGATCAATACTTCGTCGTCAAACTTGAAGGCCTCTTCGACGGCCCGGGCCAGGGTCTCGGCATCGGCCGCCTTGGTCATGCCGATGCTGGACCCTTCATGGGAGGGCTTGACGAACACGGGACCGTCAAACTGCGCCAGCAGCGCCGCCGCATCCTCGGCCTTGAAGGTGCTCTTGTGCACCACGCGAAAGTCGGCGGTAGGCAATCCCATCGCCTGCCACACCTGTTTGGTGCGGACCTTGTCCATCGCCAGCGCCGCCCCCAGCACCCGGGAGCCGGTATAGGGCAGCCCCAGGTGTTCCAGCGCGCCCTGCAGGGTACCGTCTTCGCCACCCCGGCCGTGGACCACGATGAAGGCCCGTTCGAAGTTTTCTGCTTTCAGCCGGGCCAGGGGGTAATCCCGGGTATCGATGCCATGGGCATCCACCCCGGCCCGCTGCAGACCGGCCAGTACCGCCGCACCGGAACGCAACGACACTTCCCGCTCGGCGGAATGGCCACCGAACAATACCGCGACTTTACCGAACTGTGTCATGCCTGCTCTCCCTGTTGCTTCATCGCTTCAATCGATAGCCGTAACCGGCCCAGCTTGCGGGCCAGTCCACCCACATTACCGGCCCCCTGGGTCAGTACCAGATCGCCGTCTTGCAGCAGTTCCGCCAACACTGCCGGCACCTCGTCGGGATTGGCCACATAGATAGGCTCCATATGACCACGACTGCGAATGGAACGGCACAAGGCACGGCTGTCGGCACCGGGGATGGGCGCTTCGCCGGCACTGTACACTTCCAGCAAGATCAGTACATCGCTTTTCGACAGCACTTCGACAAAATCTTCATACAGATCCCGGGTCCGGCTGTAACGGTGCGGCTGGTAGATGGTGACCAGGCGACGCTCGGGCCAGCCGGCGCGTACCGCATTCTGGGTGGCACGCACTTCGCTCGGGTGATGGCCATAGTCGTCCACCAGCTTGGCCAGACCGCGGCCGGTCTCGAATTCGCCGTATTGCTGAAAGCGGCGACCGACACCTTCAAATTTCATCAGTGCCGCCAGTATGGCGTCGTCGGCCACGCCGTCTTCACAGGCCACGGCAATGGCCGCGGCGGCGTTCTGGGCATTGTGACGGCCCGGCAGGTTGAGCTGCACCTCCAGACAAGCACCATCGGGACGGCACACCTTGAAACGGCTGTGATCCCGTTGCTGGCTGAATGCCTCGATCCGGTAGTCCGCATCTTCGGCAAAACCGTAGGTGACAAACTGACGGCCGATGCGCGGCATCAGCTCGCGCACCACTTCGTCGTCGACACAGAGCACCGCCAGACCGTAAAACGGCAGATTGTGCAGAAAATCGATGAAGGTGGCTTCCAGTTTGCTGAAGTCGCCACCATAGGTGTCCATGTGATCCGCTTCGATATTGGTGACGATGGACACCATCGGCTGCAGATGCAGGAAGGAGGCATCGCTCTCGTCGGCCTCGGCGATCAGGTAACGGCTGGAGCCAAGGCGGGCGTTGCAACCGGCACCGTTGAGCAGACCGCCGATAACAAAGGTCGGATCCATGCCCGCCTCGCCATAGATGCTGGCAATCAGGCTGGTGGTGGTGGTCTTGCCGTGGGTACCGGCAACGGCCACCCCGTGACGAAAACGCATCAGCTCGGCCAGCATTTCGGCCCGGCGCACCACAGGTATGCGCAGCTCGCGGGCGGCAACCAGCTCGGGGTTGTCGGCCTTGATGGCGGTGGAGACTACCACCACACTGACGTCGGCGACCTGCTCCGGAGCATGGCCCAGATAAATAGTGACCCCCATGGCCGCCAGCCGGTCGGTGACCGGGTTATGGGCAATATCGGAGCCGGAAATGGCATAGCCTTCGTTGGCCAGCACCTCGGCAATACCGCCCATACCGGCACCGCCGATGCCGATAAAGTGGATACGTCGTACCCGTCTCATCTCGGGGACTGTGCTTCTGAGTTTTGCCAGTTCAACCTTGGTCATGCCATTCTCTCGTTTATTTCGCCACGGCGCGCAGGCACTCGGCCACCCGCTCCGCGGCATCGGTAATCGCCAGCGCCCGGGCTCTGCTGGCCATGGCCAGCAGTTGCCCCCGGTTATCGCCAAGTTGTTGTAACTGTGCCGCCAATCCCTCTGCACTCAGCTCGGATTGAGGCAGCAGCAATGCCGCACCACTGTCGGACAGGGAGCGGGCGTTTTTGGTCTGGTGGTCGTCCACCGCATGAGGCAGCGGCACAAACAGCGCCCCCACCCCGGCCGCGGCCACTTCCGACACCGTCAGGGCTCCCGCCCGGCAGACCACCAGGTCCGCCGCGCCGTAGGCCGCCGCCATGTCGTCGATAAAATCACTCACCTCGGCTTCGATACCGAGCGCCTGATAGGCCAGGAGCACCGTTTCGGCATTACCCTTTCCGGTCTGATGTCTCACCCGGACATTCCCGGCTTTGGCCACCGCTACAGGTACAATTTCGTTCAATATTCTGGCGCCCAAACTGCCACCTACCACCAGCAGCCGCAGCGGCCGGGGCTCGATGGAGATGCGTTCGGACGGTGCCGGTAATGCCAGTACTTCCGGTCGTACCGGGTTGCCGACCACGGCGGTGTTCTTGCCCTCGGCAAAGGCACCGGGAAAAGCCATCAACACCCGCTGGGCGATGCGTGCCAACAATCGGTTGGTCATGCCTGCGGCGGCATTCTGCTCGTGCAGCACCAGCGGAATGCCTGTCAGACGTGCCGCTACGCCACCGGGACCGGCGGCAAAACCGCCCATGCCCAGCACCACCTGAGGTTTGACCTCTTGCAAAATCCGCCGAGCCTGACAGACCGCCTTCAGGATCTGAAAGGGCGCCATCAGCTTTCGCTTGAGACCGTTGCCGCGCACCCCGGCAATGGCAATGGTATGTAGCGGATAACCGTGTTTCGGCACCAGCTGTGCTTCCATCCGCTCGGCGGTGCCCAGCCAGTGAATATCCCAGCCTTCGGCCCGCAGCCGATCCGCCACCGCCAGTCCGGGGAAAACATGGCCACCGGTACCACCGGCCATCACCAGCAGGGTCCTGGACTCGCTCATATCGCCTCCCGCTGCCGGGCCTGCATATGGTCCCGTCGCCACTCGAAGTCGATGCGCACCAAGATGCACACGGCGGTCGTGATCACTAGCAGACTGGAACCGCCATAACTGACCAACGGCAGAGTCAGGCCCTTGGTGGGTAGCATGCCCGAGGCCGCCCCCACATTAACCACCGTCTGAAAGCTGAACCAGATGCCGATGCCCATGGCCAGGTAGCCTTCATACTGACGGCCGCCCAGCAATACTTTCTGGCCGATATGCAGCGCCTTGAACGCCAGCCAGGCCTGCAGCAACAACACCAGCAAGACACCGGTAAAACCCAGCTCTTCGCCGAGAATCGCGAACACGAAATCGGTATGGGCTTCGGGCAGATATTCCAGTTTCTGAATCGAATTGCCCAGCCCCTCGCCAAACCAGCCGCCCCGACCGAAGGCCATCAGCGACTGAGTCAGCTGATAGCCGCTGCCGAAGGGATCTTCCCAGGGGTTGAGAAAGGAGGTCACCCGCCGTATGCGGTAAGGCGCACTGAGGATCAGGAAAGTCAGCAGACCGGCCCCCAGCCCCACCAGGCTTAAAAACTGGCTGAGCCGGGCCCCGGCCAAAAACAGCATGCCGAGGGTGGTAACGAACAGCACCACCACAGAGCCCAGATCCGGCTGCTTGAGCAACAGTACCGACATCAGGCCCATTACCGCCAGCGGCTTGAGAAAGCCCTTCCACTGGCCCCGCACTTCATCCTGCCGGCGAACCAGATAACCGGCCAGAAAGGTAAACAGTGCCAGCTTGGCGATTTCCGCCGGCTGCACGTTGAGCGGCCCCAGTGGCAACCAGCGCTGACTGCCGTTGATTTCACGTCCCACCACCAACACCACCAGCAGCAGTACTATCGCCAGCACCAGAAAACCGGTGTTGAATTGCTGCCAGCGCGCCATGGGCACTTGCAGCATCAGGCTGGCCAGCATCAGGCAAATCAGCAGGAAAGCGCCGTGCCGCTTGACGAAATAGAAGGGATCATCGCCGAGATTGATACCTTCGGCGATGGATGCAGATGACACCATCACCAAGCCAATGGCCATCAGCGACAACGACAATATCACCAGTTGCCGGTCGTAGATCAGCCCCTGGGAGGGTCGCAGCAACCAGCCGCTGCCGAAGGAAGGCCACCACTTCATAGGGACTCCACCAGGGCGATGAAGTGCTCGCCCCGCTTTTGATAGCTGGGATACATGTCCAGGCTGGCACAGGCTGGCGCCAGCAGCACCCAGTCGCCGGGGCTAGCCTGTTCTGCACACCAGGCTACCGCCTCGTCCAGGGTCGCCACCTCATGGGTGTTGTCGGCAAGCGCCAGCAAACGGGCCCTGTCCTGCCCGAAGCAGGCCATGCCGGCAACGGCACCGTCCAGCAGCGGCACCAGGGGGCCGAAGTCCTGCCCCTTGCCCTGGCCACCGGCGATCAGCCACAGCCGGCCATCGACGGCCTCATTGATACCGGCGATGGCCGCCAGGGTGGCTCCCACATTGGTGGCCTTGGTGTCGTTGACCCAGCGCACGCCGTTTTTCTCGGCTACAAACTGGCAGCGATGCGCCAGACCACCGAAGCGACGCAACACCCTGAGCTGAGCATCAAGGGCGATACCGGCCTTGTCCGCCAGCGCCATCGCCGCCAGGACGTTGAGCTGGTTGTGAGCACCGATAATGTTCAGCGCCGACACCGGCAACACCGGTTCGCCGAAACGGCTGAGCCAGAGTTGGCCTTCATGCTCCATGCGACCATACTCGGACGAGTCGAGACCGAAGCTGACGGCTGCCTGCTCTTTCGGCGGACGAGTCTGGTCGTCTTCCCGGTTGTATACCGCAAGCCGGGCGCCGGCATAAATGCCCAGCTTGGTGTCTCTGTAATGAGCCAGAGAGTCGTAACGATCCAGATGGTCTTCGCTGATGTTGAGCACGGTGGCGGCACAGGCCCGCAGGCCGGGGGTGGTTTCCAGCTGAAAGCTGGACAATTCCAGTACCGCCAGCTCCAGCGGTTGCTCAGCCTGCTGCGGCAACAAGTCCAGCGCCGGTATGCCGATATTACCGCCCACTCCGACCCGGATCCCCTCCTCGGCCGCCATCTCACCCACCAGGGTAGTGACGGTGCTCTTGCCATTGGAGCCGGTAATGGCAACGATGGGAGCCGCACACTCGCGCACGAACAGCTCGATATCGCCGACCACCTCGATGCCGGCGGCCAGCGCCTGCTGCAGTTCCGGAGTGGTCAGCGGTACGCCGGGGCTGACGATAATCAGCTCGGCCGCCAGTATCGGCGCCAGGCTCAGGTCACCGAAATGATGCTCAATCTGCGCGGGTAACTGCTCGGCGCCCGGAGGCCGGACACGGGTATCCATCACCACGGGGCTGACGCCCCGCTGCAGGCAGTAACGCAGACAGGAAAGTCCGGTCTGCCCCAGGCCAATAATCAGGATACGCTCGGGTAGCATGCGCTTATCTCACCTTAAGGGTGGCCAGGCCAATCAACACCAGCATCAGGGTAATAATCCAGAAGCGTACTATCACCCGCGGCTCGGGCCAGCCCTTGAGTTCGTAGTGGTGATGAATGGGGGCCATGCGAAAAATCCGCTGGCCACGCAACTTGTAGGAGCCCACCTGCAGGATCACCGACAGGGTTTCGATCACGAAGATACCGCCCATGATCACCAGCAGAAACTCCTGCCGCACCAGCACGGCGATGGCGCCCAGCGCCGCCCCCAGAGCCAGCGAGCCCACATCGCCCATGAACACCTGGGCCGGAAAGGTATTGAACCAGAGAAACCCCAGCCCCGCGCCCACCATGGCGGTACAGACCACGGTCAGCTCGCCCGCATGGGCCACATAGGGAATATGCAGGTAGGCGGCAAAGTTGACGTTGCCGGTGGCCCAGGCCACCAGGGCAAAACCCGCCGCCACCATGACGGTAGGCATGATGGCCAGGCCGTCCAGGCCGTCGGTCAGGTTGACCGCATTGCTGGAGCCGACGATCACGAAGTAACTAAGTACGATGAAGAAGAGGCCGAGCTGGGGCATGACGTCCTTGAAGAAAGGCACCACCAGCTGTGTCTGGGCCGGATCCTTGGCTATCCAGTACACGAAGATGGCCGCCGCCAATGCCGCCGCCGATTGCCAGAAGTACTTCCAGCGTGCGACCAGGCCATCGGTGTTCTTGCGTACCACCTTGCGGTAGTCATCGACAAAGCCGATGGCACCGAAGGCGCCCAGCACGAACAGCACCACCCATACATAGGGGTTGTCCAGCCGCGCCCACAGCAATACCGAAACGAAGATGGAGACCAGTATCATGAGACCACCCATGGTGGGGGTTCCAGCCTTGCTGAAGTGGGACTCGGGCCCGTCGTTGCGCACCACCTGACCGATTTGCAGCGCCTGCAGCCGACGGATCAACCGCGGGCCTATCCAGAGACAGACCACCAGACCGGTGAGAATGGAAATCACCGCCCTGAAGGTGAGATAGGAAAAGACGTTCAGAAAGCTGAAATGAGGGGTCAGCCACTCCGCCAGCCAGACTAGCATGCTTCATCCTCCTGAATGGCCCTGACTATCTCTTCCATCCGTGCACTACGCGCGCCCTTGATCAAAACCACTACCTTATTATGTTGTGACAGCACCTCGAAAAGGACGGGCTGTAATTGCTGTTTCTGGTCGAAGTGCAGGCCCTGGGCCGCACTCGCCGTATGTTTGCTGTCTCGACCCACGGTCAATACCCGATCGATACCCAGCTTGCGGGCGTACTCGCCCACTTGAATATGCATTTCCTTGCTGTACTCACCCAGCTCCGCCATATCACCGAATACGAAGACACGGTAACCGGGCAGACTGGCCAGGGTATCCAGCCCCGCCAGTACAGAGGCGACGCTGGCATTATATGTATCATCCAGCACCGTCAGTCCGGGTCGCGTCCAGACCTGCAGCCGTCCTGCAGGCGACCCAAACTGACTCAGACCGACGGCAATGTCTTCCAGACTCGCGCCCAACGCCTCGGTACCGGCGGCGGCGGCCAGGGCATTGGACACGTTGTGTTTACCGGGGATTGGCAATTGCACCGTCACTTCGCCGCGCGGTGTCAGCAGACGAAAGTGAGCGCATCCCGACTTGTCGAGGCTGATTTGGCGTGCCTGATATTCCCGCTGTTCACCGAAATACACCAGATCATGTTGCTGACGCCACAGGGTGCAGAAGGGACTGTCGCCATTGGCGATGGCCACGCCGCCGTCTGCAAGGCCATCGTAGATCTCGCCCTTGGCCCGGGCCACGCCCTCCAGTGAGCCAAAGCCTTCGAGGTGAGAGGCTTCCACATTATTGATCAGGGCCGCATGGGGCCTGGTCAGAGAGCAGGTCCAGGCAATCTCGCCAATATGGTTGGCACCCAGCTCGACCACGGCGTACTCGGTATCCAACGTCAATTCACAGAGAGTAAGAGGCACACCGATTTCGTTGTTGAGGTTACCTCTGGTGGCCAGTACCTTGCCTTTCTGGCGCAGAATGGACGCCGCCATTTCCTTGACCGTGGTCTTGCCACAGCTGCCGGTGATGGCCAGCACCCGCGCCGGGCTCAGCTCCCGTACCAGGCCACCGAGTACCCCCAGTGCCAGACGGGAATCCGCCACCCTGATCTGGGGAAGATCAAGCTCCAGCCAGCGCTCTACCAGCAGTGCGGTCGCCCCCTGCTGCTGTGCCGCCGCGGCGAAGTCATGGCCGTCGAAGCGTTCGCCACTCAGGGCCACGAAGAGGCCCCCGTCGGGCAGCGCCTGACGGCTGTCGGTAGTTACCGCCACTATGGGACCATCGGCACCGCGCAGTTCACCGCCGGAAGCCTGAGCCAGCTGGTCGAGACTGAGCGGTATCATGTATTCAGCCCCAACAGGGCGGACACGGTTTCCCGGTCGCTGTAATGCATCTTGTCGGTACCCACTATCTGATAATCCTCATGGCCCTTGCCGGCCACCAAAATAATATCTTCCGCATCCGCCTGCCCGATGGCATGACCAATGGCCTCCGCTCGCCGGTGGATAACCAGGACGGAGTCGGGATCGTCCAGGCCCTGGCGCATGTCTTCGACAATGGCCTCGGCCGACTCGGTACGCGGGTTATCGTCGGTCAGTATCACCACATCTGCGCCGGCTTGTGCCGCCGCCGCCATCAGCGGTCGCTTGCCCTTGTCTCTGTCGCCGCCGCAACCGATCAGGCACCATAACCGGCCCTTACAGTGCTGACGCAGCGCCTGCAATGCCTGCTCGAGCGCATCGGGGGTATGGGCATAGTCCACCACCACCAACGGCCGGCCGGGGGCGGTAAAAGGCTCCATTCGTCCGGCCACCCCGGAGAGCTGTGGCGCCGTTTCCAGTAATCGCTCAAAGGATTCACCCAGCGCCAACAGGGCGGCCATGGCCGCCAACAGGTTGGACACGTTGAAGCGGCCCATCAGGGGGGCGGATAATACACCATTCCCCCAGTCGGAGTTAATGGTCACTTTCAACCCTTCGCTATAAAAGTGAACGGTTTCCGCCACCAGCTGACGGCCGCCGAAATCACTCAGTCGCCCATGGAGACCATAGGCGATGGCGTCCGTATACCGGCTCAGCCAGCGCCGTCCCAGCGGGTCATCCGCATTGATGACACGGGCCTGGCGACCCAACTCGAACAACTGCCGCTTGGCCTCACCGTAGGCGGCCATGGTGCCGTGATAGTCCAGATGATCCCGGCTGAGGTTGGTGAACACCGCCACGTCAAAATTCAGCGCAGCCACCCTGTGCTGATGCAATCCATGGGAAGACACTTCCATCGCCAACCGCCGGGCTCCCGCCCGCCGCTGCTCGGCCAGCTGATGCTGAACCTCCAGCGCCGATCCCGTGGTATTGACCGCTTCCTGCAGCTGGCCATACAGCCCGTTACCCAGGGTGCCCATGATCCCGGCCTGAGTACCCAGCAGGCAGCTCCAGTTGGCAATAAGCTGGGTAACGGTACTCTTGCCATTGGTGCCGGTCACGCCAATCAGCTGCAGCCCGGTCGACGGATCGCCATAAAACACACCGGCCAGCAGCGACAGGCTTTCGGACAGGCGGTACACCCCCAACAGGCGATGATCACGATGATCCAGGCCGGACTGCTCCGGACTGTCCACCTCGAACAGCACCGCCGCCGCGCCCTTGCTCAGGGCGGATTCAATAAAACGACGACCGTCGACGCTATGACCTTTAACGGCAACAAACAAGGCGCCGGGCGTAACGGCCCGGCTATCGAGGGTCATGGCATCGATGCCGATGGCCGGGGCCGACAGGCCCAGCGGTACCGCCAGATCTCTAAGTGTGAGGGACACGTTTTGCCTCCTGACCTGCCAGCTGGAACTGTTCCTGCGTCGCCGCATCCGGACGAATATTCAATAATTGCAGGGCACCACTCATGACCTCGGCAAATACCGGGGCCGCAGTCTGTCCGCCATAATACTTATCGCCCTGAGGTTCGTTTATCACCACCACCATGGCCAGGCGCGGATTGCTGATCGGCGCGACACCGGCAAACAAGCCCACATAATCGCTGCCGTAACCGCCGGCGATGGCCTTGCGCGAGGTACCGGTTTTGCCGCCTACCCGGTAACCGGGAATGGCCGCATTACCGGCGGTGCCCCCTGGCCCTACGACGGCTTCCAACATGTGCAACACCGCATCCGCATGCTGCTCGGGTACCACCTGCTCGCCCACCGGAGGCTGGCTGCGCTTGATGATGGTCAGCGGATAACGCACGCCTCCATTGGCTATTACCGCATAGGACTGGGCCAGTTGCAGCGGCGTGACCGTCAGGCCATAACCGAACGACAGCGTCGCCCTTTCTATGTCGGACCAACGCCGACGCTGAGGCACCAGGCCGGTGCTTTCTCCCACCAGCCCCATGCCCGAGTCGATGCCCAGCCCGAAGCGATACAAGGTGTCGAGCAGCTGTTCCGGGGTTTCCTGCAGCGCCATGCGCACCATCCCCATGTTGGACGAGCGTTGCAGCACGGTTTGCACGCTGATGGGGCCCAGGTTGCGGGTATCGGACACCCGCTTGCCCCCCAGACGCATCCAGCCGGGACTGGTATCGACGATGGAGTCGGCTTTAACCACGCCGTTCTCCAGGGCACTGACCACGATCAGCGGCTTGATGGTAGAGCCGGGTTCATAGGTATCGGTGACCGCCCGGTTGCGCGCCCGAAAGCTTTGATACTGACTGCGGTTATTGGGATTGAAGGAGGGGCTGTTGACGATGGCCAGCACTTCACCGGTTTTCACGTCCAGCATCACCAGAGAGGCAGAGGTGGCGCGGTAATATTCGGTGGCCCGCTTGAGCGAACGGTAGGCCAGCGCCTGGATACGCTGATCGATGGTCAACTGAATATTGTTCGCTTCCCGCGCCTCGGAGACCACGCCCAGATCCTCGATCACCCGACCGGTTCTGTCTTTGCGTACCCGGCGCTCGCCGGCCTGGGCGGTCAGCCACTCGTTGAAGCCCCGCTCTATGCCTTCGATACCGGCGCCGTCGATATTGGTCAACCCCACCAGATGCGCATTGATTTCACCGGTGGGGTAGAAGCGGCGCTCTTCCGGGCGCAGATGCACGCCGGGTAGCCGCAGCTTGCGGATATACTCCGCCACCGCCGGCGTCACCTGACGCTGCAAATAGACGAAGCGGCGCCTGGGATTCTCGACCCGTTTCATTAAGGTTTCATGCGGAACACCCAGCACGTCGGCGAGCGCCTGCCAGGCCTGCCCTTTTTCCAGGCTCAGCTCGGTATGCACCTGCTTGGGATCGGCCCATACCGCCTGTACCGGCACCGACACCGCCAGCTCTTCACCGTTGCGATCCATGATCATGCCGCGGGTGGTGCTGCTGACTGTGGTACGCAGCGATCGCATGTCGCCTTCCAGCCGTAACCGGTCCGGAGACACCACCTGAATCCAGGCTGCCCGGGCAAACAGAGCGACAAAGGCGAACAGGATCACCCCACAGACGGTCAAGAAACGCCAACCGGTCAGCATGGGTTCTTTTTTATTCTGCTTGCGCCGTCTCATCGTTGCGTCACCAGTTTTTCCTGGGCCGGAGCCGGCCGTTGCATGCCGAGCTTGTCTCGGGCCAGCGCCTCTATCCGGCTATGCTCCATCAGGGTGCTTTGCTCCAGCAGCAAATGCCGCCACTCGATATCCAGTCGGTCCTGTTCTGCCATCAGTTCGTTGTATTCACTGGTCATCTGCCGGGTTCCCTGGGTAATGACGATCACCAGCAAGGCCGAGCTCAGTGTCACCAGCGTCAGCAGCAGCTGCCACTTGTGCCGCAGCAAATCCTGGCCAATCTCCTTGGCCAGGTTGATGCGCCCGGCTATCACGCCGGTGTATCCAGCCGCTCGGCGACTCGCAGCACAGAGCTACGTGAGCGCGGATTGGCATCCACCTCGGCAGCCGACGGCTTTTGTGCCTTGCCGATACTCTTCAACAGGCGGCCGCCTGACAGCTGGGCCTCGGTCAGCGGCAGGCCGGGCGGAACCTCGGGGCCCTTTTCCTGCTTGCGGATGAAGTGTTTGACCAGTCGGTCTTCCAGCGAATGAAAGCTGATCACCGATAGCCGTCCGCCCGTCGCCAGTACCTGCATGGCACCATTCAACGCCTGCTCGATTTCTTCCAGCTCGCTGTTGATATAGATGCGAATCGCCTGAAAGCTGCGGGTCGCCGCATGCTTGTGTTTATCCCGGCTGGGGCTGACCCGGGCGATCATCTCTGCCAGGGCACGAGTGCGGGTATAAGGTTCAGTGACTCTGTCATGTACGATGGCGCGGGCTATTTTCTTGGCAAATTTCTCTTCACCGAAGGTTTTCAGCACCCAGGCAATATCATCCACATCGGCACGGGCCAGCCATTCGGCGGCACTCTGGCCACTGGTAGGATCCATACGCATATCCAGAGGGCCGTCTTTCTGAAAGCTGAAGCCGCGTTCGGCCTGATCCAGCTGGGGAGAAGACACGCCCAGATCGAGCAGGACGCCATCGATGCGCCCTGTCAGCCCCTGCTCTTCCACCATCTCCGCCAGACGGGAGAAGGGACCGTGCAGTATCTGGAAGCGCGGGTCAGCTATCTTGCCCGCTTCGGCGATGGCCTGAGGGTCACGATCGATCGCCAGCAGGCGCCCATCTGGTCCCAGCTGAGACAGGATATGACGAGAGTGTCCGCCACGGCCGAAGGTACCGTCGACATAAATGCCATTCGGCTTGATATTCAAGCCGTCCACGGCTTCGTGCAGCAGTACTGTGATATGTGTCTGTTGTTGACTCATGTTATAGCGCGAAGTCCCGCAGTCGTTCCGATGATTCCCAGCCTTCCTCGGGGAGCGCCAGTAAGTCATCGTTGATTTGTTGTTGCCAGCGGGTGTCACCCCATATTTCGAATTTGTTGAGTTGCCCCACCAGCATGATTTTTTTTTCGAGTCCCGCATGTTGCCTGAGAGGACCGGGTATTAAACATCGGCCCTGAGCATCCAGCTCACATTCCGCAGCATGTCCCAGTAATACTCGTTGCAGGCGCCGCTCCAGCGGATTGGTACTCGACAGGGCCCGCAGTTTTTTTTCTATCAATTCCCATTCGGCAAGGGGATAAAGCAGCAGACAGGGATTGCTGATGTCGATAGTACAGATCAGTAGACCGTCACATTCATCGCGCAAAGATTCCCGGAATCGTGTCGGTATTGCCAACCGGCCCTTGGTATCCAGGCTGATGGCGTGAGCACCACGCAGCATTCAGAATCCTCAAGATCTACTTTATTCCACAAAAAACCACTTTTTCCCACCCGGCTCAAGTGTAAGGAGCAGAGTCACGCTTTTCAAGCAAGCGAAGAAGAGAAAGTTGATGATCAGGTCCGTGATGGGTATTAACAGCGGTATAAATGACAGCCTGAACCGATATGGAGTTAAAAGAGAGGAAGAAATAAAAGGATGCAGCCAATTCGGCGAGCTCTGTACACAAAAAACGCAGCCGAAGCTGCGTTTTACAAGATAGTGGGAGTTGGCCTGTAAGCCGGGTTCTGTATCGAGCAAGCTCGATTAGTAATCATTCCTCTAGGCCAGCAATCGCTCACTGGCTCCAGCAACCTACCCGCCTCCAGCGCGGGCCGCGCCTGTAGGAGGCCTATTTGGTCTTGCTCCGGGTGGAGTTTACCGTGCCACGAACTGTTGCCAGTCGCGCGGTGCGCTCTTACCGCACCCTTTCACCCTTACCTGATCCCTTGCGGGCCATCGGCGGTTTACTCTCTGCTGCACTGGTCGTGGGTTCACACCCCCCAGGCGTTACCTGGCACCCTGCCCTGTGGAGCCCGGACTTTCCTCCCCTCCGCCCGTATGCCCGAAGACACAACGACGAAGCAGCGATTACCCGGCCAACTCCGCGGCGGAGTGTACACCAGTCATCGGCAGGACTCCAGGTATTCCAGCCCGTACTTGTAGAGAGCGTTTTTCTTCACCCCGTGGATCTCGGCTGTGAGCGCCGCTGCCTTCTTCAACGGCAGCTCGCCACGCAGCAGGGTCAGGGTGCGCAATACCTCGGCCGACAGTTCATCATCGCTGTCGGGCCGGTAGCCGGCAACCATGAGTACGATTTCACCCCGGCTGCGATTACTGTCTTGCTGCAGCCAGGCCAGCATCTCCCCGGCAGGCAGGCTATGAATGCTTTCGAAGGTCTTGGTCAGCTCCCGCGCCACCACCAGGCGACGTTCGTCGCCCAGCACCGCCATCAACGCCGCCACGCTGTCGAGCAGCCGACGGGGAGACTCATAGAACACCAGAGTGCGGGTTTCGTCCTTCAGGCTCTCGATCTTGTCTAACCGGGCTTTTTCTTTCGCCGGTAAAAAACCTTCGAACGCAAAGCGATCCGTGGGCAAACCGGCGGCCGACAATGCCGTCACCGCCGCACAGGGGCCGGGCAAGGCAATAACCTGAACACCCGCATCACGACAGCTGTTGACCAGGTGATAACCCGGGTCACTGATCAAGGGAGTACCGGCATCCGACACCAGGGCCACCGATTGACCGCTCAGCAAACGCGTTACCAGCTGCTCGGACTTATATTGCTCATTATGGTCATGTAGCGCCCAGGTCGAGGTAGTAATCTGGTAATGAGATAGCAGTTTCGCCGTATGACGGGTATCTTCACAGGCAATTAAATCAACCTGTTGTAATGTGTCCAGTGCACGCTGGCTGATATCATTCAGGTTGCCGATAGGGGTAGGCACAATATAAAGTGCAGCCGCTTGGCTCATAGGGACTCCTGTGCAAGCAATTGTTTCACCGTCATGGCCCTATTACACTTAGGACCAGAATGACACAGCTTGGGATAAAGGGATTGGCGACACAAATTCAACGTAACAGTGTAACACGACTGCTGTGCACCCTGGTGCTTTCATCGGTCCTGATGGCCTGTGGTATCGGCCCGCTGCAAAAGGTGCCGTTAGAGCCGGCACCAGACATGTTCGGCATAACAGACCGCAGTGCCGAGCTATATCTGGCCCAGGCCGAGCAAGCCCCCGAGCCGGACGCCTTTTCCTGGCGGGTACTGGCCATTCGGGCCTGGCTGCAACAGGGCAATGTCGGCGCCGCCGAGCCCCAACTGACACATCTGCGGCAGCAAGCCACGCTGGCACAACAGCCGGTGCTCACCTTGCTGGACGGTGCCGCCGCCCTAGCGAGCGGCAATACCGGGCTGGCCAGCCAGCGGCTGGCCGCGATTGACCCCAACGCCCTCTCTCCTGGCGCGGCCGGTTATTACTTCTTGCTGCAGGCCAATCGGTTTGAACAGCAACAACAGCCGATCGACGCCGCCAGGATGCTGATTAAACGCCATGAAACACTGGCCGTTCAGGAGCAAAGTGCCGCTCTGGAGCGCATTTATCAACTGCTGTCCCAATCATCACCACGGGACTTGCGCAAGGCGCAGAATACCGGCAACAGTGAGTCGGTCAACGGCTGGCTGCGGCTGATGGCGATTCTGAACAATACGGATGCCGACCCGGGTCAGCGTCGCTGGCAGCTACAATCCTGGCGCAAGGCCTATCCGGATCACCCCGGACACCGTTATCTGTCCGACAGCATCGAGCCCGGCATCACCCTGGACGACTTCCGGCCAGCTCATATCGCTGCCTTGTTACCGCTCAGCGGCCAGTTGGCTGAGCAGGCGGATGCCATTCGCAACGGTATGCTGAGCGCTCACCAGGGTCAGTCGTCACGCCTCAGCTTCTTCGACACCAACGGCCGGGACATGGCCACTCTCTATCAACAACTTCAGCAGGCCGGAGTCGATTTTATTCTGGGTCCTTTGCTGAAAGAAGACATCGACGCCCTGACCAGCCTGGATCCGGTCATTCCGGTGTTCGCCCTCAACAGGCCTGCCTATCAGCCGAACCTGCCGCACCGCTATTATTTCTCTCTGTCACCGGAAGCGGAAGCAGCCGAAGCGGCACTTCATATGTGGGAACAGGGCCACCGCCAGCCGCTGGTATTCGCTCCCGGCAACGAGTTGGGTCGGCGGGTCGCCGCCGAGTTCAGGACCCGGTGGCAACAACTGAGCGGGCAGCAGGCCCGGCTGGCCTATTTCAACAACCAGCAATCCGTCGAGTCCGACGTGCGGCGAGCCCTTAAAAATGGCAACGCCGCTGTGGCGGCGGGTATCGGCGTGATCAGAGGCAGCATCGAAACAGCACCACCGTCAGGCCCCATCGACTCGGTGTTTATGGTGAGCAATGCCACCGAAACCCGCTTTATTCTGCCTTATTTCGATTTCGTCCGAGACAGTCGAGCCGCCCGGCTGCCGACCTATGTCACTTCGCGCAGCTATGTGCCCGGCGGTGAAGCATCGATGAGCGAACTGAACGGCCTGCAACTGGCCGATATGCCCTGGCTGTTCGGCGGGGCACCGCAGTTGATGGAAGAAGTAGAGACCCTGTGGCCCACCGTCGGGGCGAGCTGGCTACGGTTGTTCGCCTTTGGCTACGATGCCCTGGCCCTGATCCCGCAACTGGCCCAGCTGCGAGATGGTGCGCCGGCCGTACCGGCACTGACCGGCGAGCTTTCCTTGAGCGAAGGCGGCGTGGTACAGCGCCGGCTGCAATGGATGGAGTATCGTGATGGCGAATGGCAAGCCGACAGCGACTAGCCGCGCCCGGGGCGATGAATTCGAACGCCGGGCCGAGCAGTTTTTACTCGAGCAGGGGCTCTGCCTGCTCGAGCGCAACTACCAGTGCAAGCTCGGTGAAATTGACTTGATCATGAACACAGGCAGCACCCTGATCTTCATCGAGGTCCGTTATCGCAAGAACAGCCACTTCGGCGGCGCCGCCGCCTCGGTGACCCCGGCCAAACAGCAGCGATTACGACGAACGGCCCACAGTTACATGCAATCAAAAGGACTGAATGAATCACGGCAGTCCTGTCGATTCGATTTGGTCGCCTGTGAAGGAAATAATGTTCACTGGATACCCAACGCATTTTAAGGAATCCCATGCAGGAAGAAATCAAAGCCAGTTTTACCGAAAGCATCCAGACCAAAATCGCCGCCGCCGAAGCGCTACCGGACGATATTCTCGCCGCCGCCCAGATGATGGTGATGTGTCTGCTCAACGGTAACAAGTTGCTGGTCTGCGGCAACGGCGGCTCCAATGCCCTGGCACAGCTGTTTGTCAGCGAGCTTATCAACCGCTACGAAACCGAACGCCCGGCCCTGCCCGCCCTCTGTCTGACCCTCGATACCAGCAGCATCAGCGCCATTGCGGTCGATCAGCACTTCGATGAAGCCTACGCCCGCCAGATCCGGGCCCTGGGGCAGACCGGCGATGTGCTGGTGGTGATCTCCACCAGCGGTAACAGCCGTAACCTGATAAAGGCGGCAGAAGCTGCGCTCAGCCGGGACATGACCATAGTGGCATTGAGCGGCGGTGACGGCGGCGAGCTCGCGGGCCTGCTCGGCCCCAACGATGTGGAAATCCGGGTCCCGGCGCTACGGGCACCGCGTATTCATGAGGTCAATTTGCTGACCCTGCATTGCCTGTGCGATCTGATCGACCGCACTCTGTTCCCCCAACAGGAAGATGAATGATGAAACAAGGATATATGCTGATACTGACTTCGGCGCTGCTGCTGCAGGGCTGCGCCGGCGCTATGCTGGTCGGCACCGGTACCGGCGTCGGTTCCGTCACCGACCGCAGAACCTTCGGCACCCAGATCAGCGATCAAACCATCGATATGCGCGCCCTGCATCGCCTCGGCGCCACCAAGCCGCTGTGGGATGACAGCCGGTTCGCGGTCATCACCACCAACGGCAAGAGCCTGCTGATCGGTCAGACTCCGACCGACGTTTATCGTCAGCAGGCAGAGGACATAGTCCGGGGCGTACCCGGGGTATCGGAGGTATTCAACGAGGTTCGTATCGGCCAACCGGTCGAGCTCGCGGGCCGCAGTCAGGACACCTGGCTGACATCCAAGGTCAAGAGCACCCTGCTGGCCGAAAAAAACCTCGATGGCACCAAAATCAAGGTGGTCACCGAGAACGGCGAAGTGTTTCTGATTGGTCTCGTCACCCGCAAGGAAGCCGATATTTCGGTACAACTGACTCGTAATATCAGCGGTGTGAAACGCGTGATCACCGTGTTCGAATTTGTGCAGGCAGCACCTTAATCGCATCTGATTAAGCATCAGTTCAGCTTTGTTGTCTCGAATATCCAGCGACAACAGGGCCCGTGTACAAATGGAAGTGTGCAGGCTGGAATAAACAAGAAGGCGGTTTTAGGTCTTTTATTTCCGTTGATTGCTGCCCATGTTAAGGCTTGATTTATACATTTCAGATATGTAACTGTAGCCTTGTATGGATACAAGCTTGGGGTGGACTGTATCCTGGTACGACAGCGGCCAGTTCTCCCACTCGATTTTGCTCACGGCACACGGCGCAGGCAAAAAATATTAAACGGAGTTTCCTTTATGACGTCTCAGGCAGCGCCTCACTGGTACGGAGCGCACCATTAGTCAAGCGGGCGTACTGATCTCCAGTAGTAATCTGGAAGGAAAGGTCACCTATTGTAATGAGCAACTCTATGACTTCACCGGTTATTCCGCAGCGGAAGTAATCGGTCAGCCGCAGATGCAACTGGGTGCAGGCGTCGTCCCCTCTTCTGTCTTTGCCGATTTATATGCTTCGCTGCAGGCAGGCCAGGCCTATATCGCGATTCTTAAAAACCGCTGCCGTAATGGCGAGCATTACTGGGCCGATGTTTACTTCACACCTAAATATGACGGGGGCAAGCTTGTCGGGATCGATTCGATCCGCACGGAGCCAAAGCCGGAATGTGTTGAACGCGCTAAAAAAATCTATCCGAAGCTGGCCGTAACCGGAGCGAATAAAACGAAGCCGAAACACCGCAACCCATGGCCGCGTCTCGGATTGCACGGCAAAATCGGCAGCATGATGACGGTGCTGTATGCCGCTGTTTTTGGTGGTCTAACTCTGGTCATGCCACAGAACCTTATTGCACTGGGTGTCGGATTCGCCATCACCCTGTCGGGCACCTGGTTCGGGATCTGCTATCTCACCGCCGGACTACGCAACCTGGTGCGCAGCTCTCGTACCGTGATCGATAATGAACTGGCAACGCTGATCTACACCGGTCGACAAGATGAGATCGGCCAACTGCAGCTGACCATTCAGGTGCTGCAGGCAAAACTGAAAACCGCTCTAGGGCGGGTGGGTGACGCCGCCGATGAGCTCGTCGGCCAGGCAAGCCGGTCGGAACAATCAATGACCGCTACGCAAGCCGAAATTAGCCGTCAGAAACAGGAGATTGATCAGATAGCGGTAGCGATGGAAGAAATGACATCAACCGTTTCTGAAGTTGCAACAAACACCACTGAGGCATCGACCAGTACGAATGAAGCTACCCAGATGACAACGGAGGGACTAGGTCATGTCCACCGTACCAGCGAACAGATTTCAGCCCTGGCCAGCAATATACTGAAAACCAAGAAAATTATTGAATCACTAGAGAAAGACAGCGACCAGATAGGTACTGTCTTGACGGTCATCCGTAATATTGCCGAACAGACCAACTTGCTGGCATTAAACGCCGCGATTGAAGCGGCTCGTGCCGGCGAACAGGGGCGTGGTTTTGCTGTGGTTGCCGATGAAGTCCGTAGCCTCGCCGGACGTACTCAAGGCTCTATTGCCGAGATTGAAAAGACTATAGAACGCTTGCAGCACACGACGCGTAAAGCCGTAGATGTGATGGCCGAAAGCGCCACGCTGGCAAATAATGCGGTTGAACAAACAAAAACCTCTGAAGTTTCTCTGGAACAAATCACACAGCATATCAGCATGATTAATGACTTGAACATAATGATTGCCAGTGCCGCGGAAGAGCAATCCATCGTGTCGGGTGACATTAGCGAGAAGGTTCATATGATCAGTCAGTCCGCTGAAAGTACGTCTGGTCACGCACAGGCGAACATGCGAACCAGCTACGAAGTAGCTGAACTGACGCAGCAACTTACAGGGATTATTAGCAGCTTTCGCACCCGTTAAGCAGCCGGTTGGAGATATCGGCACATAAAAAACGCAGCCAGCCGGCTGCGTTTTTTTATTTAATCACCCTCAGGGTGGGCTTGCCTTTCTTCGGCACAGAAGCAACGGGCTCCGGTGCTGGCGGCACGTCCGTTTCATCGGCCGCTGCCTCGTCAGCACCTGCCAACCAGGCCTCATAGGCCGGCTCCGGCGGAAAGAAGGTACCGGCGCCATTTTCCCGCGCCTGAATCGATACCACCGCCGCCATCGGAACGTACACCTGGAACGGTGAGCCGCCGAAGCGGGCGCTGAAGGTGACCGCTTCGTTATCCATATGCAAACCGACCACCGCCTGGGGAGCGATACTCAGCACTATTTGTCCGTCCTGCACATACTGGTGCGGCACCGTGGTATGCGCCACCTCGGCATTGACCAGCAGATGAGGCGTCAACTCGTTATCCAGCAGCCAGTCATAGAAAGCGCGCAGCAAATAGGGCCGGCTGGGCGTCATCTTGTCCATGCTCAGACCTTACCGCCGATATCACGTTCGTCTTCGGTCAGGGAAGCCTGGAAGGACTCTCGCTCGAACAGACGGATCATATAGGTCTTGAGCTCTTTGGCGCCACGACCGGACAACTCGATACCCAGTGACGGCAAACGCCACAGCAAGGGGGCCATGTAGCAATCGACCAGACTGAATTCCTCACTCATGAAGTAGGGATACTCGGCAAATACCGGCGCTATGGCCAGCAGGGCCTCACGCAGTTCCTTACGTGCATCGTCCGCTTTTTCATTACGCTGGATACGCTTGACCAGCGAGTACCAGTCTTGCTGTATACGATGCATCATCAACCGGCTGGTACCACGAGCAACCGGATATACCGGCATCAGCGGCGGATGAGGAAAGCGCTCATCCAGGTATTCCATGATGATATGAGATTCGTAAAGCACCAGCTCCCGGTCAACCAGGGTCGGAAGGGTACCGTAGGGGTTCAGCTCCAGCATGTCCTCGGGCAGGCTGTCAGGTTCAACATGGCTGATCTCGACACTCACCCCTTTTTCTGCCAGGACGATACGCACCTGGTGGCTGTAAATATCTTCAGCCCCTGAAAACAGCGTCATGATGGAACGCTTATTAGCTGCAACTGCCATTGAATCCTCCGCAAATCATAAATAGGAACGGCAATGGAAGCATATTCGCCCCATTGCCGCTCCCCTGCCTGGCTTAGACGATGTCTAATCAGTGTACGTCACGCCAGTATTCTTTCTTCAGCATGTAGGCAAAGATAAAGAAGATAACCAGGAAACCCAGAACCCAGTAGCCCATGCGCTGACGTTCCAGCTTGACCGGCTCGCCGGAGTAGACCAGGAAGTTGACAATATCCAGTACTGCATTGTCGTATTCTTCCGTGGTCAGCTCGCCGTTACCTTCGGTCTCGATACCCACAGGTGTTGCCACCTCATGGCCGTCCACGGTGTGCATCACGGTTTTCAGATTTGCACTACCCTGCAGCGGCTCCAGTACATGGGGCATACCCACGGACGGGAATACCAGATTGTTCACCCCGAACGGACGGCTGTCATCCTTGTAGAAGGAGCGCAGGTAGGTGTACAGCCAGTCGGCTCCACGTACCCGGGCCACCAGGGTCAGGTCGGGCGGCGGTGCGCCAAACCAGCTGGCAGCGTCTTTTTCGGGAATGGCATTTTCCATCAGCTCACCGATACCGACACCGGTGAAATTCAGGTTGGCCTGCATGATATCTTCCGGAATACCCAGATCTTCGGCCACGCGATTATAGCGCTGATACTGGGTGCTGTGGCAGCCGGAACAATAGTTCATGAACAGCTTGGCACCATTTTGCAGTGACGCCTTGTCGCTCAGATCATAATCGGCTTTATCCAGGTGTACACTGCCACCCGCGGCCATCGCCAGCGCCGGCAAAAAGGCAAATACAGCAATGATTAACTTCTTCATTTGAATGTGACCCTCTCTGGCAGCGGCTTGGTTTTCTCGTTTTTGCTGTAGAAGAACAGCAGTACGAAGAAGGCGAAGTAGCCGAACGAACAAATCTGGGCAAGCAGCGTCAGCAGCGAGGTGGACGGCAAGGCCCCCAGAACACCCAGAATGATGAAGCAGATCACGAACTGAATGATGTTCAGCAGGTGCAGCTTGCTGCGGTAGCGGAACGAACGCACCTTGCAACGATCCAGCCAGGGCAACACGAACAGCACGGCAATGGACAGACCCATCAGGATAACGCCGGTCAACTTGTCAGGCACCGCCCGCAAAATGGCGTAGAAGGGGGTGAAATACCACACGGGTGCTATGTGTTCCGGGGTTTTCAGACCGTTGGCCGCTTCGAAGTTGGGCCCTTCCAGGAAGTAACCACCACCTTCAGGCATGAAAAATATCACGAAGGCAAAGAAAAACAGGAAGCCGGCCACGCCCACCACGTCCTTGACGGTGTAGTAAGGGTGGAACGGAATAGCGTCTTTCGGCCAGCCGTTTTCGTCCTTGTGCTTCTTGATATCGATGCCATCTGGGTTGTTGGAGCCAACCTCGTGCAATGCAACGATATGCAGGAACACCAGAATCACCAGCACCAGCGGCAAGGCAATAACATGCAGTGCAAAGAAGCGGGTCAGGGTGGCACCGGAAATCACGTAGTCACCCCGGATCCACAGGGTCAGATCGTCTCCGATCACCGGAATGGCACCGAACAGCGAGATGATAACCTGAGCCCCCCAGTAAGACATCTGACCCCAGGGCAGCAAATACCCCATGAAGGCTTCGGCCATCAGCACCAGGAAAATCAGCATGCCGAACAGCCACAGCAATTCACGGGGCTTCTGATAAGAGCCGTAGATCAGGCCGCGGAACATGTGCAGATACACCACCACGAAGAAGGCGGATGCACCGGTGCTGTGCATATAACGCAACAGCCAGCCGTAATCCACATCACGCATGATGTATTCGACAGAGGCGAAGGCGCCTTCACCGGACGGATTGTAGTTCATGGTCAACCAGATACCGGTCAGTATCTGGTTGACCAGTACCAGCATGGCCAGAGAGCCAAAGAAGTACCAGAAATTGAAGTTTTTCGGTGCCGGATACTGACCTACGTGCTTGTTGTAGGTCGCCGTCATCGGAATCCGTTCGTCAATCCAGGCTACGAGTTTACCCAGCATGCTTAGGCTCCTTCCTTGTCGGCACCAACCAGAATGGTGGCATCATTGACATAGTAATAAGGGGGGATCACCAGGTTCAGCGGGGCCGGTACGCTCTGGAAGACGCGACCGGCCATATCGAACTTGGAGCCGTGACAGGGGCAGAAGAAACCGGAACTGACACCCTGAACCTGCTCGCCGAAAGTATCGGGCAAATAGGTCGGTGAGCAGCCCAGGTGAGTACAGAGCCCCACCGCGACAAACAGCTCGGGTTTGATAGAACGGTAACCGTTCTGGGCATAGCCGGGCTGTTGCGGCTGCTCTGAAGCAGGATCCCGCAGCTGGTCATCATGTTTGGGCAGGGCGTCCAGGACTTCCTGGGGACGACGGACTATCCAGACCGGCTTTCCACGCCATTCTACCCGGATCAACTGACCGGGCTCGACTTTACTGACATCTACTTCTACCGGGGCCCCTGCCGCTTTCGCTTTGGCGCTGGGGTTCCACGACGCGATAAAAGGCACAGCGGCAAAAGCAGCTCCGACCCCACCCACAGCTGTGGTTGACCAGGTCAGAAATCTGCGGCGACCGGTATCAACTGGCGCATTGCTCATCCAAAAACTCTCCCATTTGGTCTCCGCCTGTTTATTGTTCATTCCATGCTTCGAGACGGCTTGTGACAACTGCGGCGGATATTATGGTTTCAATTGCCACGAAAAAACCCCGAAATTCTAAAGAAAAGCACGGTCTTTTACAAGGACGGGTAAAGGGTCAACAACTCACTGTTTCACAACATAACTTGTTATCAAACAAGGAATTATTAATAAAAATGATCCATTTCTTTCAAATATAAAAAAGCCCGGGTAAACCCGGGCTTTGATATAAACGCAATCCCAATTAACGCTTGGAGAACTGAGGACGCTTACGTGCTTTATGCAGACCGACTTTCTTACGCTCAACGCGACGAGCGTCACGAGTCACGAAGCCAGCCTTGCGCAGCGAGCCGCGCAGGGTTTCGTCGTATTGCATCAGGGCACGAGTAATGCCGTGACGAATAGCGCCAGCCTGACCAGAAATGCCACCACCGGCAACGGTGATGAACAGATCGAATTTATCGGTCATCTCAACCAGTTCTAAAGGCTGACGAACCACCATGCGGGCGGTTTCGCGACCAAAGTACTGATCCAGTGAACGCTTATTGATAACGATGTTACCGCTGCCCTGCTTCACGAATACACGTGCAGTAGAGCTTTTGCGACGACCGGTACCGTAGTATTGAGTTTCTGCCATTTGCCTAATCCCGCCTTAGATGTCCAGTACTTGAGGTTGTTGCGCAGCGTGGTTGTGCTGGCCGCCGACAAAGACTTTCATCTTGCGGAACATAGCACGACCCAGCGGGCCACGGGGCAGCATGCCGCGAACGGCAGACTCAATTACCATCTCGGGCTTGCGTACAATCAGCTTCTCGAAGCTGATTGACTTCAGGCCACCCGGAAAACCGGAGTGAGAGTAGTAGATTTTGCCTTCGGCTTTATTACCGGTTACCTGAATTTTCTCGGCATTGATCACGACGATGTAATCGCCACAGTCAACGTGCGGAGTATATTCCGGCTTATGCTTACCACGCAGACGACTAGCAATCTCGGTGGCCAAACGACCCAGAGTTTTGCCCTCTGCATCAACAACATACCAGTCACGCTTTACGGTTTCTGGCTTAGCAACAAAAGTTTTCATGGATAAACCCAAATTACTTAAAATGAATCATACACTTGCGCACATGCGCAAAACACGACAAGACCTGTACCCCTTCGAGCACCAGTCTGCTTACAGTGATGCTGTCTCATCGACAGCTGTGTAACGTGGGCCGGGCGATTATAGGTAAAGTTGCCGTAAAAATCACCTACTAATTTTAATGCCCATTAAAATTAGTAGGCCCGCCCGCCCCTTCCCGGCATCATGCCCTGATACCGGGGCGGCTATTGTGACTAAGGAAGGTGCTCTCTGGCAAGATATTCGTGGGATTGCATTTCAGTCAGTCGCGACAGGCAACGTTTGAACTCGAAACCGAGCCGGCCCTGACCGTAGAGTTCCGTCATCGGCACCGCCGCCGAGATGATCAACTTGACATGCCGCTCATAGAATTCATCGACCATGGCGATAAAGCGCCGGGCTGCATCATCGCTGCCCTGACCCATGGGTACCACGTTGGCCAGCAGTACCGAATGATAGCAGCGAGCCAGCTCGATATAGTCCAGCTGGGAACGCGCCGTGCAACATAATTGCTGAAAATCGATATAGAGCACGCCATCGCCTTCGGCGAGGGTCTTGAGCCGGCGATGATTGACTTCAATCTCGGCTCCTCTGGTTCCGGGCTCGCTGGTAAGCCGATCGAAATACCGCTCCAGATTGGCCTGAGCCTGGGCATCGAGCGGTGAATGATAGATTTCGGCCTGCTCCAGGGTCCGCAGCCGGTAATCCACCCCCGAGTCGACGTTGACGACCTCGCAATGCTGTTTGATAAGCGCGATGGCTGGCAGAAAGCGGGCCCGCTGCAGGCCATTGCGGTACAGCTCGTCCGGCGGAATGTTGGAGGTCGCCACCAGGATAACCCCATGACCGAACAGATACTGGAACAGGGTGCCCAGTATCATGGCGTCGGTGATGTCGGACACGAAGAATTCGTCGAAGCAGATCACCCGGGCTTCCCGGGCCAGACGCTCGGCCACCAGCTCGAGCGGATCCTCCTGTCCCTTCAGACTCTGCAGCTCGTCATGCACCCGCACCATGAAGCGATGAAAATGCACCCTGAGCTTGTTATCGAAGGGCAGGCAATCATAGAAGGTGTCCACCAGATAGGTCTTGCCCCGGCCGACGCCCCCCCAGAAGTAAAGCCCCTGAACGGCACTCACCGGCGCAGCTTTGTTGCCGATCAGTTTCTGCCACAGGCTGAGCCTGGGCTGATCCGGCGGCGGAACCATCAGCTCATCAAACAGCCGCTGCAGATGCGACACCGCTAGGGCCTGGGCCGGATCGCGGACAAAATCGTGGCGACTGAGGTCGGACTGGTACTTTTTACTCGGGGTCATTAGGGTATATAGCAACTTGGCTAATAACGTGTGGTGACCGCCAGTGTAAAGGCGCCATCCCTGTCCGGGCAAGCGCTGCCAGAGACCGGGACTTGATCTCGCCAGCAAAAACCACAATAAATAATACAGACCGAATCGGAACTCTTGTTCCATGACGAAGGTCAGAATGAACTCTTTCTTGAAGAACCCATCGATTTAGGAGCATCTGCATGAAACGTCGACTCCCCCTGGTATCCGTCCTGGCTCTGAGCCTGGGTCTGGCCACACTGCCCCAGGCTCAGGCCGCTCTGCCATTCGGTGCCGGTAGCGACATCCGCAGCCTGGCTCCGGTGCTGGAAAAAGTCACTCCCGGCGTGGTTAATATTTCGGTGTCCGGCAGCAAGGTCAGCCGCCAGGCACTGCCCGAGCCCTTCCGTTTTTTCTTCGGCCCCGGTATTCCCGGTGATCAGATGCAGGAAAGGCCCTTTCAGGCGCTGGGCTCAGGCGTGATCATCGATGCAAAAAAAGGCTACGTGATTACCAATAACCACGTCATCGAAGACGCCGACAAGATAATCATCACCCTGACAGACGGTCAGGAATACGAAGCAGAGCTGATCGGTCGCGACAAACAGAGCGACATAGCGCTGTTAAAAGTCGATGCCAAGAACCTGGTAGAAGTCGAATTTGCCGACTCCGACCGGCTCCGGGTGGGTGACTTTGCCATCGCCATCGGCAATCCCTTCGGTCTGGGACAGACCGTTACTTCCGGCATTATCAGCGCCCTGGGACGCTCCGGCCTGAACGTGGAGAATCTGGAAAATTTCATTCAGACCGATGCAGCCATCAACTCGGGTAACTCCGGTGGCGCCCTGCTGGATCTGGACGGCAAGCTGGTCGGTATCAATACCGCCATCCTCGGCCCGGGCGGCGGTAATATCGGTATCGGCTTCGCCATTCCCTCCAACATGGTCAAGAGCCTGGCCGATCAAATCCTCGAATACGGCGAAGTCCGCCGCGG
The DNA here is from genome assembly GCF_046521305.1 of Oceanisphaera submarina. Lineage (NCBI taxonomy): Bacteria > Pseudomonadati > Pseudomonadota > Gammaproteobacteria > Aeromonadales > Aeromonadaceae > Oceanisphaera > Oceanisphaera submarina. The sequence continues at coordinate 60,665 of NZ_JBKGFN010000011.1, read as the reverse complement.
TGTGCTGGGCGTCATGGGGGGGGAACTGACCTCGGAGCTGGCACGAACCTTCGGTTACCGCAGCCAGCACGGCGCCTTTGTCAGCCAGGTGCTGGAAAACTCTTCCGCCGCCAAGGCAGGTTTGCAAGCGGGTGATATCATCATCAGCCTGGATGGTAAACCCATCCGTTCCTTCGGTGAGTTACGCGCCAAGGTGGCCACCATGGGCGCCGACAAAAACGTCACTCTGGGACTGTTCCGCGATGGTAAAGAGCAGAAGATCGAAGTGACCCTGTCCCGGGCCGATGAAGAGAGTATTCAAGCCAATACCCTGAATGAATCGCTGGAAGGCGCCCTCCTGGCCCAGACCGACGCCGAAGACAAAGTGCAGGGCGTCAAGGTAGCCGAGGTGACCTCCCGCTCTCCTGCGGCCATGTCCGGTCTGGAAAAAGGTGACATCATCATAGGCGTCAATCGCCAGCGGGTAAAAGACCTGAACGATCTGCGTCAGATAGTACAGGACAAGCCGGAAGTACTGGCGCTCAACATACAGCGCGGCAACTCTTCCATCTATCTGGTACTCAGGTAATTCAGCATGGCGTGAGGGGGCTTGCCCCCTCACGCCTCACCTCTCACTCCTCATGGTCCAATATGTTATGCTGTAGTCATTCGACAACAATCACAACATCCCATGCGGCTAGCCTCTTCTCTCAAGTTTCTGCTTCAGGCCGGGGCCTTAGGCGTCCTGATGGCCCTGATCCTGCTATTGCTGTTTCCGCAACTAAAGACCCAGCCTTTCGAGCACTGGTGGCGCAACCAGCAGGTGGGTGTGTCCAGCTTTTCCTATTCCGCCAGCCGGGCTGGTCCCGCCGTGGTCAATATTTATACCCGCAGTTTCCAACGAGGCAGTGAGTCACCCGAACTCAGCGCCACCGGTCTGGGCTCAGGCGTCATCATGTCGGATCTGGGTTATGTGCTCACCAATTATCATGTCATTGCCGATGCGGACCAGGTCATAGTCGCGTTGCAGGACGGTCGCATTCTCGCCGGTGACGTCACCGGTTTCGATGTACCCACGGATCTGGCAGTACTTAAAATTACCGCCGGCCAGTTGCCGGTGATCCCTCAGGATGACGAGCTCTCACCTCAGGTCGGCGATATTGTGCTGGCCATTGGTAATCCCTACAACGTGGGCCAGACCATTACCCAGGGCATTATCAGTGCCACCGGGCGCACCGGCCTGTCCAGCATGGGGCCAGACAGCAACGGCCGTCAGGATTTGCTGCAGACCGATGCCGCCATCAATGCCGGCAACTCCGGCGGTGCCCTGGTCAACGTCTACGGCGAGATGGTCGGCATCAATACAGCTTCCTTTCAGAGCCTGGCCCATCAGGAAAGCTATGGCATCAACTTCGCTATTCCCTATGCCCTGGCCCACCGCATCATGCAGGAGCTGATCGTCAACGGTCGGGTGATACGTGGTTATCTTGGCATCAGCGGTGCCGATATTCCGCCGATGAAGGCGCAGCTGCTTAAACTGGAAGATCGCACCGGAATCTATGTGGAGAGAGTCAACGAGCAAGGGCCCGCAGCCAAGGCGGGCATTCAGCCGGAGGATGTATTGCTGAGGCTCGGTGATGAGGCTATTCGCAACATGCGCCATGCCATGGACAAGATTGCCGAAACCCGACCCGGCACCGAAATTCGGGTGACATTGCTGCGAGCGGGCAAACTCATGACATTGCCGGTGATGATAGAAGAGGATAGCCGCTTTCAGCGGTTACGATGATGGAAGTAACCCGGTCATGTAGTCATGTAAAATCTTCTTTGTATGAACCATGAAAAGGCTCACGCCAGCATGCTATTTGTCGAATGTTTTCGACATTGACGACCCGAAAAGATATGGATCCTGACGTTTGCTTCGTTCAATAAGCAAACCCAAGACACCACGCTGCCGGCGGTGTTATTCCATAAACACCCTCTGAGCCTCCGTCAACATCCACTCCAGTACCACGTTCCACCCCACATCTCTTCGTTTAATGGCAGACAGCATGAAATCCTGTTGATAAGGAATGTTTTCCGTCGACAGCGTCTTGACTTCATACCAGTCTGTTTTCGCCACGTGCTCGGGAACAAAGGCCCAGCCAATACCACGCATCACCAGAGAGGATATCAGGTAGAAGCTGTCCACGTGCCAGTAACTGGGCGACAGCGGTTTACCCAGCGCATTGCCCATTCGGTCCCGGATAACCAGTTGCCGGTGTTCAATGAGCTGGATTTCTGTCGGGGCCGGAATCGCCGCCAGTGGATGTTTTCCGATACAATCAATGCCTGATCACTGCGGACAATCGTAAAGCGCTCCGGCGAGTCCAGCAACACATGGTCCTGTAAAATAAAGCCCATGTCCGCCCTGCCCTCGTCAACCCAACTGGCGATATCTTCCTGGGAACCATTTAACAGCGTCACGCTCAGATCCGGATATTGATTTGCCAGCCTGGCATAGAGCACTGCAAAATTTTCGATCGGCACCGTCTCATCCATGGCAATGGTGAGCTGTACCGGGCTGGAAGATGATACAGACAACGCCCGCGACTGAAGCCGCTGACATTGTGTTAATACCGAAACCGCATCATGCAGCACTTTTTGACCATCATCGCTTAAGGTCGGGTACTTCCCGGCTCGATCAAACAACGAGAAGCCCAGATCGGCCTCCAGATTGGCAATCGCGGTACTGATGCGCGACAGCGCCTTGCCCAGCTTACGCGCTGTCGCAGTAAATGATCCGGTTTGCGCCGCCGTCACAAAGGCTTCCAGTTGATCAAGGTTCCAGCTTATACGTGACATGACCCACCTCACCCATCCGGAAAACGGATGAGGCAGCCATCGCCACAGTAACAGCACAAAGTGTCGTTACCTTGATGGCGCTGGGGTACCTCTTCAGTCGTTACTCAACATCGGGGCTATCTTCTTTTGGGGATCTGACACCGGATCGCAAGACAATGGCTAAAATACTGGTATTAGGTTCATCCTGTCTGGTGATGTACCTTTATACCGGCTTGGTGGTGGCCATCCATAACCGCTTGTTTATGGAATACGGTTCCTCGATGAGCGTTGCAGCCTATGCCATTGTTGGTTATCTGATGACACTCTACTATCTGCTGGCGGAAGGCATTAGTGAAGGCATGCAGCCGCCCGTGAGTTATTTTCATGGTGAAAGCGCCCACGGGAAGATACGCAGTACCGTATGGCTGGCCTGTAAAGTGACCATTGCCGTTGGAATTAGCTGGATTCTGTTGCTGAATCTGTTTCCTGACACCATGTTCGGCTGGTTTAACAACAGCAATGAAGTCCTGGTGCGAGAAGCCCGTCATGGCATCACATTGCATCTTTTCAGCCTGTTCCTGGATGGGCTGATAATTATCAGCTCCGTGTACTTTATGTCTGTTGGCCGTGGTGGCATGGCGCTAACCATCGCTCTCGGCAACATTCTGGTGCAATTGCCTTTCCTATGGTTACTGCCAAAGTGGCTGGGCATAGATGGTATCTGGCTTGCAATGCCAGTATCTAATTTCTTTCTGGCTGTGTTTGCACTTGGCGCAATGTGGAAATCGCTGTCGCAGACGCAACAACAGCTTGAAACGGCGACCGTTTAATAAAGTACAACCAAACCGGCGACGCCTTCACGAGCAAGGAGCAAGGTTGCCCTTTCCCCCCCCCCTCAATGAATGAGGCATAAGAATGGGATGGTGTTCGGTTAGCCTCGCAGAACCATCGTTCTGATGTACAGAAAGTGTAGGAGAAGAGCGCTTGCCCCTCCCCTTATCCGTTACGCCTGGAAGCGTTTTATATTGCCGCCCAGAGCCGACAACTTGTCTTCGATAAACTCGTAACCCCGGTCGATATGGTAGATGCGGTCCACTATGGTGGTGCCTTCGGCCACGAAACCGGCCAGTACCAGGCTGGCTGAAGCCCGCAGATCGGTGGCCATCACGGTGGCGCCGGTCAACTGCTCGGTATCGTCACAGATAGCCAGGTTACCGTTCAGTTCGATATGAGCACCCATTCGGTTCAGCTCGGGCACGTGCATGAAGCGGTTTTCGAAGATGGTTTCGGTCACCCGCCCCACCCCTTTGGCCACCGCGTTGAGCACGGTAAACTGGGCCTGCATATCGGTCGGAAACGCCGGATAGGGCGCCGTCTTGATATCCACCGGCTTCAGTACCCGCTCCGTCATGTCCAGGCGGATCCAGTCTTTACCGGTTTCCACCAGTGCACCCGCCTCCTTGAGCTTGACCAGTACCGCTTCCAGCAGATGCGGATCCGTATTGCGGCAGGTGACGTCACCGCCGGTAACGGCCGCGCCAACCAGGAAGGTGCCGGTTTCAATACGATCGGGCTGAACCCGATACTCGCCGCCATGCAATGCCTCGACGCCATCGATGATCAGCGTGTCCTGGCCGATACCCTGAATTTTCGCGCCCAGCGCGTTGAGGAAGTTGGCCAGATCCACCACTTCCGGCTCGCGGGCGGCGTTTTCGATGATGGTACGGCCCTCGGCCAGCACCGCCGCCATCATCAGGTTTTCGGTACCGGTTACGCTGACCATGTCCATCAGGATATGAGCCCCCTTCAGGCGGCCGTCAACCCGGGCCTTGATGTAGCCGTCTTCCACCTTGATTTCGGCACCCATCTGCTCAAGACCATGAATATGCAGATTCACCGGCCGAGCTCCGATGGCACAGCCACCCGGCAGAGAGACATCGGCCTCGCCAAAACGGGCCACCAGAGGCCCCAGCGCCAGGATGGAGGCACGCATGGTGCGTACCAGCTCGTAAGGCGCAACATGGCTGTTCACCGCCCCGGAAATAACGATAACGCCATCCTGCTCGCGGATCTTGAGGCCCATCGAAGCCAGCAACTGCAAGGTGGTATCCACGTCTTTCAGCTTGGGCACGTTAGACAAATGTACCGCTTCATCACACAGCAAGGTACCAAAGAGTATCGGCAGCGCGGCATTCTTGGCGCCGGAGATAGTGACCTCGCCGGCAAGCCGGCAAGGTCCCTGAATTTTAAATTTATCCATTTCGGTTCCTGCTCAGGAAGGCATAATAAATTTTCGTTCCCGCACCCACTGCTCGGGAGTAAAGGTCTTCACGGTCAGCGCATGAATGGTATTCTGGGCAATCAGTTCCATCAGCGGGCCATTAATCGCCTGCTGCCGCTTGAGCCGGCTCATATCGGTGAAGTCGGCGGATACCGCAATCACCTCGAAATGGCTGCCTTCGCTTTTGATATAAAGTTCGTCCAGGGGCAGGGCCTGCCGCAGTAAACGTTCCACTTCGTTATTCAGATCCATGTTGGCTCCCGCTCATATTGAGCACTCGGCAGTATTGTCGACCAGTTCAAACAGTGAACTGACGCCGTATAAATCGGCCAGCGGAAAAAAGCTGGTCGGGGGTGATATCAGAGTCAATTGCTTGTTGCCGGCGGCCAGCGCCTGACTCCATTGCACCAGAAAGGCCAGACCGACCGAGTCAACCTGCTTCAGCCCGCTCAAATCCACCCGCTCGGCACCGAACAGAATATTCCGCTCCGCCCAATAGGCCGGCAGCATATCCCGAGTCAGCTCCCGTTCGAGTTTCATTGGGTTCTTTCCAGCGGCGTCACCGGCTTTTGGGTGTGCGCCTGCAACTGGAGAGTGACCTTGTCGATGCCATTTTGACGGATAAGACCGCTCAGCTCGGCCTGTTTGGCAGACAAGAGGCTAATCCCCTCGGCCACCATGTCGAATACTCGCCACTCACCGGTACGGCCGTTCTTGCGCAACTTGAACTCCAGTTTGATGGCCGGCTTGCTCGGCTCCAGTACCGAAACCGGCACCGACACCAGTTTTTCGCCCTTGCCGACGGTACCGGTACCTATGTCAAGCTTCTGCTCCTTGTAGGCCGCCAGCGCATCGGCATAGGTCACCACCAGATAGTCACTGAAGGCGGCAACGAAGCGATCCCGCTGCTCGGGAGTCGTGCTGTTAAGCTGGTTGCCGATCACACGAAAGGCGGAAAAACGCACGTCCACCGCCGGAAGCATTTCCTCCCGCACTATGGTGCGCAGGTATTCCGGGTTGGCCTTGATTTCTGCCTGTTGTCTGCTCAGTCGATCGAAGGTGTTCTGGGCGACTTCATTTACCAGTGCATAAGGGTTCGATAGCGAGACGGCCGCGGCCAGCGGGGCCCAGAGTCCGGCCAGTATCAACAAGCCTGACATCAGTAATTTTTTCATCATTCGCTCCTCGGGAGTGGCTTCGGCTTATTTGTCGCCGATGGAATATATGAACTTTCCGATCAGCTCTTCCAGTACCAGTGCCGATTGGGTGTCCGTTATGGTATCGCCGTCCTTGAGCATGCCGATGCCCATGTCCTCATCGACAAAGCCGGGGCTCAGCCCCAGATACTGTTCGCCAAGCAGACCCGAAGTCTGGATGGCCGCCGTGCTGCTTTCGGCAAATTCACCGGCGTTGCGGCTGACCGTCAGGGTTACCACCGGCACCTGATCCTTGGGATCCAGAGTTATCTGGCTGACTCTTCCCACCACTACGCCGCCCACCTTGACCGGCGATCTCACCTTGAGACCACCGATATTATCGAACTTGGCATAGAGGGTATAGCTTTCTCCCTGGCCGTTGACGCTGACACCGGCGACTTTGAACGCCAGCAGCAGCAAGGCGCCGATGCCGGCCAGCATAAAGCAGCCGACGCTGAATTCCAGTTTGCTGTATTTCATCAGTATTTACCCGAACATGACGGCGGTGAGGGCGAAATCGAGCCCCAGTACCGCCAGAGAAGAATGAACCACGGTACGCGTCGTGGCCTGACTGATCCCGGCCGCCGTCGGCTGAGCATCGAAACCGTTGAACAGGGCAATCCAGGTCACCACCAGGGCAAATACCAGGCTCTTGATCACGCCCTGCATTATGTCCTGCTGCCAGTCGACCGCCGCCTGCATCGCCGACCAGAAGCCCCCTTCGTCCACGCCCAGCCAATCGACACCCACCAGCTTGGCGCCCCAGATGCCAATCAGGCTGAACATCAGCGCCAGCAAGGGCATGCTGATAAAACCGGCCCAGAACCGAGGGGCCACGACCCGGCGCAGGGGATCTATCCCCATCATCTCCAGGCTGGAGAGCTGCTCGGTCGCCTTCATCAGGCCCAGCTCGGCGGTCAGTGCCGAACCGGCCCGGCCGGCAAACAGGAGACCGGTCACCACGGGCCCCAATTCCCGCAACAACGACAAGGAGACCAGCGGACCCAGGCTACCTTCGGCACCGAAGTCCACCAGCACGTTGTAGCCTTGCAGGGCCAGCACCATGCCGATGAAGAGTCCGGATACCAGTATGATGGCCACCGACTGTACGCCGACAACCTCTAGCTGCTGTATCAGCAGTGGAAAGTGTTTTTTCGGCTGAGGCCGGCCCACCAGGGCATGCAACAACATGAAGCCGGCGCGTCCAGTGGCGGTGATACCGGCCACACCCTGACGCCCGAGCCGTCCTATCATATCAATCAACATCGACTAACGACTCCCTGAATGAAGGTGCCGGATAATGAAACGCCACCGGACCGTCTGCCTGGCCCTGCAGAAACTGGATCACCTGGGCATCGGTATTCTGTTTCAGCTCGGCCGGGGTACCCGCCGCTATTACCTTTTTATTGGCGACAATATAGGCGTAATCGGCAATATTCATCACCTCGTCCACATCATGGGTGACGATAATAGAGGTTAACCCCTGGGCCCGGTTCAACTCGGATATCAATTTGACCAAGACCCCCATGCTGATGGGATCCTGGCCGGCAAAAGGCTCATCATACATGATCAGCTCCGGATCCAGTGCAATGGAACGCGCCAGTGCCGCCCGACGCGCCATGCCGCCGGACAGCTCGGATGGCAACAGTTGGGCCGCGCCGCGTAATCCCACCGCTTCCAGTTTCATCATCACCAGGGTGCGAATCATGGCTTCCGGCAAGCCGCTGTGCTCGCGCAGCGGGAACGCCACGTTATCAAACACCGACATGCCGGTAAACAGGGCGCCACTCTGAAACAGCATGCCCATGCGGCGCCTTACCTGGTACAGACGTGAGCGACCCAGACTCGGGATCGACTCGCCGTCGAACAGCACATCGCCGCTACTCGGCTTGATCTGACCACCGATGAGTCGCAACAGCGTGGTTTTGCCGATGCCACTCGGACCCATGATGGCGGTAATCTTGCCTTTGGGGATCTGCAGATTGATCCTGTCATACAGGGTCCGGTCACCATGGCTAAAGCAAAGATCCCTTATTTCTACGAGGCTCTGGCTCAAACTGATTCCCCAATGAAAAGAAGGAATTGTATGAGTTCCCCGCAGGATGGGCAACACGCCGGCCGTTTTTCCTTTGCCGGTGCGCCACTCCCTGTCCTCTTGCCCCATACAAGGAGACAAGAAAGGGGCCATACCCCGCCCCCTACAGTTTTCATTACATCGGTCGCTAATCGGCACAAGCTTTTCTATAATGGCGCCGCCTAAGGTGTGGAGAAAGCTATGACTGCAGAATTTGATTATCGGAAAACCGCCAAGCAGGTGCTGGATATTGAAAAGGCGGCCATCGACGGCCTTTATCAATATCTGGATCAGGCGTTCAATCATGCCTGCCGGCTGATGTTCCAGTGCCCGGGGAAAGTCATCGTGACCGGCATGGGTAAATCCGGGCACATCGCCCACAAGATTGCCGCTACCCTGGCCAGTACCGGCACCCCCGCCTTTTTCGTACATCCGGGTGAGGCCAGTCATGGGGATCTCGGCATGATAGGCAAGGACGATGTGGTGCTGGCCCTGTCCAACTCCGGTGAGAGCAGCGAAATCATTTCACTGCTGCCGGTGCTAAAGCGCCGAGGACTGTCGTTGATCTGCCTGACCGGCAACCCCGCCTCCACCATGGCACGAGAAGCCAGTGTACATCTGTGCACCCGGGTAGAGCAGGAAGCCTGCCCGCTCGGCCTGGCCCCGACCGCCAGCACCACCGCCGCCCTGGTCATGGGCGATGCCCTGGCCGTGTCCCTGCTGGAAGCCCGCGGCTTTACTGCCGATGATTTTGCGCTCAGTCACCCCGGCGGTGCCCTGGGCAAACGCCTGCTGCTGCGAGTAGGTGATGTCATGCACAGAGATGAACTCGTGCCCCGGGTCGGGCTCGATACGCTGATTATCGACGCGCTGCTGGAAATTGGCCGTACCGGCCTGGGCTTTACCGCCGTGGTCGATGACCAGCAGAAACTGGTGGGAATCTATACCGATGGTGATCTGCGCCGCACCCTGGATCATAAAATCGATCTACACCACACTTCCATCGGCCAGGTCATGACCCGCAGCTGCACCACGGCGCACGCCAATATGCTGGTGGCGGAAGCGGTCAAACTGATGGAAGAGAAGAAAATAAGCGGCCTGCTGGTGGTAGATGAACAACAGCACCCGGTGGGCGCCTTCAATATGCACGACCTGTTACGAGCGGGGGTGATCTGATGGAACAAGCAAGCCTTTACGGTCCGGTAACCAGCGACATCTGGCGACGGATGGCCGACATAACACTGCTGATCTGCGATGTGGACGGCGTGCTGTCCGACGGCCTGATCTATCTCGGCAACCAGGGTGAAGAATACAAGAGCTTTTGCACCAAAGACGGTTTCGGTATCAAGGCGCTGCTCAACGCCGGCATCCAGGTGGCGGTGATCACAGGCCGCAACTCCCGCATCGTCAGCGAACGCATGGCCTCGCTCGGGGTCACCCACGTCTATCAGGGCCAGAGCGACAAGATTCACAGCTATCGGGCCCTGCTGGAGACCCTCAAGCTGAGGCCGGAGCAGGTCGCCTATATCGGCGACGATGTGGTCGATTTGCCGGTGATGCTGGACTGCGGTCTGGGTGTAGCTGTGGCCGATGCTCATCCGCTGGTACTACGGCAGGCCGATTATATTACCCGCATCGAGGGCGGCCGAGGCGCAGTGCGCGAGCTCTGCGATCTGCTGCTCGACGCCCGGGGCGAGCTGGAACAGGCCAGGGGCATGAGCCTGTGAGCCGCCAAACCTGGTGGTTTGGCGGCCTCTTCCTGGTCGCCCTTGTCTGCTGGCAGTGGTTCAGGCCGGTCACCGACGCCCCCGTCAACCAGCAGGATTATCAGCCAGACTTTATCGCCAAAAACCTGAGCAGCGTGCAGTACAACCAGCTGGGTCTGCCCTACCGCGGACTGGATGCTGAATATGCGGAGTACTACGAGCCGCTGGCCATGACCCTGATGGAAAAACCTGTTATCTTGCTTTATTCGCCCGATGGCCAGCCCCAATGGCAGTTGAGCGGTGATGAGGGCATGATCAATACCAACGATAACGCGGTATTGAACGGCACCGTGGTCGGCCGGGGGCTGCAACCCGATGCCCTGGTGAAAACCCTGACCACCGAATACCTGGAACTGGATTTTATTAAAAACCAGCTGCGTTCCAACCGGGATGTACAGCTGAACAGCCCAACTTTCCGGGCCCAGGGCCAGGGGCTGTTGGGCAAGCTTGATCAACAAACAGTGGAATTACTGCATGAAACCCGGGCAACCTACTTTACTCCTTAGCATCGGCGGCCTGCTGGCCCTGAGCCTGAGCCTGGCCGAGGCCAAAGAGGCTGATTTCAGCCAGCCGGTAACCATAGATGCCGGTCGCCAGCTGGTGGAGCTGGCCGACAACAAGGTGACCTTCAGCGAGCGGGTCGTGGTCAAACAGGGCACCATGGATGTGCGAGCCGACAGACTGGTGGTGATCCGCACCGAACAGGGTCTGCAATCGATGACCGCCCACGGCGCGCCAGCCACCTACTACCAGGTGCTGGACAACGGCCAGCCGGTCAAGGCCGAGGCCCGGGAGATCCACTACGATATGAAGGCACGCACCCTCACCCTATTGAAGGAGGCGAAGCTGAAGCAGAACGACAATATCGTGACCGGCTATCGTATTCGCTACCATATCGACAAGGAACAGATGGAAGCCGAAAGCCAGGGTGGAGCAGACCGCGTTACCACCATTTTTCTGCCTGAACAGCTGCAGGACATGAATAAAAAAGAGATACAGAACTGATCATGGCAACACTGAAAGCCCGCGGGCTGCAGAAGAGTTACAAGGGCCGTCAGGTAGTGGCCGATGTCAGCCTGACCGTCAATACCGGCCAGATCGTCGGCCTGCTCGGCCCCAACGGGGCCGGCAAGACCACCTCTTTCTACATGATAGTGGGCCTGGTACAGCGCGACGCCGGCAGCATCACCATCGACGAGCAGGACATCAGCTATCAGCCGATGCATGTGCGAGCCCGCGCCGGTATCGGTTATCTGCCCCAGGAAGCCTCCATTTTTCGGCGTCTGAGCGTAGCCGACAACTTAATGGCGGTACTCGAAACCCGCAAGGATCTGGACGCCGCCGGCCGCGACGAGAAAATGGAGCAGCTGCTGGAAGAGTTCAATATCACCCATATCCGCGACAGTGCCGGTATGAGTCTGTCAGGTGGTGAACGCCGACGGGTGGAAATTGCCCGCGCACTGGCGGCCGATCCGCGCTTCATACTGCTGGATGAACCCTTCGCCGGAGTCGATCCCATCTCGGTAATCGACATCAAGAAAATCATTCTGCACCTGCGCGATAGAGGCCTGGGGGTGCTGATCACCGATCACAACGTGCGCGAGACGCTGGACGTCTGCGAGCGGGCCTACATTGTCAGTCATGGTCATCGTATCGCCGCCGGCACCCCGGCCGAAATCCTCGCGAACGAGCAGGTCAAGAAAGTCTATCTGGGTGAACAATTCAGCCTCTAAGCTGACCCGCTGGAGCCCCATGCGGTTGATATAGAAGGACTTTACCAACGATGAAGCCAACTCTTCAGTTACGTATGGGACAGCAGCTGACCATGACCCCCCAGTTGCAACAGGCCATTCGTCTGCTGCAACTGTCGAGCCTGGAACTGCAACAGGAAATTCAGCTGGCCCTGGAAAGCAACCCCCTGCTGGAACAGGAAGAGCCGGACAGCATCGAGGTGGCCGACGGCGGCAACGACGAGCAGATGGCCGCCGATACCGCCATGGAGCAGAATCAGCTGTCCGACGAACTGCCGATGGACACCCACTGGGACGATATCTATACCACCTCAACCGGCAGCGCCGGGAACGGCGGCCTTCCCGAAGGCATGGAGGATACCGTCTACCAGGGAGAAACCACGGAAACGCTGCAGGATTACCTGCTGTGGCAGATGCAACTGACCCCTTTCAGCGAGACCGATCAGGCCATAGCACTGGCCATTATCGACGCCATCGATGATGCCGGCTACCTGACTCAGGGTCTGGAGGATATCCTCACCGCCGTCTCCGGCGGCGAACAGGAGATAGAAGCAGATGAAGTGGAGGCGGTGCTGAAGCGCATCCAGCATTTCGACCCTATCGGCGTCGCCGCCCGCAGCGTGCAGGAATGCCTGCGCATTCAGCTGGACCCTTTTCCCGCCGACACTCCCTGGCTGAACGAGGCCCGTCTCGTCATTGACCGGCACATGGATCTGCTCGGCACCCGGGACTACCGCAGCCTGCAACGCAAGACCAGACTGAAAGAAGAAGAGCTCAGGGAAGTACTGTCCCTGATCCAGCAGCTGGAGCCCAGACCGGGTAACAGCGTGCTTCAGAGCAGCTCCGAATATGTGATTCCGGACGTGGTGGTCACCAAGCGACAGGGTGGCTGGGTCGCCGAACTCAACCCGGAAGCCATGCCCAAGGTCAGGCTGAACCAGACCTATGCCGCCATGGCCCGCCAACCCAGAAACAGCGAAGACGGCCAGTTTATCCGCAACCACTTGCAGGACGCCAAGTGGTTTATCAAGAGTCTCGAGAGTCGAAATGAGACCCTGCTCAAGGTTGCCAATTGTATTGTGGAACAACAACAGGCATTCTTTGAGTATGGGCCCGAGGCCATGAAGCCGATGGTGCTGAATGATGTGGCCGAGGCGGTGGAAATGCACGAATCCACCATCTCCCGGGTCACCACCCAGAAATTCATGCATACCCCCAGAGGGGTGTTTGAACTGAAGTATTTTTTCTCCAGCCATGTGGGTACCGATGATGGTGGAGAATGTTCGTCGACGGCAATTCGTGCCCTGATCAGGAAACTGGTCGGTGCGGAAAACCCGGCCAAGCCACTGAGCGACAGCAAAATTGCCCAGCTGCTGGCCGAACAGGGGATACAGGTGGCCAGGCGGACCATCGCCAAGTACAGGGAATCGCTGGCCATCCCCCCTTCCAATCAGCGTAAACGCCTGATGTAAAGGCAGACCTAGAAGGAAGACGATATGCAAATAAATCTGACTGGACACCATGTAGACATCACGGACTCCCTGCGTGACTATGTGAACAGCAAGTTTTCCCGACTGGAGCGTCATTTCGACAACATTACCAATGTACACGTCGTCCTCACACTCGAAAAATTGCAGCAGGTTGCCGAAGCTAAAATCCACCTCAGCGGCGGCGAAATCTTTGCCAACTCTCAACATGACGATATGTACGCCGCCCTCGATGGCTTGATCGACAAGCTCGATCGCCAAATAATCAAACACAAAGAGAAGCTCAAGCAAAAATAACCATGGAAGTCGCCGACATACTGAGCAGGGGCTGCACCCGCAGTGCAGTCCCCTGCACGAGCAAAAAACGTGCGCTGGAAATCATCAGCGAGCTGGCCGCCCTGCACCTCAACATCAGCAGTCAGCAGCTGTTTGACTGCCTGCTGGCCCGGGAAAAAATGGGTAGCACCGGTATCGGTAACGGTATCGCCATTCCTCATGGTCGTATCAGCGATGACAACCGGGCGACGGCGGTTTTACTCACCTTTGCCGAACCGGTAGAGTTCGATGCCATCGACAATCAGCCGGTTGGCCTGGTGTTCGCCCTGCTGGTACCGGAGCAGGAGTGTAAACAGCATCTCAAGACGCTGTCATTGATTGCCGAAAAGCTCAGTAACAAGCAGGTCTGCAAGCAGTTGCGCCAGGCCGGCAGCGATGACGAGCTCTATAACATCATGGTTTCTTCCTGAGGAGAGCAATATGCAGTTGGTGATCGTCAGTGGCCGTTCGGGCTCGGGGAAAACCGTAGCCCTGCGTGTGCTTGAGGATCTGGGCTATTACTGTGTCGATAATCTCCCCGTCGAGCTGCTGCCCGAGCTGGTACAGATGCGTCGACGCAAGCCCGGCGAGGTGGCGGTCAGTATCGATGTACGCAACCTGCCCGACGGTGCCGACAAACTGGAGGCCTGCCTGGCCGAAGTTAGCGCCATGGAAGGAGTCAGCCTGTCCAGCATCTTCATCGATGCAGACAACGCCGCCCTTATTCGCCGCTTCGGCGACACCCGCCGGCTGCATCCCCTGTCTCGTCTCAGCCTGACCCTGGACGAAGCCATCCGTCAGGAAACCCACCTGCTGTCGCCCCTGTCTTCCGCCGCCGATCTGCGTATCGATACCTCCGATCTCAGTATTCACGATCTGAGCGAAATTATCCGCGCGCGCATTCTCGGCAAGAAGGAACGCGAGCTGAACTGGGTGTTCGAGTCCTTCGGTTACAAATACGGTATCTCTCAGGATGCGGATTTCGTATTCGATGCCCGCTTCCTGCCCAATCCTCACTGGATAGCGGAACTGAGGCCTTTTACCGGCCAGGACGAACCGGTCGCCGGCTACCTGAACAGCCAGCCCGAGGTCACCAAATACCTGTGGCAGATTGAAAACCTGCTGGTCACCTGGATGCCACACCTGGAACGCAACAACCGCAGCTACGTGACCGTCGCCATCGGCTGTACCGGCGGCAAACACAGATCCGTTTATATCGTCGAGCAGCTTGCGCGGGTGTTCCGGCAGATGGGGAAAAGCGTGCAGCTGCGCCACCGCACTCTGGAAAAACACCATGACAAGAATTGAGCGGGATCTGAAAATCGTCAACAAGCTCGGTCTCCATGCCCGAGCCGCCATTCAGCTGGTGCAGTTGACGCAACAATTCGATGCCACCGTCACCGTCTGCAATCAGGAAAAACAAGCCCCGGCCAACAGCGTCATGGGCCTGCTGATGCTGGAAACCGCCCAGGGGCACGCCATTCGCGTCGTCGCCGAAGGGCCGGATGCAGAAGCGGCCATGAATGCCGTGTCCCGCCTGGTCGCCGATCGTTTCAACGAATCAGAATAATTCTCCTATCCCCGTTCCGCGCAGAGGCCTGAAGCCCGGATGACAGAATCAATCGAGAAACCAAGGACGCCGGATCAGCTGGATACCATCACCCAGGCGCTGAACGGCGGCATGTTCGTGCACGTCCGTCGCATGCTGCAGCAGATGCGCCCAGGCGACGTCGCCTGGCTGCTGGAATCCTCTCCCTCCCCCAGCCGCAAGGTCTTGTGGCAACTGATCGACCCGGATGAATACGGCGAGATCCTGGAAGAGCTGTCGGAAGAAGTCAGGGACGGCATTATCCGACTGATGGCTCCGGAAAAGCTGGCCGCCGCACTGGAAGACATGGAGTCGGACGATCTGGCCTATGTACTGCGGGATCTGCCCGAACAGCTGTTCAATCAGGTGCTCACCCAGATGGACGAGCAGGACCGGCAGCGGGCACAACAGGCGCTGTCGTATCCGGAAGACACCGCCGGCTCCATCATGAATACCGAATTCATCACCCTGCGTGCCGATGTCAGCATCGAGGTGGTACTGCGCTACCTGCGCCTGCACACCGAACTGCCGGAAGGTACCGATACCCTCTATGTGGTGGATCAACATAACCGGCTGCTGGGCGATATCTCCCTCGCCAGCCTGGTGGTGCAGGATCCGGCCACCAGGGTCGACGACGCCATGGACACCCAGGTGGAAGCCATACCGTTGACCATGAGTGATACCGAGGTAGCCAACCTGTTCGAGCGCCACGACTGGCTGTCGGCCCCGGTGGTCGATGACGACTACCGGTTGCTGGGCCGTATCACCATCGATGACGTGGTGGACATCATCCGTGAAGAGGGCGAGCACTCGATGATGGGTATGGCCAAGATGGACGATGACGAAGATACCTTCGCGCCGGTACTGACCAGCGCCCGCCGTCGCTCCATCTGGCTTACCGTCAACCTGGGCTCGGCCCTGCTCGCCGCCAGCGTGTCCAACATGTTCGAAGAAACCCTGTCACAGCTGGCCACCCTGGCCATTCTGATGACCATAGTGCCCTCCATGGGCGGTATCGCCGGCAATCAGACCCTGGCGCTGGTGATCCGCGGCATGGCCGTGGGCCATATCGGTGACAGCAACGCCCGCTGGCTGCTGACCAAGGAAGCACTGGTGGGGCTGTTCAACGGCCTCTTGTGGGCGGTGATGGTGGCGATAGTGGTGAGTCTGTGGAAAGGCAGCTGGGAGATAGGCCTGGTGCTGGCCACCGCCATGTTCATCAACCTGTCGGTCGCGGGCCTGGCCGGTGCGGCCATCCCGCTGGTGATGCGCAAGCTTAATATCGACCCGGCGCTGGCCGGCTCCATGGCCTTGACCACCATCACCGATATCGTCGGCCTGTTCTCCTTCCTGGGTCTCTCGACCCTGATCCTGCTGCACTGAATTAAAGCTGTATAGCGGTCAGCTATCAGCTTTAAGCCGCACGGTGTTGACCGATACAACAACGCCACGCCTTCAGAGCCAGTATGGCCTGCAGAATACACCAAGGGCCGCATGCGCGGCCCTTCTTACAGCTGACAGCTTATGGCCTGTTCACGAATCAACGTATGGAATAAAGAGGCAACAGGGTTGCCTCCTCCGACACGCTGCAAGCACATCCCTGTGACGCTCAGCAAATGCCATCCATGGCATTTGACGGTCGGCTGAGCCTACAGGGATGTGCTTGCAGCGTGTCGGCGGAGCGGCCCTTTGTCCGATTTTCTACAGTCACTTGTCACCAGAAATCAACAAAAGCTTGTGACTAAGAGGCGGGCTTATCGCTTACAGCTCTTATTGTCCGGCGATTTTCATCTCGCCGATCAGTACCGAGCCAGTCTGCAGACTGGAGCGGGTTTCCACGTCGGTGCCGATGGCCTGAATGCCCGCAAACATCTCTTTCAGATTACCGGCGATGGTGATCTCTTCCACCGGATAGGCGATTTCGCCGTTTTCCACCCAGAAACCGGCCGCGCCGCGGGAATAGTCGCCGGTGACGATATTCACCCCCTGCCCCATCATCTCGGTCACCAGCAGGCCGGTGCCCATCATCTTCATCAACTGTTCCAGGCTGTGGCCGCTGTCCGCCACCGTCCAGTTGTGAATGCCACCGGCGTGGCCGGTCAGTTCCATGCCAAGCTTGCGCGCCGAATAGCTGGTCAGCAGATAAGTTTTCAGCTCACCGTTTTCGATGATATGACGCTCGTGAGTGCGCACGCCTTCGTTATCGAACGGTGAACTGGCCAACCCCTTGTGCAGGTGCGGCTGCTCGTGAATGTCGAACCAGTCGGGGAACACCCGCTCGCCCAGGGCGTCGAGCAGGAATGACGATTGACGATACAGATTGCCACCGCTGATGGCCATCACCAGATGACCGAACAGGCTGGCGGCCACGTCCGGATGAAACAGCACCGGCGCCCGGGTGGTGTCGATTTTGCGCCCCCCCAGCCGGCCAAGGGTACGACTGACCGCTTCGTCCGCCACCTGCTCGGGAGTCCAGAGATCCTCGAAGCTGCGTGCCGAGGTATAACCGTATTCCCGCTGCATGTCGCCGTCCTGCTCGCCGATCAGCACACAGCTCATGCCGAAGCGGCTGCCTGCGTAACCCTTGATGAAGCCGTGGCTGTTGCCGTAGACCTTGATGCCCAGGTTACTGGAGAAACTGGCACCGTCCGACTGCTTGATGCGGGGATCCCGGCCCAGCGCCTGTTGTTCGCAGCGCAGTGCCAGTTCGATACCATCGGCGGGCTCAAGCGCCTGAGGGAAGCACAACTCAAGTTCGGGCGCATCCCAGGCCAGTGCATTGGCATCGGCGATACCGGCGAAGGGATCGGCTGTGGTGTAACGGGAAATATCCAGCGCCGCCGCCACGGTGCGGGCGATGGCGTCAGGCCGCAGATCCGAGGTGGAGGCAGAGCCCTTGCGGCCATCCCGATAGACGGCAATGCCCAAGGCGCCGTCCTTGTTGAACTCGATATTTTCCAGTTCACCGTTACGGGTATTGACCGAAAGCCCGGTCTGCTTGCTGATCGATACTTCGGCGCTGTCTGCGCCCAGTCGTTTGGCGCTGTCGAGGGCCTGTTCTACGGCCAGCTCTAGCTGGCGCTGTTCGGTTTGAATTTCTGCTGGGGTCATGATTAACATCGCTGGCTCAGTTTGGAGTTAGCATAACAGACCCCTGCGCGCCTTGGGAGAAGCTGGTAATATATATGTAAATGTTAATTGAGACGGAAAAACTATGAGCCAGCATGACGATCCCACCGGGCACGATGATGAAATCGAATGGGTCAGTAAAAGTGAGATGAAAAGGGAAAGCCGCGCCCTGCAGAAACTGGGTGAGTCACTGGTCAAGCTTCAACCCTATGAATTGGCCAAGGTGCCATTGGACGAGGATTTACTGGAAGCCATAGAGCTGGCACACCGACTCCATAACAAGCGGGAGGGTCTGCGCCGGCACATGTCCTATATCGGCAAGCTGATGCGCACCCGGGACGTCACCGATATTCAGAAGGCACTGGCGGGCTTCGAGCACAAGAGTGCCGTGGCCAACGCACAATTCCACAAGCTGGAATTATGGCGTGACCGCCTGGTCAAGGAAGGCGACAAGGGGGTGAACGCGCTACTGGCGGAACACCGTAACCTGGACCGGCAAAAACTGCGTCAGCTGGCTCGCCAGGCTCGCAAGGAACTGGCCGCCGGCCTGCCGCCCCAGGGCTACCGCGAACTGTTCCAGTACCTGAAGCTGAACCTGGGATCCGACGCCTCTTAATCATGACCAGGCAATCATAACCGGGCAGCCATGACGACGAAGTAGCGAGAAGCCAGACAGCATAACGGGAGCCTGGGCTCCCGTTGTTATTTACAGGCTCATTCGACGGTTAAAAGCACATACCCGCCGGTTTTTTACCCATTTTCTTCCTCATGGCACATTCACGGGCATCAACACCGTCGCCCTTGCTCGCCATTTCCTGCACTACAGGCTGCTGCACATTCAGCACCGAACCGGCCTGAGCCGGCATTAACATCAACCCAAGAGCAGAGGCAAAAGCTATCGATAGCAATGTTTTCATCATTATGGCCTCCCGGTTGCTGCCACGCCTTTACGTGGATCAGCACCCATTAGACCTCGCCTCGCCCCCGGATCGCACAGAAAAAAACTGTTAACCCATGGTTGATAATCAGACAGTTTTTTACTGAGTACCACCCACCGTCATCCGATCCAGCTTGAGCGTCGGCTGACCGACCCCGACCGGTACGCTCTGGCCATCCTTGCCACAGACGCCCACACCCGCATCCAGCGCCAGATCGTTGCCCACCATGGACACCTGACTCATGGCCTCGGGGCCGTTGCCAATCAGGGTGGCGCCCTTGATTGGTGCAGTTAATTTGCCGTCTTCGATGAGATAGGCCTCGGAGGCGGAAAACACGAAACGACCGGAAGTAATATCCACCTGTCCACCGCCAAAGTTAGGGGCATAGATCCCCTTCTTTACGCTCTGAATGATCTCTTCCGGCGGTGTCTCACCCGGTAACATATAGGTGTTGGTCATGCGCGGCATCGGCAGGTGAGCGTAAGACTCCCGCCGACCGTTGCCGGTCGGCGCCATGCCCATCAGACGGGCATTGAGTTTATCCTGCATGTAGCCCTTGAGGATGCCGTTTTCGATCAATACGTTATATGAGCTTTCGGTGCCTTCATCGTCGATGGTCAGCGAGCCGCGACGATTGGCCAGAGTACCGTCATCCACTATGGTACACAGGCTGGAAGCGACCTGCTCGCCGATGCGGCCGGCATAGGCGGACGAGCCCTTGCGGTTGAAATCACCTTCCAGGCCGTGACCCACGGCCTCGTGCAGCAAGACACCGGGCCAGCCGGCGCCCAGTACCACCGGCATGGTGCCGGCCGGTGCGTCTATCGCTTCCAGGTTGACCAGCGCCTGACGCACCGCCTCCTTCACATAGCTCATGGCCCTGGGCTGGCCATCCAGCTCTTCCAGAAAATAGTCGTAACCGACCCGGCCGCCACCGCCGCTGCCACCCCGTTCACGCCGCCCCTTACGCTCCACCAGTACCGAACAGTTCAGTCGCACCAGGGGGCGCAGATCGGTCGCCAGGGTACCGTCGGTAGCCAGCACCAGTATCTCTTCATACACACCGGAAATGGAGGCGATCACCTGGGTTACCGCCGGATCCAGGCTGCGGGCGAAGGCATCCATCTGCTGTAACAGGGCAATTTTCTGCTCCCTGCTCAGGCTGTCGAGCGGATTAACACCAAGATAGCGAGGTGTAATGGCCCGTTCGCGACCAATCTGGAAGCGACCATCGCCGCCCTGCTCGGCGATGCCGCGAGCGGCGCTCACCGCCTGATCCAGCGCCGTGGCCGTCAATTCATCGGAATAGGCGAAACCGGTCTTTTCACCGCTGACCGCCCGCACGCCCACGCCCTGCTCTATGTTATAGCTGCCGTCCTTGACGATGCCATCTTCCAGCACCCAGGACTCGTGCACACTGTTCTGAAAATACAGATCGGCAAAATCGATCTGATGCCGGCTCAGTCGAGCCAGCTGGGCATCCAGCAGCGCCATATCCAGTTCGTTCGGGATCAGCAGGCTGCGGTTAATCTGTTCAATACTCATGCTTGTTTCTCCAAACCGCGCTCAGGCGGGCATGTTGTGCAACCGGCATCTGACGGCGGATGCGGGCCAGTCGTTCGGGTTCCAGCGGGGCAACGACAAGCCCTTCTCCCTTGGGCAGACAAGCCTGGATCTCTCCCCATGGGTCGAGGATAACCGAATGGCCCCAGGTCTGCCGCTCGCCCTGTTCTCCATAGAGGCCCGCCGCCAACACATAACACTGGTTTTCGATGGCGCGGGCCTGCAGCAATGGCAGCCAGTGCGCCAGCCCTGTGACCCGGGTAAAGGCCGCCGGCACCATCAGGATCTCGGCGCCTCGTTCACGCAACGCCCGGTATAACTCGGGAAAACGTAAATCATAACAGATAGACAGCCCCAGACGCCCGAAGGGACTGTCTACCACACAAAGTTCGTCGCCGGGCGCATAGGTGGCCGACTCCCGGTAACGGCCGTGACCATCGGCGACATCCACGTCGAACAGGTGCAGCTTGTGGTAATGACCGACCCGCTCGCCCTGCTCGTTATAGACCAGGCTGGTGGCGTGAAGTCGTTCGCTGCCCTCGATACGGGTCGGCATGGAGCCAACCAGCAGCCAGATGCCCCGTTCGCGCGCCCACCGGCTGAACTGGCCCTGTATTGGGCCTTCGCCCAGTGACTCGGCCAGTTGCCACGCCGCCTCCCTGCTACCGAACACCACGGCATTTTCCGGCAACTGCACCAGCAGCGGACGAGTCGGTGGCAGTTGCCGCAGCCAGGTTTCCAGCCTGGCCCGGTTCTCCGGCCAGTCTGGCCCGGCCGTTATCTGTATCGCTACCAGTTCCATGGCATACTCCTTATTTATTACCGGGCACCGTGACCCGTTTCTGCTCCCGTCCCAACTCGGTCACTTTTGGCTGCTCCAGAGGGCCGTCTATCCGATAGCGGATGCGGGTGAACACATCCACCACCGGACCCAGTACCTTGGACAGCGCCAAGACATAAAGTCCGGTCACCGGGGTAACCGCAAAGGCCGCCAGCACCGGCAGGTTACCGGTCAGGTTCGGGGTAAACTCCAGCCGGTAATCGAGCCGCTCCGCCGCCAGATCCACCAGGCCGCTGCCGCGCAGATTTCCGGCGGCACCATCCAGGACCAAGTCGTCGCTCTGCAGCACCCCGTTGTGCAGCTCGCCGCTGGCGCCGATACGGTCAAAATAGAAGCCCTGCTCGAACACGTCTCGAAAATCCAGCCGCAGCCGACGTAATACCGACTCCATGCTCAGTACCGACAGGAGACCGGCGCCCCTGTCATTCACTTCACGCAGAACACCGGCGTCGGTATCGGCGGCGAGCCGACCGTTCAGGCTGGACAGGTCCGGCCGCCAGGGCACATCCAGCCAGCGCAGTTGTCCTTCCAGGCGGGCCGGGGTTTCGCTGAACGGCGACTCCTTGTCCAGCCCCTGCCACAACCGCTGCAAGGATGGTGTGCTGCTCTGCCACTCCAGACGACTCAGATTACCGCTATGATGTTGCAACCACTGACCATGGGCCCTGGCCTGCAGCAGCGGGCCATCCAGGCTCAGGCTGGTCAGTTGTACTCCATTCTGTTCGGGCTGGGGACGCAACTCGAAGGCCACCTTGCCCAACGCCAGCTTCTGCCAGCGGCAATCGTCACAGCGAAATTGCACCGCCGGCACTTGCCCGGGTTGCAACGCCTCCTGCGCCTCAGCCGGCTCTCCTCTTGCTACAGAGCCTGCAGCAGTCGAATCCTGTGTCAGCCAGAGCCGCTTGAAATACGCCTGCAGTGGCCGAGTGCCACCCCAGCTCAGGGTGCCATCCGCCTGTTCGGCGGTCACGCTCAACTGCCGTCGCTGTCCCTCCGCCGAGCCGACCGACAAGCGAAGCTGATTCAGCGGTTGTTGCCAGAGTTTTGCCCGACTGGCCTGCACCGACACCCGGTAGGGCATCGGCCACGCCAGCCGGGGCATGGCATCTCTCGGCAAGGCGTCTGCCCGAACGGAAGATGATTGCCAGTCCTTCAACAACGCCAGCCAGTCATCCAGCGGCAAGTCCGGCACCCGCACCGCTATATCCAGCGGTGCCCGGGGCAATTGCGGCTGTGCACCTGCCCCGGCCGACAGCCACAGCCGCTGCACCTTGGCGCCGTCCGACCCGAACCCCAGCCCGGCCAGCCCCCGAATATGTTCCCCCAGGGTCAGCTCAATCCGCGCCTGCCGTCCATCGCCACTCAGTTCGAGGTGGCTGGGCCAGGGTTGTTTGCCGGCCTTGTTCAATGGTGGCGGCAAACGGCTGGCCAGCCCTTGCAGCGCCGAGTCGGCCTCGAAGCGATAGTCAAGCTCGCCCCGCTCCGCCAGCGTCAGCTCGAGTTTGCCGCGCCAG
The DNA here is from genome assembly GCF_046521305.1 of Oceanisphaera submarina. NCBI lineage: Bacteria > Pseudomonadati > Pseudomonadota > Gammaproteobacteria > Aeromonadales > Aeromonadaceae > Oceanisphaera > Oceanisphaera submarina. The sequence goes on along the minus strand of NZ_JBKGFN010000011.1, from coordinate 37,420 downwards.
TCGGCCACGCCGCCAAGCCCCTGCAGCGGCGGATAGGCCTTTGCCAGTTCGGCAGCCTGCAGTTGGCCCCGCATGTCGATGCCCACTTCGTAGCCGTCGGTGGTCTGCTGCCCGCGGTAATCCAGCCACAGCGGTTGTCCGTTCCAGTTGGCCTGCATGCCTTCGAACCGGGTTTGTCGCTCATCGAACAGCAGGCGCCCGCCGACCTCGCTGAGCGGCAGATCCAGCGGTTTGACTCGCACCCGGTTGTGCGCAAAGTCAACCTGGCCATCGACCGCCACCGCCCCGCCGTGCAACGGGATGTCCAGCGCCAGCCGGGCCTTCAGCGGGCCTGTCACCTGCACCTGCTCCAGGGTGGTGCCTACCGAGGACGCCAGGGGAGAATCCTGCAGATAGGCGGTAACCGCCTCGCCTTCTCCTGCAATATCGGCACTAAGCTGCAGCTTGGCCGCCTTGTTCAGCGGCACTATGCGGGCATCAATGGTGCTGGCCGCCACCGCGCCCAGCCGCCCGCTTGGGCCCTGCATATAGAGTCCATCATTTTCAAACAGCAGATCCAGGCTGAGATCTGTCAGGGGCAACCAGTGAGGGTCGAAGCGAAACTCGGCCTGGCGCAGCGGAACCCGGGCCTGAAAAATACCGCTGCCATCTTGATAGGGAAAACCGTTGAGGCGTCCGTACCAAAGCACCTCGGCGCCATCGGCCTGGCCGCCACGAATGGCCCCCTGCAGATAGTCCACCAGCGGCGCGCCCATCAGCGGCTCGGGGAAATAACTGAAGGCCCGCTCGGCCCGCAATACATCGACCCGCGCCGAGGTACTGAGCAGAGGCGCTCCCCGGTTCGGCAACTGCAGGCTGAACCAGCCCTGCAGCGCCAGATCGGCGGTGTTCACCGCCAGTTCATCGCTCCACAACAGCCAGCCGTCCGACTGCCTCTGCCAGCGCAATCCGGTCGACAATCGCTGCATCGGCCAGGGCTCGCGGAAGGCACCGTCATAGACCCAGTCGGCCGCCTCTTGCTGTTCGAGGCTCAGATGGCCGTGGTCGGCGGCAAGAAGAAAATGACCATTGAGGCCCCGGGTCTGCGGTGTCCATTCGAAGGCGCTGGTACTGACATCTTCCAGCGAGCCCCGCCAGCGCCAGTCATCACCGGCAGCGGAGGAGGAAAAATAGAGATTGGTCAGGTGGCCCCGGGGAACAATGCCCGCCAACTGGCGGGCGGTGGCCGGCCAGAAACTTTCGCCCCACTGGGCCAGCAGAGCCAGGTCGGTAAAGGTCAGCCGATCCAGATAACCATGCAGCCGCTCCTGCTGCCTGTCCAGCTGAAGATGCCAGCTCGGCCAGGCATCTCCGTCGACGCTGATGTCGATATGGCTGCTGGCCAGCTGCCAGCCGGCTTCGGTCGGCTGCCACTGCATCCGGCCACCATCAACCGACACCTGATGATCATCACCCCAGCTCAGCCGGTTTGCCCCCAGCTCAAGCACCCCGGCGCTAAGCTGTCCCTGCTGCCATTCCAGCCATAACTCAAAATTGAGGTCGGCATCCGTGTCCAGCTCCCCGGGGCGAATGCGGGAAAGCATGGCGGAGGCATCGACACCATCGGCTTGCAGATAGATGCTGCCGTCGAGCCGATCGCTCGGACCGGTGAAACGGCTGCTGACACTCACTTGCTGATCGATGTCGGGACCAAAGCCCAGGCGGCCCCGGCCCTGGTGCAGGCCGGGCGCATTCTGCCAGCGCAGGGCAGGAAGGTGCAGCTCGAACAAGTCCTGCTGCGATGTGGTCACCACCAGCAGGGCATCGTGCAGAGAGAAGCGTTCCACCCCATCGAGCGCCAGTTGGGGCAGCCAGCTCAAATCGGTGTCCTGAGTGGCCTTGCCCCCGCCACTCAGATTCAGGGGCAGACGCAGGCCATCCAGAATGAGTTCATTCAGCACCGGATGCCACTGACGCAGACTTTGCCACAACTGCACGCTCACCAGGGCGCGACGCAGGGTAATGGCCGGCCCCTCCGGGCGATGCAGGCTGACCTCGTTCACCACCAGTACCGGGCCGTAATCCCGCCAGCCCAGACCCAACTGGCCCACTTCCAGGGTCAGCTGCTGCTCACTCAAGAGCCGGTCCAGCCACTGCTGCTGTGTGCTGGCCAGCCAGGGCGAGCCGAAGCGCAACAGGGTCACCAGCACCGCCAGTAGGACCGCCGTGGCCGCCAGACACAGCCAGGCCCAGTTTAATCCCCGCCTGAGCACCACAGACACTACATCATCACCACGTCAAACTGTTCCTGGTTATACAGGGGCTCGCTGCTGACCCTGACCTGCTTGCCGATAAACACCTCCAGTTCGGCCAGCATGTGGGACTCGTCCTCCTGCAGCGCAGAAGCCACCGCCAGGGCGGCATAGACCACGAACTTGTCGGCATCGTAGGCCTTATTGACCCGCGTTATCTCGCGCAGTATCTCGTAACAGACGGTTTCCACCGTCTTGACACGGGCCCGACCATTGCACTCGGGGCAGGCACCGCAGAGCACATGCTCCAGACTTTCCCGGGTGCGCTTGCGGGTCATTTCCACCAGCCCGAGCTGGGAAAAACCGTTGACGTTGGTCTTGGCCCTGTCCCTCGACAGCGCCAGCCCCAGGCTATGCAGCACCCGGCGCTTGTGATCCTCATCGTACATATCGATGAAGTCGATGATGATGATGCCGCCCAGGTTGCGCAGCCGCAGCTGGCGGGCGATGGCCTGGGTGGCTTCGGTATTGGTATTGAAGATGGTTTCTTCGAGGTTACGGTGGCCGACGAAGGCACCGGTATTGATGTCGACCGTGGTCATGGCCTCGGTCTGATCGATGATCAGATAACCACCGGACTTGAGTTCCACCTTGCGATCCAGCGCCCGCTGAATCTCGTTTTCCACATCATAGAGATCGAAGATCGGCGAACGTCCCTGGTAATACTCTATCTTGCCGGACAGCTCTGGCACGAACTCCTCGACAAAGGTGCACAGGGTCTCGTAGGTGCTGCGGGAGTCGACCCTGATCCGGTCCAGTTCGGTACCGACAAAATCCCGTACGATGCGACAGGCCAGTCCCAGATCTTCATACAGCATGGAGCAGGATGAATATTTGCCGCGCCGCTCCTGGATCTTGCGCCACAGCCGCTTGAGAAAGGCCGCATCCTGCGACAACTCGGTCTCGCCTATGCCTTCGGCGGCGGTACGGATAATATAGCCCCCCTGCTCGTCGACATAACTGCCCACTATCTGCTTGAGCCGCTCCCGTTCCTGCTCCGAGTCGATACGCTGGGAGACCCCCACATAGGCGCTGCCGGGCATGAACACCAGGTAACGGGACGGCAAGGTGATATCCGTGGTCAGGCGTGCGCCCTTGGTGCCCAGAGGATCCTTGACCACCTGCACCACTATGTCCTGCCCCTGGCGGACCAGTTCGGCGATATTGCCGGCCTGAAAATGGGCCTGTTCCTTAGTATCCACACATTCGGTATGAGGCACTATGTCGGAGGCATGCAGAAATGCCGCTCGCTCACCGCCAATATCGACAAAGGCTGCCTGCATGCCGGGCAGCACCCGACTGACCTTGCCTTTGTAGATATTGCCGACGATACCGCGCCGGGCCTGACGCTCTACATGCACTTCCTGCAGAATACCGTTTTCCACCAGCGCCACCCGGGTTTCCGCGGGGGTCATATTGATTATCAGTTCTGCAGACATGCCAGTTCCGCCATAGGAGAATAAAATGATCTCTAAACTACCACAGAATGACAGTCAGATAAGGGTATCAGCCCGACAAAACCCCGCCCCGGCGCAGCAGGGCTTCGGTTTCCACCAGCGGCAATCCGACCACGGCGCTGTAACTGCCGTTGATGCGTTCAACAAAGCGCCCGCCCAGCCCCTGAATACCGTAGCCACCGGCTTTGTCGGTCGGCTCGCCACTGGCCCAGTACCACTCGAGATCCGTGTCGCTCAGCATCCGGAAACTGACTTCTGTGGTCACCAACACCACCTCGATCCGGCCTTGCCAGGCCAGTGCCATGGCGGTCATCACCCGATGGTGACGGCCGGACAATCGTCGCAGCATGGCCAGACCGTCGGCCTTGTCTACCGGCTTCTCCAGCACATCGCCATCCAGCACCACTATGGTATCGCCGGCCAGCACCGGCAGCGGCTCGGCCGCCATGAGCGCTCCGGCGGTGGCCTTGTCCCGGGCCAGGCGCTGCACATAATCGGCCGCCGCCTCGCCGGGCCGGCGCCGTTCTTCAACCTGGGGCAATACCAGCTCGAAGGGTACTGCCAACTGGGACAATAATTCACGGCGGCGAGGTGAGGCGGAAGCAAGATAAAGCAAGGGGGACATAAACAGATTCACGACAGGGAAAATTGCCGCCGGCATTTGCGCAGCAACAGAAAAATCCAGGGCCAGAACACCATGCTGCTGACGATGGACCAGAAGTAAGGATAATCGAGCTGGATATCCCGGTTCATGTAGGAGGCCCAGAAGACCAGCAGCTTGTTCAGTATCGCCAGGGCGCCGACCACGAAGGCCTGCTGCCAGACCGAGTAGTTACGCATGCGCTGAAACTGGGCGGCAGCCAGATAAACCGGGATCACCAGTGCCAGGGCATGAACGCCCAGCACGGAGCCGAACAGCAAATCCAGCATCAGTCCGGAGAAAAAGGCGGTGCCCACGTTGGCCCGGTGCGGCAGGGCTATGGTCCAGTAAATCAGGGTAACCAGCAGCCAGTCGGGCCGGAATGGCGCTATCATATCCGGCAACGGCAAAATGGACAGGATCAGCGCCAGCAGCAGGCTGACACCGATCACCAGCCGCCCTTTCAGCGAGAAGCTTCTCATCGACGTCATTGAGGGGTTCCTTCTGCCGTCGGCGAGGCTGCGACATCATCCACATCGATGACCTTTGGCTCGGGCCACAACAACAGCAGATAACGCACCCGATCGAGGGCGGCGAAGGGCTGCACCCGAATATCGGCAAAAGGCTGGCCTTCTTCGTAACCGACCCGGCTGATCCGCCCGACCGGATACCCTTCGGGAAAGCGCCCCGCCAGGCCGGAGCTGAGCAGCACATCACCCTCGCGGATATCGGTGTTACGGGTAATATTGTGCAACAAGAGCCGATCGAGCTGGCCGCTGCCGCTGGCGATGGCCCTGATATCGTTGCGCGCCACCCGCACCGGTATACCATGGCTGGTGTCGGTGATCAGCAATACCCGGCTGGTGGTCTTGCCTACCGAAATAACCTGTCCGACGACACCCTGTTCGTTGAGCACCGGCTGACCTTCAAACACCCCTTCCAGACCGCCTTTGTCGATCACCACCTGATGAGAGAAGGGATCCGTGTCCACCGCCATGATCTCCGCCACCATGCGGCGGGTATCGAAGCGCACCGGCGAGCCGAGCAAATCACGCAGGCGTTGATTTTCCTGCTCGAGATGACGCAATCGCAGCAAATCGTCCCGCAACAGAAACAGTTCCTGCTCCAGTCGCTGGGACTGAGCCAGCAGAGACTGGCGTGACATCAACTGACTGGAGGCCGCATCAAGCAGCAACCGGGGGCTGTTGGCCATGTACTGCAACGGACTCACCAGCGAGTTGAGATAGACCTTGGCCTCGGTAAAGCTGTGATAGCGACTGTCGGCAATAATCAGCAGCAAAGACGCAACCACCGCCAGTGCCAGGCGGATAGGGAGGGAGGGGCCACGACCGAAAATCGGTTTCATAGCGGAATAGGCAGGCCGGTGACCCCGGCCCCGTTATCAATCGTAATGGAACAGATCTCCGCCGTGCATATCGATCATTTCCAGCGCCTTGCCACCGCCACGGGCGACACAGGTCATGGGATCATCGGCGACCACGACGGGAATACCGGTTTCTTCCATCAGCAACCGGTCCAGATCACGCAGCAGGGCGCCACCACCGGTGAGCACCATGCCCCGCTCGGAAATATCGGAGGCCAGCTCGGGCGGCGACTGCTCCAGTGCCACCATGACGGCACTGACGATACCGGAAAGCGGTTCTTGCAATGCTTCCAGTATCTCGTTGGAATTAAGGGTAAAGCTGCGCGGTACCCCTTCGGCCAGGTTGCGACCGCGCACTTCGATTTCCAGCACTTCGTCACCCGGGTAGGCCGACCCCACCGCATGCTTGATCCGTTCGGCGGTCGCTTCACCAATAAGAGAGCCGTAGTTGCGGCGCACATAATTGATGATGGACTCGTCGAAGCGATCGCCACCCACCCGTACCGACTGGGAATAGACCACGCCGTTGAGGGAGATGATGGCCACTTCTGTGGTACCACCACCGATATCCACCACCATGGAGCCGGTGGCTTCGGAGACCGGCAGACCGGCACCGATAGCAGCCGCCATGGGTTCGTCGATCAGGTAGACCTCACGGGCGCCGGCACCCAGGGCCGACTCCTTGATGGCCCGGCGCTCTACCTGGGTTGAACCACAGGGCACACACACCAGCACGCGCGGGCTGGGGCGGAAAAAATTGTTGTCGTGCACCTGCTTGATAAAATGCTGCAGCATTTTCTCGGTAACATAAAAATCGGCAATTACGCCGTCTTTCATCGGACGAATGGCGGCGATATTGCCGGGAGTCCGCCCCAGCATCTGTTTGGCGGCATGGCCGACGGCGGCAACACTCTGGGCCGAACCGGATCTTTCCTGGCGAATCGCCACGACGGAAGGCTCGTTCAGAACAATGCCCTGATCTTTGACGTAGATGAGAGTGTTGGCTGTTCCCAGATCGATAGAAAGATCGTTGGAAAACATGCCTCTTAGCTTTTTAAACATATGCTGAAGGGAATCCTGGGTTGAGAAACCGGAAAGTGCGGCTAACTTTATCAATGCAGCCGGTTTCAGGCAAGGAGCAAGCACAGCTAAAGCCGCTCACAGAGGGGATGAGCTTGAATAACGGGGTAAGTTCCTTACACTTGCCTGCTCATCCCAATGGTATTAATTTTCGTGTCCGATCCTTCTTGCTGGCAACAACTGTACCAACTGCAACGTCCCTCGCCACTACAGCGGCTCTGCCACCCCCTGCTGGAGCAGCACCGGCTGACTCTGTGGATCAAACGCGATGATTTGCTGCATCATCTTATCTCGGGTAACAAATGGCGCAAACTGAAATATACACTGCGCCAGGCGTTGTCGGAGCAAGCCCGTGGCGTACTCAGTTTCGGCGGAGCCTATTCCAATCACCTGCACGCCCTGGCCGCCGCCGGACACAAACTGGGTCTGCCCACAGTCGGCATGGTGCGCGGCGAGCCTGATAGCAACAACCCGACTCTTGACGATGCCCGTCGCTGGGGCATGGCGCTGGAATTTGTCGACCGGCAGCAGTACCGCCGCCGTCAGGACGCCGACTGGCTGGCCGAGCTGGCTCTAGGTTACCCCGGTTATCTCATCATTCCCGAAGGCGGCAGCTGCCCGCAGGCCTTGCCGGGCGTGGCGGAATTGTGGCAAGAGCTGTGGCCGGAATTGCCCGAACTGGATGAAGTCATACTGCCGGTGGCCAGCGGCGGCACCCTGGCCGGCCTGCTGTCCGCCCGCCCAGCCGCCACCCGGGTGCGAGGCTATGCGGTATTGAAGGGCGCAGGCTGGCTGGCCGAAGAGGTATGTCGACTGTATCCGCCGGCGGCACTGGATAGCGGCTGGCAACTCGAACTGAGTCACCACGGCGGCGGCTATGCCAAAAATTCGGCGGCCGACAAGGCGGCCATCACCGAACTGGCAGCGCAGCTCAAGGTACCCCTCGAACCCATCTACAGCGGCAAGGCGCTGCTGGGGCTGTTTCGGGATATCACCGCCGGGCGTTATGCCGCCGGCAGCCGCCTGTTGTTTCTGCACACCGGCGGCATGCAGGGCGCGCGCGGGGCGCTATAGCAGTTCAAACCGTTCCGGACGGGAGAATAAGTATCCCTGACCGGCATAGACACCCAGCTGATGCAGACACTCCCATTCGGCGGCGGTTTCGACGCCCACCGCAATCACCCGGGTCCGGCTGCCGACACTGTTGCCGACCAGGCTTCTGACCGCCATCTGGTTGACGGGCTTGCTGTCGATGTCCCGTACCAGACTGGGATGCAGCTTGAGATAATCCAGCGCATAGTCCTTGATATATTGCGCACTCACCACATCCTGCCCCGCATGGTCCACCGACAGACCACAACCCAGTGCCTTGAGCGCCCGCAGCGGCTTGCTCAAGGCCTGAAAATGCCGGCTTACCTGGGCTTCCGACAGCTCGATCAGCAGTCCATTGAGCTGCGCCTTGGGCAACTGGATCAATTCGAAAATCAGCCAGCGATGAAAACCGCCATTCAACAGGCTGGCCGCGGATATATTGAGTGCCAGAGGGGAGCGCCGATCGCTTTCCTGCAGCAGCGTCAGGGCACGCAGCACCATGGCACAGTCCAGCTCCTTCAACAGACCGCATTTTTCCGCCATCGGAAGAAAATGCCCGGCCGACAACTCTCGGCCCTGCTCGTCCTCGATGCGAGCCAGCAACTCATAGATGATCGGCTCCTGCTCCGGCCCGGTATAGATACCCTGCCGGTCAAGCCGAACCCTGTCCTGTTCCAGCTGACGGCCCAGCAAGGTGCGCCAGCGCACCGTCCCCTTGCCACTGCTCTCTTCGGTCACTCCCTTGTAATACATGAAATAACCGTCACCACCCTGCAAGCCGGCGCTGCGCAACGCCAGCTCGGCTTCCTCTTCCACCTGAGGCAACAATTCACCACAGCGAAAACAGACGCCGCCGATAAACAGCGCAGGCTCTCGCACCTCATCCGGCCAGTGCAGGCGGCGCAACAGTTTCATCACCTGCCGTGCCGCTTCCTGCGCTTCACTTTCCACCAGGTTGGGAAACAGCAAGGCGAAGATATTACCGGTATAGCGGGCCTGCAAGGCCCCGGGATAACGGCGGATAAGATGACCCAGATAGACGGACGCCGACGTCAGCAATTCATCGCCCCGTTCGTACCCCAGGTGATAGTTGATGTGCTCCAGATCCTGCAGCTCCACCAGCAACAGTGCCCCGGAGTGGCTGGCCGGATCATTGAGCGCCGCCTCCAGCCGGTTATCGAAGAATACCCGGTTGCCGATGCCGATCTTTTTGTCTACGAACACATTGGCACGCATAAAGGTGTCGAAGCGGCTGCGTTCCTTGCCTGCCTCCTTCAGATCCAGGAGCAGCTTGTCCAATGCCTGACTGGCATGATGGGGCCATTCTTCCTGCGGATTATGCTGCAACATGCCGAGCCTGCCTTCGAGGATCAGCTGACCACGTAAATCGAGCAGCTCGGCGCCCCGCAACTGACGACGAAACCAGCGCAGGGTGAACAACATGCCGACGAAGACCAGAATAATGGCGGCGGTCACGCCGGAAAGGGCAGCCAGGGAGTGATCGATTTCATAAAAAGGCGGGCGCAACACCAGATGTACACTCAACCCCGGATGTGCCGTCAATGGACGTTGATATTCGAGGGACAGTTCATCGGCCTCCAGCTGCTGACCCGCCTGATAACGATACTGGGGGCGCGACTCATCCTGTACCGAAAAGTCGATGATATCGTTCACATCGAGCAGCGCCGGCAACCAGCGAACTATGCTCTCCTGGCGTTCGGCCCCGCTTTGCCAGCCTTCGTTGACCAGACGCACCACCGAATCTACCTGTCGCTGCTGATAGGCGGTCCCCATCTGATAGAAGCTGATCCCTGCCCCCACCAGCACCATCAGCACGGCCGCCAATATGCACATGGTGATGGTCGCAATAAACTGATTGGTAAATCTCATTGGCGTTCCCTGACTGACTCCGGCTGATTCCGGCGTTCCTTCCCTGATATTCTGTCGTCGTGAGCCTGCATAAATCGATACAGCAAGTGTGTGCCATTCTCGCGGCCCTGTCTGAAAGATACGGCTTTTCGAGCATTACCGCCATAACAACAGGTAATAAAAAGCCCCTGATAACAGGGGCTTATCTGGCATTCTCTACGGATATACCCTTGATCCTCAGAAGGGGATATCGTCATCGAAGTCCATCGGCGGTTCGTTATAAACGGGAGCCGGATTTTGCGGCTGGCTCTGAGGCTTGCCGGCCGCCGGCTTGTTCTGCTGACCGTACTGGGGCTGGCCCTGGGGCGCGCCCTGTTGCTGGCCACCCTGCTGACCCCAGTTACCCTGGCCGCCCTGAGGTGCATTCTGCTGCTGGCCACCTTGTGGCTGACCGCCCTGCTGCTGACCCCAGCCGCCCTGACCACCACCTTGTTGACCGCCACCCTGGGGGCGTCCACCCAGCATCTGCATGCTCCCGCCAACATCGACCACGATTTCGGTAGTGTAGCGATCCTGACCATCCTGTCCCTGCCACTTGCGGGTTTGCAGGCGCCCTTCCACATAGACCTGAGAGCCTTTACGCAGATATTCACCGGCAATTTCGGCCAGCTTGCCGAAGAACACCACCCGGTGCCATTCGGTACGCTCTTTCTGCTCGCCGGTCTGCTTGTCGCGCCAGCTCTCGCTGGTGGCCAGGGTAATATTGGCAACCGCGCCCCCGCTGGGCATGTAACGTACTTCTGGATCCTGGCCCAGGTGGCCGATCAGGATAACTTTATTGATGCCTCTATTGGCCATAACTCGCTCCGCACTCACAGGTTGATCAGGCGCCGGGCCTGATCCAGTTCAAAAATATTACCGTCTACCTTCAGGTAGGCGGCCCCCTCTTCGGGGATAATCAAGGCTTCATGCACGCCGGGCAGGGCCATCAGCCGCTGCAACAGCCGCTCACGCCGATCATGGCTTTCTATATTAACACCGATAGACAGGATATGAGACCGAACCTTGCTCACATTGGCCATACCGGCCGCCAGCCAGAACCAGACCGCCATACAGGCCGCCACCAGCAGGAAGACCCCGGAGCCGCCCAGTTGCTGGAACAATAGCCCCCCCAGCACACCGCCGAGAAAGGCACCGAAAAACTGGCTGGTCGAATAAATGCCCATGGCGGTGCCCTTGGCACCCGCCGGTGCCAGCATCGACAAGAATGCCGGCAGCGAGGCTTCCATGAAGTTGAAAGCGGTAAAATACAGCACCATCGCCAGCGCCAGCAGCCAGATCTGGCCCTTGCCTGCCGCCATCAGCAACAGCGCCACCATCATCACCAGAATGGAGGCCTGAAACAGCTGCTTGTTCATATTACGCCGCGCGCCCAGGATCAAAAAGGGCACTATCAGTACGAAAGACAACAGCAAGGCGGGCAGATACAGCCACCAGTGGTGTTCCGCCGCCAGCCCGGCGTCGAGCAGAGTCAGCGGAAAGGCCACGAAGACCGCGGTCAGAGTCAGATGCAGCAGCATGATACCGAAGTCCAACCGCAGCAACTGCCGGTCTTTCAACAACCGGCCGAACAACTCGGGCGCGGCGGTCACATCACGGATCTGGCCGCGATGGGCCGACTCCGGCAGCAGGAAGCGCACCATCAGTATGCCCACCACCGCCAGCAGGGCCGTGGTCCAGAAGACACCCGACAAGCCGAACAGGGACGCCAATACCGGTCCCAATACCATGGCGATGGCGAAAGAAATCCCGATGCAGACCCCGATAATGGCCATGGCCTTGGTGCGGTTTTCTTCCCGGGTGATGTCGGCGGCCAGCGCGAGAATGGCACCGGCAATGGCGCCCGAGCCCTGCAGTACCCGGCCGGCGGCCACGCCGTACACCGAGTCGGACAGTGCCGCCACCACAGAACCCAGGGCAAACAGCGTCAGGCCGGCATAGATCACCGGCTTGCGGCCGATACGGTCCGATAGCCAGCCGGCGGGGATCTGCAACACCGCCTGGGTCAGGCCATAGATGCCGATGACGATGCCGACCCACAGAGGCGAAAAACCGATCAGGTCCTGACCATACAAGGCAAATACCGGCATGATCATAAACAAACCGAGCATCCGCATGCCGAAAATGCCCGCCAGGGTAAACGAGGCCCGCCGTTCGCGGGGGCTGAAGCCTTGCTCGTCGCTCATGGATATTCTTCCGCCATTAACAGGATCAAAAAGAGAGTTAGTCTAGCACGGTGACACTGGCGGATTAATCCTTATTGTCCCTTGGCTGGCTATTCATCCAGTGCCATACTAGCCGGTCGAATTTACACCAAGGTAATGCTGCAGATGGATAAAATCGAAGTTCGCGGGGCCCGGACCCACAACCTGAAAAACATCAGCCTGGACCTGCCTCGGGACAAGCTGATCGTCATCACCGGCCTGTCCGGATCGGGCAAGTCGTCCCTCGCCTTCGATACCCTCTACGCCGAGGGCCAGCGCCGCTACGTGGAGTCGCTTTCTGCCTATGCCCGCCAGTTTCTTTCCCTGATGGAAAAACCGGACGTGGATCATATAGAGGGGTTGTCACCGGCCATCTCCATCGAGCAGAAGTCGACCTCCCACAATCCGCGCTCCACCGTGGGCACCATTACCGAAATATACGACTACCTGCGACTGCTGTTTGCCCGCGTAGGCGAGCCCCGCTGCCCCACCCATTCGCTGCCTCTGACGGCCCAGACCATCAGTCAGATGGTGGACAAGGTCATGGAGCAGCCGGAAGGCACGCGACTGATGCTGCTGGCGCCGGTGGTCCGCAACCGGAAGGGCGAGCACAGCAAACTGCTGGACAACCTGTCCGCCCAGGGCTTTATTCGCGCCCGCATCGACGGCGAGGTCTGCGATCTGTCGGATCCCCCCACGCTGGAGCTGCAGAAAAAACACACCATAGAGGTGGTGGTGGATCGCTTCAAGGTCCGCGAGGATCTGCAACTGCGGCTGGCGGAATCGTTCGAGACGGCGCTGGAGCTGTCCGGTGGCATCGCCTCCGTGGTGTCGATGGACGACGCCGATGATCCCGGTCTGGTGTTTTCCGCCAACTTCGCCTGCCCCCAGTGTGGTTATTCCATTGCCGAACTCGAGCCGCGCATCTTCTCGTTCAACAACCCGGCCGGTGCCTGCGACAGCTGTGACGGCCTGGGCGTACAGCAGATAGTTGACCCCGACAAGGTGATCAGCAACCCGGAACTGAGCCTGTCCGGCGGTGCCATACGCGGCTGGGACAAACGCAGCTATTACTACTATCAGATGCTCAAGTCCCTGGCCGAGCACTATGACTTCGATCTGGAAGTTCCCTACCAGGATTTGCCACAAGCGATACAACAGGCGGTGCTGTACGGCTCCGGCCGCACCAGCATCGAATTCAAGTACATGAATGACCGCGGCGATGTGCTGGTGCGCAAGCATCCGTTTGAAGGCATATTGCACAACATGGAGCGCCGCTACCGGGAAACCGAGTCCAACTCGGTACGGGAAGAGCTGGCCAAGTATCAGAGCCACCGCGCCTGCCCCGGTTGCAGCGGCACCCGCCTGAAAGAAGGGCCGCGCAATGTGTTTGTGGCCGGCCATACCCTGCCCCAGGTTGCCGACATGGCCATCGGCGAGGCCCACACCTTCTTCACCGGCATGGAGCTGACCGGACAGAAGGCACAGATCGCCGACAAGATTTTCAAGGAAATCGTGGCGCGGCTGGGTTTTCTGGTCAATGTCGGACTCAACTACCTGACCCTGTCGCGCAGCGCCGACACCCTGTCCGGCGGCGAGGCCCAGCGCATCCGGCTGGCCAGCCAGATTGGCGCCGGCCTGGTGGGGGTCATGTATGTGCTGGATGAACCCAGCATCGGCCTGCATCAGCGTGACAACGAGCGGCTGCTGTCGACCCTGACCCACCTGCGGGATCTGGGCAACACAGTGATAGTGGTCGAACACGACGAAGACGCCATTCGCGCCGCCGACTATGTGCTGGACATAGGCCCCGGCGCCGGCGTGCACGGCGGCGACATCGTGGCCCAGGGTACCCCGGCCGAGGTGATGGCCAACCAGGACTCGCTTACCGGCGCCTATCTGTCGGGCCGGGAATGCATCGCCATACCGGACCGGCGCACCCCGGTGGGCGAGCACTGGCTGACACTCAAGGGGGCCCGCGGCAACAATCTGCAAGACGTCGAGCTCATGCTGCCGCTGGGGCTGATGACCTGTGTCACCGGTGTATCCGGATCGGGCAAGTCGACACTGATCAACAACACCCTGTTTCCCATCGCCCATCGGGAGCTGAACAAGGCCACCGTCAGCCAGCCCGCGCCTTACGACAGCATCGAGGGCATGGACAAACTGGACAAGGTGGTGGATATCGATCAGAGCCCCATCGGCCGCACCCCCCGTTCCAACCCGGCCACCTATACCGGTATTTTTACCCCGATTCGCGAGCTGTTTGCCGCGACCCACGAAGCCCGCTCCCGGGGTTACAAGCCGGGTCGGTTCTCGTTCAACGTCAAGGGCGGCCGCTGCGAAGCCTGTCAGGGTGATGGCCTGATCAAGGTGGAGATGCACTTCCTGCCCGACGTCTATGTGCCCTGCGATGTATGCAAGAGCAAACGCTACAACCGGGAAACCCTGGAGATTAAATACAAGGGGATGAGCATTCACGAGGTGCTGGACATGACGGTAGAGGAAGCCAGCGACTTCTTCGCGCCGGTACCGGCCATTTCCCGCAAGCTGCAAACCCTGATGGACGTGGGTCTTTCCTACATTCGACTGGGTCAGTCGGCCACCACCCTGTCCGGCGGCGAAGCCCAGCGGGTCAAGCTGGCGAAGGAACTGTCCAAGCGCGACACCGGCCAGACCCTCTATATTCTGGACGAACCCACCACAGGCCTGCATTTTCACGATATTCAGCTGTTGCTGACGGTGCTGCACCGACTGCGTGATCACGGTAATACGGTGGTGATCATCGAGCATAATCTGGACGTGGTCAAAACCGCCGACTGGATCGTCGACATGGGGCCGGAAGGCGGTAGCGGCGGAGGCCAAATCCTGGTTACCGGCACCCCGGAACAGGTCGCGGAGCACAAGGAGTCTCACACGGCCCGCTTTTTACGGCCTATGCTGAAAGGGCGCTAGTCTGCAGGGAAGCAACGATGGCACGGATTTCATTACCCTACCTCTGGTTCTGGTGTTTCGCCGCCTGGTCACTGGGCGGAATGCATTATTTCATGCACAACCCCGGCGGCGCCGGCTTCTATCTGCCGTTCAACATGGTCGGCTGGATTTTTATCTCGCTGATGACCGGCCTGGGACTGTGGCAGATGACCCTCAACCGCAGCGTCAGTTACAGCCGCTTCCACCTCTGGTGCTGGCTGGTACTACTGTTGCTGCTGGTGCCGCTGCTCTATCCCAATCGAGGCTTTGCCGATCATGCCCTGCCACGGCTGGCCGGGCTGGCCGGCGGTTTGCTGTTCTATTTTTCCCTGCTGCAGTGCCGCCTGGACGAGACGGCCCGATATCGACTCCTGTATCTGCTGCTGGCCGCCATCAGCCTGGAAGCCCTGCTCGGCCTGGTGCAGTATTATCTGCTGACGCCCGGCAACTGGATTGGCTACAACACCGAGACCAACCGTCCCTACGGTATCTTTCAGCAACCCAATGTGATGGCCAGTTTCATGGCGACCGGCCTGATGCTGGCCTGTTATCTGGGGCTGGCAGACAAACGCCGCCTTCCGGCCGTCAGACACCTCTGGCTCGGCACCGTGCTGGTGAGCGGCTCCCTGCTGCTGACGGTACTGCAATCCCGGGTCGGCCTGCTCGGTGGCGTGACTGGCCTCTTGCTGTTGCTACCCTGGGCCTGGCAAAAAAAACCGAAATTCTGCCTGTGGGGGTTGGGACTGGTCGGGCTGGGGGTAGCCATCGGGCTTATCTCCATGACCCTGGTCGACAGCGTGCAGCGCGGCGCCGATATCTATACCGAGCCCGGCATCCGCAAACAGATCTGGCTGCAAAGCTTGGCGCTGATTGCCGAGCACCCCTGGTTCGGCGCAGGCTACGGCGATTTCGAGCGCCAGTTCATGGAATTCTACGCCACTCGGCAGGAGCTACACCCCGGCCTGCCCATGATACCGCCCAACCTGGATCATCCCCATAACGAGCTGCTCTACTGGGGCGTGGAAGGCGGCCTGTTGCCGGTGCTGGCCATCATATCGGTGGCACTGGCCTTCGTCTGTTTGCTGATCAGGGCCCCCTGGCGCCACGCGCTGGCGCTGGCCGCGTTAGTCTGGCCCATCGCCCTCCACAGCCAGACCGAATACCCCTTCTATCATTCCCTCGCCCACTGGGTAACCCTGCTGGTGCTGCTGTACTGGATAGACACCCGACTGGAGGCGCCGCACAGCCAGCCATACCGCCCCTGGCTGCTGGCCCGCTTTGCCGCCCTGCTGCTCCCGGCGCTGGTGGTGCCCTTCATGATCACCGGCCTGCAGACCGCCCGGGTGGTCACTCAGTATGAACGAGGCGGCAGCAAGGAGCCGGCGCTGCTGTTGTCGGCCAGCAATCCCCTCGCCTGGCTGACCCGGCTGGAGTTCAACGCCATGTCGCTGCGCCTGGCCGTGGGCTCGGCGCAGCAGAATACCGCAGAGCTGCAGGCCTATGTCGACTGGGGCCGGCAGTTTGTACGCCATACTCCCAGGGCCAACATTTACTACAACATGGCGCTGGCCCTGAACCGGCTGGATCGGCAGCAGGAAGCGGACCAGTTACTGCAACAGGCCCGTTATTTCTATCCGGATGATGCCATGCTGCAGCAGAACAACATCGACAAGGCACTGCAGACCCTGGATCAGGGACGTGGCAGTCCGGCTGGCGACACGGCCATGAGCACATCCTCCGAGGAGTCCTGAGCCCGGCTGCTGAGCCCCGAGTTACCCGCAGTCGGCAACAACAGATGACTCCGCAGCATTAAGGAGGACAAAAGGATCTGCTCCGGCGACATCACAGGGATATGCTTGAAGCGGGTCGGTGGAGCCGGCCCTTTGTCTGCATACAACGCCCGCAACTGAAGAGCAGACGTTCATTTATTCTGAGCTAGCTTCACCGTAACGCCGGCACAAAACGGACCCGAAACATCCTGGGCCAGAACTTGCCGGTCAGGTAAAATTCATCACGCTGCGGATCATGGGCGATGCCGTTAAGTACCGCTTCGGGATCCATCGGCCGACCACTCAAGGCCAGCAGGCGACTGGCGTCGATGTCGGCATCGACGCGCCCGCTGCGTTTGTCGATTCTGACGATGCGGTTCTCCTTCCAGACATTGGCGTAAATGTAACCGTCGACGCAGGCCAGATCGTTAAGCCTGTCCTGGGGCCAGTCCGCTCGCATCACCGTCATGCTGGCCTGCAGGGAAAAATCCACCGGATCACGCCGGTAGAGGCTGGCACTGCCGTCACTCATCCATAGCGCCTCACCATCGAAGCACAGGCCCCAGCCCTCGCCGCCATATTGATGCGCCTGTACCAGCGTCAGCGTATTCAGGTCATATACCAGCGCCAGTCCTTCTCTCCATGTCAGCTGGATCAGCCGGTTACCGACCCGCTCCAGCCCTTCGCCGAAATAAGCCGGATCCAGCGCCAGTTGTTGCAGCACCACTCCGGTTTCCGGATCTACCTTGCGCAGACTGGATCGATCATAGAGGCCTGTGCTTTCGTACAGATACCCATCATGCAGCAGCAGTCCCTGGGTAAAGGCACCGGGCTCATGAGGCAAGGTTGCCACCACCTCCAACCCCCACCGTTCGACGGCATTACCTTCCGCCTGGACAGGCAACCAGCACAACCAGGCAAACAAGAGCCCCCATGCCCATTTTATATCCTCGAAAATAACGCCTCCTTGTAACATCCGGTTGGTGCGGGGCCATAACGCCTCCGCATCTGTGGCGGCGATAGCCCCGAGCGTACAGCCATAAAGCGGCGTTCATGTCTGTTGTTGTCGCAATCCGAATATAGCTCGAATGGGACCAAAGCCTTGTAGGGCACGGGATCCGATGCAAACAAGCCGGTAACGCTGCCCGGGAATAAATGAGATCCCTTGCTATTACCGTGAGTTAAATGAAAATTCAGCGCTAACACTCGGTCTATACTTGTGGCGGAAGATAACATGATTCGGAACCAGCTCTGATGCAAGCACGCTCTGCGCAAATCCATTTCGTCGACCCCACACTTTCAGGAGCATAACAATGATGAGAAGACTCTTTCGAATACTCAACCCCTTACTGATCCTGTCCTTGATGATGGGCACAATGCCACTGGCCGCTCAGGCCCAGCCGAGCCGGCTGGTGTCCACCCAAAGTGCCCTGGATGCGGTGCAAATCGGTGCCGAACGTGAACGTATCGGTAATCTGCTGGCCCGTGCCGACGTGCGTGAACAACTGGTCAAGCATGGTGTTGAATTGAATGAGGTCGAGGCCCGGGTTGCCGCACTGTCGGATCAGGAAGTGCGGCAGATGGCCGAGCAGCTGGATAGCATGCCCGCCGGAGCCAACGGTGTGGTCGGTGCTCTGCTGACCGTCTTCATCATACTGCTGGTCACCGATCTGCTGGGTCTGACTCACGTCTTCCCCTTCACCCGTTAATGGCTTTATTACAATCGATGAAGGCGATCCATCGTCGCCTGCAAAACGCCCGCCTGGCGGGCGTTTTTTCGTTATCGGTGCTGATATTACCAGCGCTGTTGAGTGGTTGCGCCGCTCCCCCCGAACTGTCACCGGAAGCCGAAACCAGACTACCGGCTCAGGCTTATGTCACCGGCGTGCCCTTTCACAGTCAGCGCGACTACCAGTGCGGCCCCGCCTCACTGGCCATGGCGCTCAATGCCAGCGGCGTCGACATCGGCGTAGAGCAACTGATTCCCCAGGTATTCGTGCCCGGACGAGAAGGCAGTGTGCAGCCGGAAATGATGGCCACGGTCCGCCGCCATCAGCGCATCAGCTATCCGCTGGACGGCAGCTTCGATGCACTCCTGACAGAAGTGAACGCAGGGCACCCGGTGGTGGTGCTGCAAAATCTGTCATTACCGCTCTGGCCCATGTGGCATTACGCGGTTGCCATCGGCTACGACCGTGAGCGGGAGCAGCTGATACTGCACAGCGGCGAGCAATCGCGCCAGGTGACCGACATGAGCCGTTTCGACGCCACTTGGGCGCGCAGTGGCCGTTGGGCCATGGTGGCCCTGCCGCCGGGGCAACTGCCTCTGAGCACTACCTCCCAGCTGGCTACCGACAGCATAGCCGCGTTTGAGACCTCGGTCGGTGCCGAGGCCGCCCTGCCCGCCTGGCAGGCACTGGTTGAACGCTGGCCCGAACACGCCATGGGCTGGTTTGCGCTGGGCAATGCACTGCATGCCAGTGGTGACCCTCAGGCGGCGGTCGAAGCGTTCGAGCAGGCTACCGAACAGGATGCAGGGCTGGCAGTCGCCTGGCTTAACCTGGGGCTGACTCAGAAAGGTCTGGGCCAACGGCAGCAGGCCATCGCCAGCCTGCGCCGGGCGGCGGCCCTTCCCGGCCGGTGGCAAGCCCAGGCTGAACAGACACTAACAGAATTAGCGCCACCATCCAGTTAAAGCAACGGCTCAAATTGCCATTACAACCTGTTCATGTTGCGGGGCCCCCGTCCGAGGCAACCGGAGCTGTACGCTGGAGGCACCAACAGGCGACGCCGAAGCATATTCTCCCTTACCCCTCACGATTTCCCCCTTACAACGTACGTTACTGGATGGGGTCATCCGTGGTCAGCATCGTCACCAGCCGACGGCGTGTCACCAGTCCCAGGCCCAGACGACCGATCGGCAGCAGAAATCCCGCGGTCTCTTCCTGCTGCAGCGTCTTGAGTGCCGTCAGCAGGGAGGCATCTTCGGTCAGCTCAATCAGTCTCCGACGCTCACTCAGCAGCGGCGCCAGCAACTGGGCCAGTGTCTGATCTTGCTGCTGCCATGCCAGACAGGCTTCCGCCAACGCCTCTCCCTCGACCAGATAGCAATGTTCTGATTGTCGTACCACCACCCAGGGCAGTTTCTGCTCGAGCAAGGTATTCAGATTCTTATCATTCTGCTCCATATCGAACTCGCTGAAACGGAAACTGGCCAGCTCGGACAGATAACGCTGGGCCAGGGCGGTACGCAGCGGATGGGTCTGCAGCAAGCGCCCCCGCTCCTTGAGCAGGGTCAGTAATAGTGACGGCTGCCGAAAGCCATGCTGGCAGACCAGATTGGCGCTGAGCACCACCGTCATCGCCGGAAACATGGCCTCGGCGCTGAGCGACAGCTCCAGTACCGTGGCCAGCGCCGCCAGGGGCGCATGCAGCACGGCCCCCATCATGGCTGCCATGCCCAGCAAGGCATAGAGGCCGGGCTCGGAGGTGCCCGGGACCAGGGCGCCCGCTACTCCACCGGCACAGACCCCCAGCATCAACATGGGGGCTATCTGGCCCCCTGGTACCCCCAGTCCGATGGCCGCCGCCGTGGCAATCAACTTGGCGCCCAGGATCAGCAACAAGAGCAACCAGGGCAGCTGATTGCTCAGGGTGGCGTTGATGGTGTCATAACCCGAACCGAGAATTTGCGGAACGAACAGCGCCAGCCCCCCGGTAATCAGGCCGGCCAGCAGCAGCCTCAGCGCCCGGCTTTTGAGGGGAAAACGAAGAAAAATCCGGACCAGATAATGAAACAGTACCGCCACCAGCCCCATCCAGAGCCCTGTAAGCAGCAGGCCGGGAATATCGCCATAGCCCGCCAGTGACAATCGGACCGGTTGCAACACCGAATGGGGGCCGAGCAGTGCGCCGCTAAAGGCCGAGGCGCTGATGGCAGCGGCGATAATGGGGGCAAACCCCAACAGACTGTATTCCATCAACACCACTTCCATCGCGAACAGCACCCCGGCCAGAGGCGTGTTGAAAGCGGCGGAAATGGCCGCGGCCGTCCCACAGCCGATCAACAACCGCAACTGACTCGGCGGCCGGTTCGTGTACTGTCCCAACAGGCTGCCGATGCCGGCCCCCATGTGCACCGCCGGCCCTTCGCGGCCGACGCTGTGCCCTGTGCCCAGCGCGATCAGGGCCGCTATAAATTGAAAGGCGGTATTGGCGGCTGGCAACTGTCCCCGCCCGAACTGTAATCGTTCCAGCACATAGGCCAGCCCGACTGTCTGACCCGAGACCGGCGTCACCCGATAAAGCAGGATCAGCAGAAGACTGCCCAGCACCGGCAGTCCCAGTCTCCACCAGGGAGACAAAGATTCGAAATCTTCCAGGTTGGCGCCGTTCAGCCAACCCAGAGTCAGGTTCAGCAAGCTCAGAAAGCTGAACATCACCAGGCCGGACAGGATCCCGATAACACCGCCCATCAACACCAGCGGCAGCAGGCTGTGGGAGGGTCCGGCAAAAAAACGGTGAAACTTGCTGGTTATCGGCTTCATCGGTTATGGCCTCGCTCTGTCGGTACCAGTGTCGACCTGCTTTCCTTTGGAAACACCATATGAAACCTTCAGTCTCCGCCATCCTTCCCATAACCACAACAAATACCCGGTTTTATGCTAGGATCGCGCGATCTTTAATGTCCGTGTCGGAGTCCTCATCATGACCATAGAACAACAATTACAGCAACGCAGCGGCGGCCGTTGCGAGCTGTGCGGCGCCATCGACCAACTGAGCCTGCTGGTTGTGTCCCCAAAAGATGCCGACAGGGCCGCTCACTGCGCCCTGCTGTGCTCTACCTGCCAGGGCGAACTCGAATCACCACAGGAGCACAACCACTGGCGCTGCCTGAACGACAGCATGTGGAGCCAGGAGCCGGCGGTACAGGTACTGGCCTGGCGTACCCTGAAGAAGCTGACCACCGAAGTCTGGGCCCGCGATCTGCTGGACATGATGTACCTGGAGCCGGAGGTACAGCAATGGGCCGAAGCTGGGCTGCCGGGCGAAGATGACGACAGCGTCGCCACCTTCGACAGCAACGGTGCCCGACTGCAGGCCGGCGATTCCGTTACCCTGATCAAGGACCTGGACGTCAAGGGCGCCAACTTTACCGCCAAGCGCGGCACCATGGTCCGGGACATCAGCCTGACCAGCAATCCCGAGCATATCGAAGGCAAGGTCAACGGCGTACAAGTCGTGCTGGTGGCCCGATTCCTGAAAAAAGCTTGAGTCGGAACCACGCCAAGGAGAAGTAATGTACAAGCTGGTATTCTTCGTGCCCGAGTCCCATCTTGAGCCGGTCAAGACGGCGGTGTTCTCCACCGGGGCCGGCAGGATTGGCGACTACGATCAGTGTTGTTTCGAAACCCGGGGCTCGGGTCAGTTCCGGCCCCTGGCCGGTGCGGCTCCCTTTATCGGCGAGGCCGGGGCCCTGGAACGGGTCGAAGAAGTACGGGTCGAGCTGGTGTGCGAAGATCAACTTATCCGCACCGCCGTCAACGCGCTGCGTGCGGCTCACCCGTACGAAGAACCGGCCTTCGATGCCTGGCCGCTGAGCGAATTTTAACACCACCCTTGTAGACAAGGGGATACAATCACAGTATCCCCTTGTCACCTCGGAGTCTGCCATGTCGACACACTGCACCTTGCCAAGCCCACTGGGCTGGCTCTCTATCTCCTCCAACACCGACGCCATCACAGAACTGCGCTTCATCGACGCGACCGATAATACCGATAAAAACATCGAGCCTGCCACCCCCTTGCTGAAATCCGCCTGCCGGCAGTTGACGGAATACTTTGCGGGAACACGTCGCAACTTCGAATTGCCACTGGCCCCCCGCGGCACTCCATTTCAGCACACCGTCTGGCAGGCACTGCAAACCATTCCCCATGGCGAGCACCGCAGCTATAAAGACATAGCCCTGCTTATCGGCAACCCCGGGGCGATGCGTGCCGTCGGGCTGGCCAACGGCCGCAATCCCATCGCCATTATCATTCCCTGCCACAGGGTCATCGGCGCCAGCGGCAAGCTGGTCGGTTATGCCGGAGGGATAGAGCGCAAGTCCTGGCTGCTGCAGCTCGAAGCCGCTCCGGGCAGCGGCTAGCGACAAACACCTGTCGCCGTGTGCGAGATCTCTCAAAGCGCCGGCGGCAGAAGCGCTTTATGATCACGCCATCAACCAGAAAATATAAATTTATTCAAACTTATCAATATCTTAAAATTAATCATAAATTCAGCAATCAAAGCGGTCTCATTTTTTGGCTTGAGCAGAAGCCGTGCTGGGCTACTATGTCTCTCGCAGGAAGCAAGGAGCCGGTCAGGATGACAGGCTGCCAGGACAGGCAAGGAACCCCGCAGGATGCGGCGATGGATACCTCCAGGATGGAGAGAAACGCAGGTCAGGATGACGTGTGGTCAGGATGACTTAAGGACAGCCCGACGGATCGGGAAAGGGAACGCCACAAAGGATAAGGCACGTCAGGGATTGCAGGGAGCAACTCGGTTTACGGATAAGCCAATCAGACGACCCAAGAAGGGGCAACACCATGTTGCCCCTTTTTCTATGCCCGAAATAAAGTGAGGTGTGATATCAATCACACACTCCTTATCATGGAAGAGGCAACAGCGATTGGTATGAACCGTTACCTATCCCCTCGCTCTTCACTCTGTCAGCTGCCGGTCACCTTCACCACCAGACAGTCCATCCCCTGGCGCGTGAGCCGCTGACAGACACTCTTTGCCTGATCCCTGTGCATTCCTACCAATCGGGCCCGGAACAGCTTGCGATTACTGATGTTCACCTCATTGACGGCAACCTGGATGAGCTCGATATTATCCAGCCGACGAGCCGCCTCGGATGCCCGCTCCCGAGCCTGCTCCGATACCCGGAACGAACCAATCTGTACCGCCCAGCCAAAATCGCCGGCAGGCAAAGCCTGTTGTACCGCAGAGGCTTGTTGCACCGGAAAGGTGCGGGACACACGCTGCAGCACCGCCGGTGTTCGCGTGTCCGGCTCCTTCCTGACCACCTGACGCACGGTATCGGTACTGACCAGCAGCTTGCCGGCCGGTGCCGCCCTGCCCGATGCCCTGGCAAGCTGAGCGGCTCGTTCGAAGCCACTATCCAGCAGTTTCGCCATCTGGGCGTCTCGGGACTGGGCCGTATTCCCGCCCATCACCACGCCAATCAGGCGGCGTTCACCCCGCAGAGCCGAGGTGGCCACATTAAAGCCCGATGCCCGGATATAACCGGTTTTCATGCCATCGACTCCCGCATAATTTTTTACCATGCGGTTATGGCTGTGATAGGTCTTGCCCCTGAAACTAAATGAAGGCGTTGAAAAATAATGATAATGCTGAGGAAAGTCCTTCATCAGCCGCAGCGACAGTATCGCCAGATCCCGGGCGGTGGAGGCCTGAGCATTGTCCGGCAGACCGGAAGCATTACGGAAGCTGGTGGCGGTCATCTTCATCGACTTCGCCTTGGCGGTCATCATGCGGGCAAACTCGCTTTCGGTCCCGCCCAGGGCTTCCGCCACCACCACTGCCGCATCATTGGCCGAGCGTACCACCAGCGCCGGAATGGCATCCCGGACCCTCAGCCGATCTCCTTTTTTCAACGATATATTGGTTTGCGGCATGGAGGCGGCATGAGCCGACACCGGCATGGCGGTATCCAACATCATCAGCCTCTTGTCCATGGCCTCGAACAGCATATAGAGCGTCATCATCTTGGTCAGCGACGCCGGATAGCGGGTAGCATCGGCGCTGGATGCATGCAACACCTCACCGGTGTCCGCATCCAGCACTATGGCGGCATAGCGCGGGTTGGCCTGCGCCTGACCCAAGGGGGCCAATAACAGCATGACTGCCAGGAGCAAGCATCCTGTTTTTCCGGTGTGTCTTACAGCAAACATGGAAGGCCCCTCTCAGTCGTGAAATAAAGTCGGCAGAAGCTACGCCATCGTCCGGATCCTGTCCAGACTTTCCAGCTGTCCTGCCGCCGAAAACGCAGTATCAATGCTTGTGTCGCCCTCGGCTATTAATCGCTCTCCGCAACTACAAGCATACACCTCCCACATGAGAGGAGATGCCAATCGGCATCATTTAGCAAGAAGGCGCCGATGGCGCCTTCTTGTCTTGAGGTAAGACTCTTGAATCAAGGGTCATGAACCGGGAATTATGCGCTCAGATTCGGCGCCAGCCATTTTTCGGCTTCTTCTCGTGTCATGCCCTTGCGTGCGGCGTAATCCAGCAGTTGATCCTCCTGTATCTGTGCGATCGCGAAGTAACGGGTATCCGGGTAGGAGAAATAAAAGCCCGACACCGCCGCTCCCGGCCACATGGCGTAGGATTCGGTCAACTGCATGCCAATACGCGACTCCACATCCAGCAACTGCCAGAGGGTACCTTTTTCGGTGTGCTCGGGGCAGGCCGGATAACCGGGTGCAGGGCGGATGCCACTGTATTTTTCCCGGATCAGCTCGTCGTTACTGAGCTGCTCGTCGGCGGCATACCCCCAGTATTCACGCCGCACCAACAGGTGCATGTATTCGGCAAACCCCTCCGCCAGACGGTCGGCCACGGCGCTGGCCATGATGGCGTTGTAGTCGTCTTCAGCCTCTTTATAACGACGAACGATGTCATCTTCACCGATACCGCCGGTGACCGCAAAGCCACCCACGTAGTCTGGCTTGGTGCCCTTGGGCGCCACATAGTCGGCCAGACAGTAGTTGGGAAAGCCGTCTTTCTTCTCGGTCTGTTGACGCAGGAATCGCAGGGTATGCAGCACTTCGGTACGCGACTCGTCGGTGTAGATTTCCACATCGTCTTCGATGCTGTTGGCCGGGAACAGGCCCATGACTCCGGAACAACGCAGCTCACCCTCGGCCTCCAGCTGATCCAGCAAGGCATTGGCATCGGCAAACAGTTTCTTGGCCTCTTCGCCCACCACCTCGTCTTCCAGGATACGCGGATACTTGCCCGCCAGTGACCAGGTCAGGAAGAAGGGCGTCCAGTCGATGTACTCGCGCAACACCGAAATCGGTACTTCATGGAACTCGTGGATACCCGGTCTGGCCGGTACCGGCGGGGTATAGGCCTGCCAGTCGATGGCGACCTTGTTGGCCCGGGCTTCGGCCAGGGTCACCGGCTTGGTACGCGGCTTTTTGCGGGCATGCTGGTCCCTCACCACGTCATATTCCTTGTTCAGGCGGTCGACGAAAGCAGACTTGTTTTCGGCGCTCAGCAGGGTTTGTACCACCCCCACGGCGCGGGAGGCGTTGGACACATAGACCACCGGCTCGTCGTAGTTCTGTTCTATCTTGACCGCCGTATGCGCCTTGGAGGTGGTGGCACCACCGATCAACAGCGGTATGGTGAAGCCCTGGCGCTGCATTTCCTTGGCTACATGCACCATTTCATCCAGCGAGGGGGTGATCAGGCCGGACAACCCTATCATGTCGGCATTGGTTTCCCGCGCCGTCTTCAGGATCTGCTCGCAGGACACCATGACCCCCAGATCCACCACCTCGAAGTTGTTGCACTGCAATACCACGCCGACGATATTCTTGCCGATGTCGTGTACATCGCCCTTTACCGTGGCCATGACGATCTTGCCGTTGGTCTGGCCGACTTCTTTGCTGGCCTCGATAAAGGGGTTCAGATACGCCACCGCCCGCTTCATCACCCGGGCCGACTTGACCACCTGGGGCAGGAACATCTTGCCCTCGCCGAACAAGTCGCCGACCACGTTCATGCCGTCCATCAGCGGACCTTCAATCACGTCCAGCGGGCGCACCGCCTGCGCCCGGGACTCTTCGGTATCTTCTTCGATAAAGTCGGTCAGCCCCTTGACCAGCGAATGCGCCAACCGCTCGTTTACCGGCCAGCTGCGCCATTCCAGATCGCGGGGATCCGCCGACTGGGCACCGCTGCCACGATAACGCTCGGCGATCTCGAGCAGCGCCTCGGTGGCGCCGTCGTTCTCGTTGAGCACCACCGCGATGACTTTTTCCTTCAGCTCGGGCTCTATGTCTTCGTAAATCGCCAGCTGACCGGCATTGACGATGCCCATGTCCATGCCGTTCTTGATCGCATGGTAGAGGAAAACCGCATGAATGGCCTCACGCACCACATCGTTGCCGCGAAACGAAAAGGATACGTTGGATACGCCCCCGGAGATCATGGCATGAGGCAGGTTATCCTTGATGTCCTTGACCGCTTCGATGAAGTCGACCGCATAGTTGTTGTGCTCTTCGATGCCGGTAGCAACCGCAAAAATGTTGGGATCGAAGATGATGTCTTCCGGCGGAAAGCCGACCTGATCCACCAGAATACGATAAGCCCGTTGACAGATTTCGAACTTGCGCTCACGGGTATCGGCCTGTCCCACTTCGTCGAATGCCATCACGATAACGGCGGCGCCGTAGCGACGCACCAGCCTGGCCTGTTCGATAAAGTTGGCCTCGCCTTCCTTCATGGAAATCGAGTTGACGATGCCCTTACCCTGAATACATTTCAGGCCGGCCTCGATAACTTCCCACTTGGAGGAGTCGATCATGATCGGCACCCGGGAAATATCCGGTTCGCCGGCAATCAGGTTGAGGAAGCGGGTCATACAGGCCACCGCGTCCAGCATGCCTTCATCCATGTTGATGTCGATGATCTGGGCGCCGCTTTCTACCTGCTGCAGCGCCACTTCCAGCGCCTCGTCGTATTTTTCTTCCTTGATCAACCGCTTGAATCTGGCCGAGCCGGTCACGTTGGTCCGCTCACCGACGTTGACGAACATGCTCTCGGCCGTGATCTGTACCGGCTCCAGGCCTGACAGACGACAGGCCACCGGCAGCTCCGGTAATACGCGGGGCTTGATCCCCGCCACCGCCTCGGCCATGGCGCGAATGTGTTCGGGGGTGGAACCACAGCAGCCGCCCACCAGGTTGAGGAAACCGCTTTCGGCCCACTCGCGAATATGCTCGGCCATTTCGTCCGCTTCCAGATCGTATTCACCGAAGGCGTTAGGCAGACCGGCATTGGGGTGGGCTGAGACATAGGTTTCGCTGATACGGGACAGCTCGGACACGTACTGACGTAATTCATCGGGCCCCAGGGCGCAGTTCAGGCCGAAGGAAATGGGGTTGGCATGGCGTAGCGAATGATAGAAGGCTTCGGTCGTCTGCCCCGTCAGGGTACGGCCCGAGGCATCGGTAATGGTGCCGGAGATCATCACCGGCAGCCGTATGTTCTGCCGTTCGAACAGGCCTTCGATGGCAAACACCGCCGCCTTGGCGTTGAGGGTATCGAAGATGGTTTCGATCATCAGCACATCGGCACCGCCGTCGATCAGCGCCTCGGTCGACTCGGTATAGGCCTCCACCAACTGATCGAAGGTAACATTACGATAACCCGCATCGTTCACATCCGGCGAAATGGACGCGGTTCTGTTGGTCGGGCCCAGCACCCCGGCGACGAAGCGTGGCTTGTGCGGCTCTTTCGCGGTCCACTCATCGGCCACCCGGCGTGCCAGCCGGGCCGCTTCCCGGTTGATCTCTGCCGCCAGAGATTCCATCTGATAATCCGCCATGGCGATGTTGGTGGCGTTAAAGGTATTGGTTTCGATGATATCGGCGCCGGCGGCGAAATAATCGCTGTGGATCCCGGCGATGATCTCGGGCTGGGTCAACACCAGCAGGTCGTTGTTACCTTTCAAGTCCGATGGCCAGTCGGCGAAACGCTCGCCCCTGTAGGCCGCCTCGTCCAGTCGATGTGACTGGATCATGGTGCCCATGCCCCCATCGATAATCAAAATACGTTCGGCGAGAGCCTGTTCGAGCTGGGAAAAAACGGGGGATCTGGACACTGATAACTCCTGTTACAACTTGATTCCTGAAAGCAACATCCATGCTACCACAAAATATGAAACTGGAAATCCAGCCATCTACAAGGCTGACTCATGGAAAGGGTCGTATAGCCGGTAAAAATGCGTAAATTAACCGCATTTTCACTAGTGAAAACCCGTGCTGTTAGGGCACACTATGCACCACCGGCAAAGACCGGCCAACCCAGCTTGCAAATAAAATAAAATCTCTACGGAAGTGCCTTTATGAGCGTCTATTACACCCTGTGTATTCTGGCGGCGATGGCTATTACCATCGCTTTCGTCAATCAATACATAATGAAAATCCAGACTACCATCGCCATTACCTTCGGCGCCCTGCTTATCTCCATCCTGATGCTGATCCTCGGTAAAACGACCTGGCCCGAGCTGCAATTGCATGCCATTGCCACCCTCGAGACCGTCGACTTCGGCGAGTTTCTGCTGCAGGGTATTCTCGGCTTCCTGCTGTTTGCGGGCGGACTGGGCATCAACCTGCCGGCACTGAAGAGTCAGAAATGGGAGATTTCGGTATTGGTGCTCATCGGCGTGCTGATCTCAACGCTGGTGGTGGCTGCCGGCTTGTGGCTGCTGGCCTATGTGGCCGCCATTCCCCTGCCGTTTATCTACTGCCTGCTGTTCGGGGCGCTGATTTCCCCCACCGATCCCATCGCCGTGCTGGCCATCGTCAAGAAGCTGGGTGCCCCCGAACAAATCGCCATCCAGATTGAAGGCGAGTCGCTGTTCAACGATGGTATCGGCCTGGTCATCTTCCTGACCATTTTTGCGGTGGCCTTCAACGGTAATGAAGCAACCTTCGGCTCCGTGCTGACGCTGTTCACCCACGAAGCCATCGGCGGCATAGTATTCGGCGCCCTGTTGGGCCTGATGTCTCACCTGATGATCAGCGCCACCGACGACGGCTCCATGGAGCTGTTGATGACCCTGTGCATTCCCACCGCCGGCTTTGCCCTGGCCAATATACTGGGCGTCTCCGGCGCTCTGGCCATGGTGGTAGCGGGAATCATGATCGGCAACTGGACCCGCTACACCGGTTTCTCCGAACAGAGTTCGAAATACCTGGATCAATTCTGGCATTTGCTGGACGAGTTTCTGAACGCCCTGCTGTTCCTGCTGATTGGCCTGGCCATGTTGCTGGTGCAGTTCCACTGGCAGGCCTGGATCCTGGTGCTGTGCGGTATTCCACTGGTGCTGGCCGGTCGTTTCGTCAGCGTCGCCCTACCCTATGTCGGCTTCCGCCGTTTCCGCAGCTACAACAGGTATTCGGTACGAATCCTGACCTGGGGCGGTCTGCGTGGCGGTCTGTCACTGGCGATGGCGCTGTCTATCCCCACCGGTATCAAGCTTGGCACCGACGGCCAGGTTGAACTGCGGGATCTGATCCTGATGATGACCTACGCCATAGTGCTGTTTTCCATCATAGTACAGGGCATGACCATCACCCCCATGATCAACAAGGCCAAGGCGGCAGAAAAGGCCGGCTTTCCCATTGAATGATACCGTGATGGGTGAGGCGTAAAGCGTGAGGGGGAGAACCGGGTTTGAGGCTTTACTTCGCTCCTCACCATTTGTTGCCCCTCATCGCATTTAGCCTCGGGTAAGCGACTCGCCGGTGGCGCTCAGGGTACGCAGATCATACGGGGTCAGCTGGTAAACGTGATAGTTCAGCCAGTTGGCAAACAACAGGTGACCATGGCTGCGCCAGGTGGCCCGGGGGGAGTTGTCGGCATTGTTTCCGGGATAATAGTTCTCCGGCATCTGCGGCGCCATACCCACGTCCAGATCCCTCTTGTATTCCGTATGCAACGTATCCGCATCGTATTCCGGGTGGCCGGTGACGAACACCTGCCGTCCGTCCGGACTGGCCGCCAGATACACGCCCGCCTTTTCCGACGCCGCCAGTATTTTCAGATCCGTCTTTTGCCGGATAAGATCGACCGAAAAATCCGCATAGCGGGAATGAGGTGCCAGAAACACATCGTCGAAGCCGCGTACCAGTGGTTCGTACTGGGCCATATTCTGGTGCTCATAAACGCCAGACAGTTTTTCCAGCCGGGTTCGCTTGTCCAGCCCGTACAGGATCTTCAGGCCGGCCTGGGCCGCCCAGCACAAAAACAGGGTCGAGGTAACGTGGCTTTTGGACCACGCCACTATCTGCTCTATCTTGTCCCAATACACCACATCGCAGAAATCGGTCAACCCCAGGGGGGCACCGGTAATGATCAAGCCATCATAAAACTGATCCTGAACCTGCTCGAAATCATGATAGAAATGCTCCAGATGCGACTGGGGCGTATTTTTCGAAGGTCTGTCGTCAATACGCAGCAGGTCCACGCCAATCTGCAGCGGCGAGTTGGACAGCATACGCAACAGCTGATTTTCGGTTTCAATTTTCTTCGGCATCAGATTTAGCAGCAGCACCCGCATCGGGCGGATTTCCTGATTGACCGCCCGGGTCTCCGTCATCACGAAGATATTTTCCTGAGTCAGGACATTGGCCGCTGGCAGGCGATCCGGAATTCTGATGGGCATTTGCTCACTCCATGTACAGCATCGGTAAGAAAGTCTAGACATCTAGAAATCTACAACAAAGCGGCGGGTCTTGTCATCCCCGACGTGTGCCGCAGGCCGAAGATACGTTAAAATCCCGATAACGCACCTCGAGGATAAGAATATGGAAGCTGTGATTGAACTGGTGAGTACCGGTGATGAAGTTCTGACCGGCCTGATAACGGATACCAACGCCGGCTGGCTGTCGCAGCGATTACTGGAGCAGGGTTGGCAGGTTCGACGTCGCTTCACTATCGGCGATGACAAGGCAGATCTGGTCGAGCTGTTCGAACAACGCAGCCATCAGGCCGATCTGGTGATCGTCAACGGAGGGCTTGGCCCCACTTCGGACGACATCAGTGCCGAAGCCATGGCCGAGGCTGCCGGCGTTCCCCTCGAACTGAATTCGCACTGGCTCGAGGTAATGCAGCAGAAATACAGCAGCCGCAATCGCACCATGCCCCAGAGCAACAGCAAACAGGCCATGCTGCCGCAAGGCGCCGAGCTGGTGGACAACCCGGTAGGCACCGCCTGCGGTTTTGCCATCAAACTCAACCGTGCAACCTTTTTCTTTACTCCTGGTGTACCGTCCGAGCTGAAGAAAATGATGGACGATGAGATACTGCCGCGGCTGCGGCGTCAGCTCGGACAGAATGGCTACAGTCAGGTGCGTCGTTTCTTTCTGTTCGGTCTGTCCGAGTCCGGGTTAAGCGACCGACTCGATCATCAGCAATGGCCGGCCGGCATTACCCTCGGCTACAGAGCAAATTCGCCGACCATAGAGCTGAAGTTGATTATCGAAACCGAAGATGCGGCCGACATTACCGCCGCCGAAGCACAGCTGCTGGCGGAAGTGGGTACTCATCTGGTGGCCCGGGACGAGATGAATTTTA
The DNA here is from genome assembly GCF_046521305.1 of Oceanisphaera submarina. Lineage (NCBI taxonomy): Bacteria > Pseudomonadati > Pseudomonadota > Gammaproteobacteria > Aeromonadales > Aeromonadaceae > Oceanisphaera > Oceanisphaera submarina. Next base: position 5,216 of record NZ_JBKGFN010000011.1, on the reverse strand, counting down.
CCGCCAGCCTGGGCCCCCTGTTATTGAACAAGGATCTGACCATCTTCGAGGACGCCAGCGGCGGCCGCCTGACCGATACCATCAGCACCATTACCCGTGAGTTTGAAGGCCATTATGTAGCGGGACTGCCGGACAGCGCCGAAGATCTCGCCCACTGGCTGACGCGCTCGGTCCGCCCGCTGACCCTGGCCATTGGTGCCGAAGGCCCGCAAGGCATTCCTATTGCCTTGCTTTCCACTCAAGGCTGTCAGATACAAACCCTGCAAATGCACTTTCGTGATCCCCTCAATCGACGCCGGCTGCTGGCCTTTGCCGCCTTCGATATGCTGCGCCGCCACCTGCTCGGTGAAACCCTGATGGTGGATTACGATATATTGCCCTGTAGCGAGCGCTTCACACTGTCGGCATAAAGCTGTCAGCATAAAGACAAGGGCGGCCCATGACCGCCCTTCCTGCTTAACCTTGCAGCCGCCATCTCAACAACAGCTTTTCGATCGGCGTGAGCATCACCTCGGTCAGCCGATACGCCAGTGGCGTATGAAACAACCAGGCCCCGGTGATCAGCGCCAGGGGAATGGAGCCACAGATGAAATCGGTAAACCAGTGGGCTCCCGACATCACCCGCGGCATGGCCAGGGCCAGCACCAATGGCACCACCGCATAAAGATAGCGACGGGGAAAACGATAACAGGCGAACAGCAGGAAGGTGGCGAAACCGATACCGTGATCACTGGGGAAAGAATCACCGGATGCATCCTTGGCCTTGATATCGGGTACCAGCACGCTGACTCGTGCCGCCTGTTCATGGACCAGGGTGGGGCTCGGTCGCTCTATCGGCAACGCCTTGCCGACCGCCGCCTGCAAGGAAAAACACGCCGCCATCAATAATAGCAGGCACCCTATTCTGGCTCTCTCTCGCCCCGTCAGCTGCCAGGCATGGCGAAACACAAACCCCGCCATCAGCACCGCGACGGCAGCATCAATCCAGCGCTGATTGACGAAGGCCACCAACTCGGCAAAGCCGGATACCGTCACCAGCCGTCCGTTAAGCCACCAGAACACCACTTCATCCAGCTCCTGCCAGTACCCCAGCAGCCAGGAAAAAAACAACAAGAAAGCCAGCACATGCAGTGCGGCCCAGCCCTTGAGATCCCATCGCATATTATTATCTTTGATATTGAAAAGATGGGCTCTGTTTATACCAGACAGGCTAAAAAATTCCAGATGGATTCAGCAATCAGAAATGAAAAAGGGTGCCCCTTGGCACCCTTTTATTATCACATCCGGTTATCACACCCGTTTCATTTTCCAACAGCAAGCTGTGCGGCCAGCTCTCGCTGCCTCGCCTTGAGCGCCTCTACATCCAGACCACAAACGGCGCCATCGGTCACCCGCCAGCGCCCGGCCACCATCATCCGATCCGCCCGATGAGCACCGCACAGAACCAGCGCCGCCAGCGGATCTCCGGCACCGGCAAACTGGATATCATCCAGCCGGAAAAAGGCCAGATCCGCCTGCTTGCCGACGGCAATGTCACCGATATCATCACGCCCCAGACAAGCGGCAGAGCCGTGAGTAGCCCAGTCCAGCACTTTCTGATGGGTGATCTTTTGAGCTCCGTAACGCAACCGTTGCAACAACAGGGCCTGTCGGACTTCGGTAATCATGTTGGAACCGTCGTTGGAGGCGGAGCCATCCACTCCGATACCAATAGGACAACCCGCAGCTTCCAAGTCCAGAGTCGGGCACTGACCCGAGGCCAGCAGCATATTGGAAGAAGGACAGTGGGCTATACCCACCCCCGCCTGCCCCAGCCGCCCGATTTCCTGGTCATTGAAGTGAATACCATGAGCCAGCCAGACCCGGTTGCTGAGCCAGCCAACCGATTCCAGATAATCCACCGGACGCATGCCAAACATCTTCTGGCAGAAGGCGGTTTCATCGTGGGTTTCCGCCAAATGGGTATGGAGCTGAACCTGGTGCTGTTCTGCCAGCTCGGCGGACATCTTCATCAGATCGGAACTGACCGAAAACGGTGAACAGGGAGCCAGCGCAACCCGCACCATGGCACCTTCGGAACTGTCATGATGACGAAGGATCAGTCGTTCGCTATCGGCAATGATAACGTCTTCGCGCTGCACCGTAGACTGGGGCGGCAAGCCACCCTGCTCCTGACCCAGGCTCATGGAGCCGCGGGTAAGGTGAACCCGAACGCCGAGTCGCTGTGCCTGCTCCACCTGAATATCGATGGCACCTTCAAGGCCCTGAGGAAACAGATAGTGATGGTCACTGGCGGTACTGCACCCCGACAACAGTAACTCGGCCAGAGCAATCTGGGTCGAGACTTCCACCATTTCTGGCTGCAACCTGGCCCACACAGGGTACAGAGACGTCAGCCATGAAAACAGCTCCTTGTTCAGTGCCACTGGATGGGCCCGGGTCAGGGTCTGGTAAAAGTGGTGATGGGCATTGATAAGCCCTGGCAGCAATACATGCTGACTGGCGTCAAAAACCTCATCTACCGGTACCGAGGGTGATTGCCCCGAGGCCAGCAATTCGGTAATCCGATTACCGGTAATTACCAGACCACCGGCATAGGCGGGGTTCAGAGTAGCGAGGGGTTGTTTTATCCAGAGTGTATTGGGGTTTTGCATCAGACTTTCGACTCCTTTTAAACAGGAAAGCAGGCATCACCCGGATGTAGGAAACCCTGACACACAATCCGGGAAGGTGTGCCAGGGGGTGGGCCGTCTCAGGCCATTGCTGAGTAGTTAAGTGTTACCCACTTCAGCTACTTTTTTTTTTGCTGCATCATCTTCGCCGTCAGTGACCACCGCCTTTGCTTCAGCATCCTCCGGGATATGAGTCTCCGGCAGAATAAGGCTCAGCGTGATGGCCGTGATGGCGCCCATGGCAACAGGTGACTTCAGAATATTCTCCAGCATATCGGGCAGCGCCTGCAGCACGTTAGGCACGGTTGATACACCAATACCCATACCGACCGAAATCGCCACTATCATCATGTTGCGACGATCCAGGTTGGCCTGAGACAGTACGCGAATACCGGCTACCGCCACGGTACCAAACATAATCAGGGTAGCGCCACCCAGTACCGGCTTGGGCATCTGCTGCAACACACCACCGATAACGGGGAACAGCCCCATAATGAACAGAATGGCAGCAACATAGATACCAACGTAACGACTGGCCACACCGGTCAGGGCGATAACGCCGTTGTTCTGACTGAAGGTGGTGGATGGCATGCTGTTGAAGGTAGCCGCAATCATGGAGTTAACGCCATCACCCAGTACGCCACCACGAATACGATTCATGTATATAGGACCCGAGACCGGCTCGCGAGAAATAGTCGAGTTGGCGGTCAGGTCACCGGTGGTTTCCATGGCGCTCACGCAGAACAGAATCGCCAGAGGAATGAAGGCGGCCAGGTCAAATTGGAAACCGAACTTGAATGGAATCGGAACAGATACCAACGGCAGGCTGCCCAGATGAGAGAAGTCCAGACGGCCCATGAAGAAGGCCACGACCATCCCCAGCGTCAGACCGATAACTACGGCAGCCAGACGGATCATAGGGTTCTTGGAGCGATTCAGCAGAATAACGCTGACCAGCACGATTCCGGCCAGTAGCAGGTTATCGAGTGCACCGAAGTTCTCGGCACCGAAACCACCGCCGATATCGGTCATCGCCACCTTTATCAGTGGAATACCGATAAGAATGATGATGGTGCCGGTAACAACCGGGGTAATGATTTTCTGCAGCTTGTGAATCACTCGGCTCAAGAAAATTTCGATAAAGGCAGCACAGAAGCTGACACCAAAGATAGTCGCCAGTATGTCTTCCGGTGTCCCCCCCTTGCCTTTGACTATCATGCCGGCTGACAGAACCGCCGTCAGGAAAGCAAAACTGGTTCCTTGCAGACACAACATGCCGGCACCAATGGAACCGATACGACGACACTGAATGAAGGTACCAACGCCAGATACCATGAGCGCCATACTGATCAGGTAAGGTACATGAGAGCCCAGTCCCAGTACACCACCGACGATCAGAGTCGGAGTAATCACCCCAACAAGACTGGCCAGAACATGCTGTAAGGCAGCAAAAGAAGAAGGCCAGAAGCCCGGTTTATCATGCAGTGAATAGAGTAGATCGTGATTCACGCTTTGTTCTGTTTTTACATCCTGGGTCATAACAGATCCCTTTGTTAATTGTTACCAGTGCGCAGGCATACTCTGACTGCTGTTTGTTATTGGCCAACCCTGTAAGACGTTTGACTCTGCCTTGATTACTCCACTATTACTCCACCGGAAAGCGTAGGCTAAGTGAGGAGACAACAAGATAATACCGTAAAAAAAACACAAGTGTTACCTCAATGTAACTTTGTTGTATACAAAAAATCATGTATGTGATCTATATCTTCATACCACCACGAAAAAAACTGTTATAAAGCACTTGGTATCAATATGTTAGAGCGGAAATAAAGATGATCGTTACAAGTTGATGACTCGAGTCCCTTCGCCGACGAGACCGGGTTGATTTGGTAATACTGTAACCAACCCCAGTAATGATTGACCATGACCAGAGGCAACACAATCGCCTCCCTCGAGGCGCTACGGGATAGGACACTCGTTGTTTCAGCCTACCGCGAGCATTCACCGGATGTTTGCAGCGGCTGAAACGGTGAGTGTCACTCGCCTGCAGCGGGTTGTCGGCCGGCCCCTGATCCGATGAGCACGCCGGGCGAGCTTGATGTTCTGCCGGAAGCGGAAAGCAAAAAGCCCGACACCTTAGTGTCGGGCTGGTTAATTGGGTGCAGGGCCTGGCTCATCCGCTCACAGAGCCCGGCTCGCCAAGCACTAAAGACGCGCCGCTGTTGCCGTGTGCAAGGGTATGAATTACAAACGTAAAAAAGCCCGACTCTTTCGAGTCGGGCTTTTTAATTGGGTGCCTGGCAGTGACCTACTTTCACATGGCAGCTGCCACACTATCATCGGCGCGGCTGCGTTTCACTGCTGAGTTCGGCATGGGATCAGGTGGGACCACAGCGCTATCGCCGCCAGGCATAAACTGGTGTTTGTCAGCCATGGCTAACAAACCCTGGAAAGCTGTTTTTCTCTGAAATAATCTCTACGTAGCCCTGACTCGCAAGGTCTCACACTTCTTGGGTGTTGTATGGTTAAGCCACACGGGTCATT
>NZ_JBKGFN010000010.1:0-161369 GCF_046521305.1 Oceanisphaera submarina | reverse complement strand
AGTTCAGGCCGAGAATCGGTCTAATTTATTGTCCGGGATTAGTTGACCACTACAATATATCAAAAGCACATAACAAGCCGCTGCACGCTGACACATACTGCTACGCCTTTTTTTGTGTCTTTCGCTACGTTCCATTTTTAAACGAAAACGCTCTCCATAGCATATGCAGGTGAGCGGGGTGTTAGATAAGCGGTCGCCGAGTCGTTCGTGGTTTGTTTTCTTACGAGTCGCGCTGGGGCGGATCAGACATGGTCTTCGGCACTCATACACGGCATAGTGTTGCACATCTCCGAATCGCGTTCTCGCATCGTTTGTTGGCCGCTGTTATGGATCGCACAGAAGCATGGAGCAGTTATGGAACACCGTGAATGAGCAGCTTTCAATGTTGCCCTGATGTCGGTTTGAGATATGGCCTGTTCCAGGCGCAAGCGAGAAACACGTGCGGAGGGTTGTTCATCATCGCCCCATCTAATAAAAATAATGAAATGGACGCCCTCCTATACTGCTAGTTGGTTGTCATCAGGTGGAGGATGAATCATGGAACGGGTATCAATGATCGGTTTGGACCTTGCCAAAAACATCTTTCAGGTGCATGCCGTCGATAAACGTGGGCATTGTATCTTAAGAAAGTCATTACGCAGGGCGCAAGTTTCAGCCTTCTTCGCACAGTTACCAGCTTGTATTGTGGGCATGGAAGCATGTAGCAGCTCACATTACTGGGGGCGCGTGATAGCTTCTTACGGACATGAAGTGAAGCTCATTCCTCCCCAATACGTAAAGCCTTATGTGAAAACCAACAAGAATGATGCGGCAGATGCAGAAGCTATTTGTGAGGCAACATCTCGGCCGCATATGCGCTTCGTGGAGCTGAAGAGCCCTGAACAACAGAGCATCCTGCTGATCCATCGAGAACGCGATGGCTTAATGAAAGACCGTACGGCATTGATTAACCGTTTGCGTGCAACCTTAGGTGAATTCGGAATAGCCGTACCTTCCGGCCCCGCACGGCTTAAACAATGGTTTTGTGATAGCTATGGCATTGATGAGGTACTGTTGCCGGTGCTGATGCAGCGCCACATACAGCGAATGAGAGCTCGATGGGCTGAACTGGAATCTTGTATCGCGGAACTAGACAACGAAATCGATGAGCACGTAAAGCAGAATGAAGCCTGCAAGCGTTTGCTGGAAGTGCCTGGTATAGGGCGTTTAACGGCTTCAGCACTGGTTGCTTCCGTAGGTAATGCACTCGCATTCAAAAATGGCCGTCAGCTCTCAGTCTGGTTAGGCTTGGTGCCAAAACAGCATTCCAGTGGCGGGAAGACGGTACTGAGAGGTATCAGTAAGCGTGGTGATGGGTATTTACGCAGGATGTTGATTCATGGTGCACGAGCAGTATTGAGACATATAGGTACGAAGAGAAATGCTGTCAGCAACTGGTTACATGAGTTATCGACACGTGCGAACAGGAATGTCGTCATTGTAGCCATGGCGAATAAATTAGCACGGATTGCATGGGCGTTGTTGAATAAAGGGCAGCGTTATATGGAACCAGCTATTGGATAAAATGATAGAAACGCTCTGTCGTTTGCGTAGGCAAGACTCAATGATGACAAACAGGTAGAACCGTGATCGGAGCACGCTGTTCCTAACATCGTTCGTGTAGAGAACGCTAAAATGATTAGCATCCGATCAGCGGAATTCATCAGGGATAGAGGTAGATACCTCGTAAAAATCCGGATAGATGGCTGCAATACCTTTATGTCACTCAGATTTTTGCTTGCACAAAGCGGGGCGTCCATAGATGTTAGGTGTCATAGGAAAGGATTAGTGCATGGAACACGTTGATTTATTCCCGCTCTTACACAATAGGATGAATAAAGAAGATCAATCAGTTCCCGAATATATCGGTGAATTCGATGGAGTAGCTTCGTTGCCCAAAGGAGATTATCCAGCCATTTACTTTTGGGTTGATCGTGAAAATTCAAATAGTGTCAGGCTCTCCTTTAATACGCCAAAGCTTGAACACTGGTGTATGGAAGAGGCTGTAGCCAACGGCTTTAACGCAGACACGATCGAACCAAATGTAAAGCGAGCTCTGGTTACGTTGCAACAAGTTAGTACACCAGCTTTTGAAGCTATGATTGCAGAAATGCTAAATTCTGAACCTGGCTCGCCAAAACTCGAAACTTCACAAGCAGCAGGACCATTTGAACCTAAAAAATGGTGGCAGTTTTGGTGAAAAAAACACCTAACAAAGCGTTCAAGAGGGACAGTCAACGCGTGGCGACTTTGGCTCAAATTTTGGCAGTTGTGTTTACGGTGGTAAATTGAAGTTTGGTGGTGGCGCGTTGCTGCCCCTTAACGCGGCGCTGGAGGATCCCCTCATAATTAGCTGATCCCCGCGTGATGAGCCAGGCGCATTAACTCCAGTCTGGCCCAGTACAGCATCTGCTCGGTGATACGATAGTTTGGCCGCCTTCGGATTTCTTTACCGAGCCGGACCGATGACAGCACGGCCCTGTGACGAATGGTGTTGGCTTGAAAGTGACGCTGCCAACCCGCCTGCTGAGCGGCAAGACCGAACCACCACAGGATGATTTCAGCCAGCAAGGCGATGAGCAGCAGGATATCGTAGCGCCGTGGACAGCGGGTTCGGCTGTGCCGAAGACCAAATCCGTACTGAGGACTTTTCAGATCCCGGAATGATTCTTCTATCTGCATCCGCCGGGCGTAAAACCTCACCACCTGTGCCGCACTGAACAGCGCTGACGGAAGGTTGGTCGCCAGCAGCCAGGGCTCTTTGCTGCCTTTGAGATATTCTCTTTGTGCCGTGTGCTTGTTGCCCGAGCGAGCAGTGCGCCGATCTTTACGCCCCTTGGCATCGCTTTTATACAAGTACAGGTCGCAGCGAATGGGAGATTTTCTGGCCAGCTTTGCTGGCCCGATATAACGGGGTGTTTGGTTGGCATCTGAATACAGGGTTTTGTTTGAGCGCCACTGCTCCTGATCGGCTGGAGTAAAAGCCACATCACCGCGCACTCGTCCCAGCCAGTACCAGCCGTAGGAAGCCACTTCGCGAAACCAGGTATTGCGATAGCCTGCGTCGGTGACCAGTAAAGGTGTGGCCCCCGAGGGCAGGATGCTGGCCAGCTCACGCAAAAAACGGTTGTGACTGCGCGGCGAGTTGTCATCTTCCCAGGCAAATGCGCGCTCATAGAGCGTGATGGAACGGCCTTTGAGTACGATGGCTGCCCTGAGCGTCATATGCCGGAGTTGCTCACGAACATCAGACCAATCGATAAGGATGACCGGCATGGGGTTGAGCCCGCACAGGTTTCTTGCATGCCAGCGATACAGCGCCAACCGTTCGCGGTGCAGATGAGGGTTTCCCAGCAGGCGGTCGATCCGCTTGATGGAATGTTTAGCTGATACGGCACCATTAATGCTGCGACCCAGTGCGGTCAGCGACAGTGTGTCTCCCTCCAGCAAGGCTGAGGTGGCCACCATGAGTGAGGTCAGTCGCTTTTTATGAATTTCAGGGCACTGTTGTGCCAGCAATTCTTGTAGGATATGAACATCGCGCATCCTGCACTCTCCTCATCGGGACGTTGAGAACTAATGTGTTTTTGGCGAAATTCATTAGATCAAACGGCAGGATGCGCGTCTACCTCTCTGATTCAGAAGAGAATTATGAGGGGATTCGCTAGTTGGCGGCGTTATGTGAAAAGAGCAACACTTGTAGCAATTAAGACATAAGTAATTTGGAGTAGTGTGTGAAATTTATTATCGAAGAAATCCAGCAAACAGATGATCAAGCTATTTGCCAAATAATAAAAGATGTCGGCGTCGAGTACGGTGCAATTGGTGAAGGTTTTGGTCCTTCAGACGATGAAGTTTTGACAATGAGTAAATTTTATAACAAACGCTCAAAAAGCATGTACTTTGTCGCGAAAATCGATGATGTCGTTGTAGGTGGCTGTGGTATTGCACCTTTCAACGATAGCTATGAAGTCTGTGAATTGAAAAAGTTATTTTTACTACCAGATAGCAGAGGCTTAGGTATTGGCCGAAAGTTAACAGAGAAATGCCTTGATTTTGCACAAAGTCAAGACTTTAAAAGTTGTTATCTTGATACACTTCAGGTTATGAATTCAGCTATTTTGTTGTACGAGTCTATTGGTTTTCAACATTTAGACAAGCCTCTTGCTGGAAGTGAACATGGTGGTTGTGATGTTTGGATGTTGAAGCATCTGTAAGTCTTTTCACATAACAAATTGTTCAAGAGGGATTTGGATCTCACCCGCTTTAACGGACACACCTCGATAACGTAGAAAGGTGAGCCATGCCAGCTTACAAAACAGGAAAGCGAACCCAGCAGTACAGCAACGACTTCAAGATAAAAGCCGTCCTCTGGAGCCATGAAGAACACCGGAGTGTGAAGGAAGTTGCCGAAGCACTGGACATCCATCCCTTCATGTTGTCTCGTTGGCGCAAGGAGTATCGAGAAGGAAAATTCGGCATGACCATACATCGTAAAACCCCGGTGCCCGAAGGGAAGCTGCAAGAGCAGGATGAGCTGAAGCGCCTGAAACGGCGGGTCGCCGAGCTTGAGATGGAGAACGATATTCTAAAAAAGTGGCAACGTTTCCAGGCGGAGGAACGGCGCAAAAGTACCGATTCATAAAGCATCATCAGGCATCATTGCCGGTCAGGCAGCTTTGCACCAGGCTCAAGGTGTCGCGCAGTGGGTACTATGACTGGCTCAAGCGACAGCCAAGCCAGCGGCAGCAACAGGATGATGCGCTATTGCTTGATATCCATCGTATTCACGCGGCCTCAAAGTCACGTTATGGCAGCCCCAAAGTTCACAGAGCCCTCCGCCAGGAAGGCATTCGTGTTGGGGGTAAGCGCGTGGCACGACTGATGCGGGAAGCCGGACTCAAGGCCAGAGTGGAATGTGTTTATCGACGCATGCACAAACGTCGGGCAGAGCTGAAGGTGCTGCCCAACTACCGATTGGAGGAAAGCAAACCGACGGGGCCCAATCAGCAATGGTCAAGTGACGTCACCTACATCCGTCTGGGCCGCCGCCATGTCTTTCTGGCGGTGATAGTTGATTTGTGGTCACGTAAAATCGTGGGCTGGGCACTGAGTGACAGACTTAACGCTCGATTGTCGACTACGGCGTTATATCGGGCGCTGAAACAGAGAAAACCACGACCTGGGTTACTGCTGCATACCGACCGGGGCATAGAGTTCCGCGCCTTGGTGATGCAGCGCTGGTTGACCAGATATGGCATTCGCCACAGTATGAACCGGCCAGGTAGATGTACCGATAATGCGGAAGTGGAATCGTTCTTCAAGACATTAAAAGCCGAGCTTATCCATGGCAGCTACTTCGGTTCACTCGAATCGTTGAGAAAGCAGGTGGATTATTACATCCGGCATTATTACAACAGGGTGCGGCTGCACAGTAGTCTCGATTATGTATCTCCGATACAGTACGAAAAAGCTGCTTAACAATAACGTGTCCGTTTTATCGGGTGAACATCAATTGTAGTTCCCCCGTTTTAGTAGACCCCTCGAACTAACAAAGTCGAGGGGTCATATGCCCTTTACTATTACGCTAGTCGTACAGCGAGCAGGGCATTTTTGTTGTGTGGAGTGGATCGCTGTTCTCGTCAATGCTTGCGCATTACCGAGAGGGGATGCTATTCAATTATTGAATTTCCAAAAGCTCTACTTCAAAAATCAGCAAGGAACCCGGTTTTATGGCCCCGGCCGGGCTGTTGCCGTAGGCCAGTTTGGAGGGGATGAAAAATTTGAACTTGTCACCCACTACCATCAGTTGTACTCCTTCGGTCCATCCTCTTATCACTCGGTTCAGAGGGAAGCTGATCGGCTCGCCACGATCCACAGAACTGTCGAATACGGTGCCGTCCAGTAAGGTGCCGTGATAATGTACTGTGACCGTGGAGCTGGCGCCGGGGTGAACCGTGCCTTCGCCTTTGGTTAATATCTGATACTGCAGGCCGGAGGCGGTTTCCTGTACATCATCGTTGGTTTTGTTTTGGGCTAAAAACTCGTTTGCTGCCGCGATGTTTTCAACCGCCGCCTTTTTATGATTTGAATTTCTGATGATGTAAAAGCCCACGACCAGAATGACGACCGCCAAAATGAAAAATTTCATTACTTATCCTGCTGATGTTGAGATGTTTGCATTCTATCACTCGATGCTTTTCGAGGTAACACCAATTCCATTAAGCATTTGATCATATTGACGATTCTTCTTGAACACCGACTCTCCCGCAGACGGCGCCAACAGGTCACGCCGGAACCTCAAGGAGGACAAAGGGATTGATATGGTAATCACAAAAAACGAATGTTCATGGGGCAGTATCAACTGCCCGGAAAACGGCATTCGATGCGGGCGCCGCGCCGGTCCGACTCGACGGTGATGCGGGCGCGGTGGTTGTCGAGTATCGCCTTGACCAGTGTCAACCCCAAACCATGGCCGGGGCTCTGCCGGCTGTTGTCGGCCCGGTACAGCCGTTCGAACACATGGGGCAGATCGGCCGGGTCGATGCCGATGCCCGAGTCGATAATCCGGACCCGAATATCGGCCCCTTGCCGCCGTGCCTGCAGCCGGATATTGCCCCCCGCCGGCGTGTATTTGAGTGCATTGTCGAGCAGGTTGGCGAAGGCCTGGCGCAGGGCCTGGGCATCGCCCCGCAGCCGAAGATCGCGGTCGATGTCGGTGGTCAGTTGTACGTTCTTGTCTTCGGCGGCCATGTCGTAGAGATCGACCGTATCCCGCAGAATGTCATCCAGTTCGCAGTCGCTTTCGTGGGCGGGATCCAGCCCCTGCTCGGCGGCGGTAATGGCCAGCAGATAGCCGAGCAGGGCCTCCATGCGCTGGTTTTCTTCGGCGCAGTCGAGCAGGCTTTCCCGCCACTGAGCGGTATCGTCGGTCGACAGCGCCTGCTCCAGGCTGAGCCGTTGGCGGGTGAGGGGAGTACGCAGGTCGTGGGCGGCACTGTCCAGCGCGTGGCGCAGGCCGCAAACCAGCCGATGAATCCGGCTCATCTGCTGGTTGAACAACAGGGTCAGCCGACCCAGCTCGCTGCGGGGAGAGGCGGTAAGCGGCACAGGCTGTTCCAGCCCGTCGCGCTGCAGGCCGGCCACGCGCAGGATCAGGCCCTGAATAGGCCGCAGTGTGCTGTGGGTCAGCCAGGCCACCAGCAGCAGGCTGAACAGCAGCATGGGCAGTATCAGTTGCAGCATGGTCAGCCGGTAGCGGGCCAGATCCTGCTGCCGTGGCCCGGCATCAAGTGCAATGTGCAGCCGGTGGTCGCCGATAACCATCTGTTGGCTCCAGCTGCCATCGTCCAGCAGCCCAACACGCTGTTCGGGCAGCGGCGAGCCCGCCACAAACAATCGGCGGCCGTCGGGGGCGTCGAAGCGCAGCCGATAGTGACTGAGCTGCAGAAACTCCCGATCCCGGTGCAATACATGCAGCAATTTGTCGGGGCCGGCGTCCTGTCCGACTCTGTGATAATTGTCCATCAGGGTGCTCACCAGCTGTTGGTCTTTCTCCAGCAGGCGCTTGCCCAGCAGCTGATCTCCGGCCAGCAGCAGGCCACCGGTAACCAGGGTCATCAGCAGCAGATACCAGAGGGTGAGGATCCAGCCGGTGGCGAAACGGGGTTCAGTCGATACGCAGGACATAGCCGACTCCTCGCAGGGTATGCAGCAGTTTTTGTGAGTGACCCTTGTCGATCTTGTTGCGCAAGCGGCAGATCAGCACATCGACAACGTTGGTCTGGGGATCGAAACGGTAGTCCCATACCTGCTCCAGGATCTGGCTGCGAGACAGCACCCGGCCCTGATGACGCAGCAACAATTCCAGCAACACATATTCCCGTGGTTGCAGCTGAAGCCGTTGGCCGGCACGGCTGGCCTGCTTGCCCAGCGGGTCCAGGGTCAGGTCGGCCAGTTGCAGGGGGTGTTCCGGTGGATGCGGGGGCGTGCTGCTGCGGCGCAGCAGCACCTCGACCCGGGCCAGCAGCTCGCTGAAGGCAAAGGGTTTGGTCAGGTAGTCGTCTCCCCCCAGGCGCAGTCCCTGTACCCGGTCATCTACCGAGCGGCGGGCACTCAGCATCAGGATGGGAAAGCTCATGCCCTGGCCGCGCCATTGCTGCACCAGGCTGAGGCCGTCCTGGCCGGGCAGCATGATATCGACGATGGCGAGGGCGGGGGCCTGCTCCCGAGCCGCCAGCGCCGCTTCTTCCGCCCGAATACAATGCCGTATCCGGTAGCCCTGCTCAGCCAGCCCGCGATGGATAAAATCGGCAATTTTGGCGTCGTCTTCCACCAGCAACAGTTCCATTGGTGCTTCTCGTCATTCATTGATAAGCCGATATTGTAACAGTGACGCGGGGGCCTGCCTGCCCCGCTTTCATTCTGTAATGAAACGGCAATGCAGCGGCACAGGGGAATGGCTATAGTGACCGGGACATTTACCACGGAGAGAAAAATGATGAAAAAATATCTGGCGTTACTGGCCCTGGCCAGCCTGGGGATTCAGGCGCAGACCGTCAACACCACTGTGCTCAGTACCGACACCGCCCAGCAGCTGGTGACCGAAGGCCTCAAGCAATGTGCCAAAGACGGTTACCACGTAACGGTGGCGGTGGTAGACCGTTCCGGCGTGCTCAAGGCGCTGGCTCGTGATGAGCTGGCGGGGCCGCACACCATAGAAAGTGCGCGCAAGAAAGCCTATACCGCTGCTTCTCTGGGCAAGTCTACCGCCGAATATGCTAACCTCATCGCCGAAAAACCGAACCTGGCCGGATTGCGGGATATGCATCCGGATATTTTGATGCTGGGCGGCGGGCTGCCGGTGCGTATCGGCGATCAGCTGGTGGGCGGTATCGGTATCGGTGGTGCCCCGGGCGGCCATCTGGATCAGGCCTGCGCCGAGGCGGCCATCAAGGCGGTGTTGAAGTAACAGCCGCCGGCACAAGATGAGGATAATCATAAGGGCTCCGGAGTGCTGATCAGCCTCAAGGGCCTTTGTTGTCATTCCCGCGGGGGCGGGGATCCGGTGCGACATGCCATGGATCTCCGCCTTCGCGGAGATGACAGCTGCTGAAGGGCGGTGTCGTTACTGCTCTGCCAGCCAGCGCAGTAACTCGGCTTCCGGCATGGGTCTGGCCCGCAGATACCCCTGATAGGCCGGGCAGTTCAGCTCGGCCAGGGTAGCCAGTTGCGATTCGGTTTCGACCCCTTCTGCCACCACGCTCATTTGCAGTGTGCGGGCCAGCTCCAGCAGACAGGCGATGATGGCCCTGTCTTGTGGTCGCTGATCTATGTATTGAATAAAAGCGCGATCCAGCTTCAGTTCATCTACCGGTAGCTCCCTGAGATAGGCGAAGGAAGAATAGCCGGTGCCGAAGTCGTCGATGGACAAGCCCACCCCCAGCGCCTTTATTTGTGCCATGCGGCTACGGCTTTCATGCAGGCTTTCCAGTATCACTCCTTCGGTCATTTCCAGTGTCAGCCGGTGGCGGCAGGCCGGAAACTGCTGCAACAAGAGTGATAGCCGGGAGACAAAATCCACGCTATGAAAGTGGCGGGCACTGATGTTGACCGAGACCCGGCCTGTCTGGTGTCCCTGCTCTTGCCAGTACTGAATGCGGTCACACGTCTGTTGCAACACCCAGTCACCGATATCGCAGATAAGCGAGGTTTCTTCCGCCACCGGGATAAATATACCGGGAGAGATGGGTTTCTTGCCCGGCGGCAGCCAGCGCAGCAGTACCTCGAGACCCTGCGGCCGATTGTCTTTTACCCGTTGCTGGGGTTGGAAATACAGCTCCAGTTCATGGTTGGTCAGCGCCTGTTGCAGGGCGTTTGAAATGCTTAACCGCTCCTGTACCTCGTCGGCCATTTCCTGGCTGAAAAACACATGACTGCCGGGGGCCACGTGCTTGGCGATATGATTAGCGGTGTCGGCCTGGCGCATATACTCTTCCAGCCCGAGCCCAGCTACCGGAAACAGGCTGATGCCGACACTGGCACTCAGATGCAGACGCAGGTTGGCGAGACGGAACGGCAGTAAAAACTGTTCGCGCAGGCCGCGGGCCAGCTGTTTGGCCTGGGTCTTCGCCTGGGTATAACCATGACCCAGATCCGGGCACAGCAAAACAAATTCGTCACTGGCAATTCGTGCCAGGCTGGCACCTTCCACTTGCCTGGCAAAGGCGGTTAGTCGCTCGGCCACCTGTTGCAGCAGGCTGTCACCGGTAGCATAACCGAGCGAATCGTTGATGTTCTTGAAATCATCGAGGTCGAGCAGCAGCAGGGCGCCCCGGCTGTCATTCTGCTCTGCCCGGGTGACGGTGTCGGCGATATGCTCCATCATGGAACGGCGATTGTGTAGCCCGGTCAGTTCATCAAAATAGGCCATTTTCTCGATGCGTTCCTTATCGGCCTTCTGCCCGGAGAGATCTTCTACACAGCACACATAATGCATGATGCCCAGGCCATCCCTTACCTGACTGATGCGGATACTGACAGGTATTTCCCGACCATCGGCACGCAGCAGACGCTGTTCCCCTTGCCATTGATGCTGCTGTCCCATGGCATGAAATATGGTTTCTACCGTGGGGCTATCAGGGTCTTCGACCCTCAGGCTCAGGGCCTGACGGCCGGTCAGCTGTTCGCATTCATAACCGCTGAGGTGGGAAAATGCCCGGTTGGCGCGCTGGATCTGCATTTGACTGTCGGTGATAAACAGCCCTTCCTGGGCATCGAAGGCCGCCGCCGCCACCATTAATGCTTCCTGATCCCGCCGGCGTAATAACTCGTCTCTTACTCTGTTTTCCAGTTGCTCCAGCAGGTTCTGCAGGGCGACGGCCTGGGTCTGCGGTTGTTTGAACAACAAGGCCAATATACCGATGGGATGCCGATCCGGGCCTTTTATCGACAAGCCGATATAGGCCTGTATGCCTTTTTCCTGCAGCATCAGATCGGCAGGAAACTGCTCGGCGACACGGTTGTGATAAACGCAGATTTTTCGCGTCGGCTCGATACTGAAATGACAGGGGCCACCGGCCAGCTGATAGCTGAACGGTGGCTGCAGCCGGTCGTCCATATAGCAGGACAGTACCCGTACCTTGTCCTGCCGGTAATGCTGCAGTCCCACCAGGGCGATATCGGCCCCGCACAGGGTGGCCAGCTGTTGCATCAGCTGGTTGAAAAAGTCTTGTCCGGTATGACGCGACAACACCGGGGTCAGGTGGCCGATATTGATCTCTGATACGGGCTCTGGCTCGGCGGGTGCGGAGATTAATGCAGCCAGGCGGGCGGCAATCACCGAGACAAACTGCATGTCCGACGGCGTGACCGGCGACCGCTGCCGACGGCATTCCAGGCTGAGCAGCCCTACTATCGTCTTGTCGATCATCAGGGGAATATCGAGCCGGTGCTGGATGCCGTCTTCTGACAGATAAGCAAAGGCGCCGAGCAGGGGTTGCTGGCTACAATGGCTGTAACTCAAGCCTCCTCGTTGTTGCAGGGTACGCAGGTAACGGCGTTCGGCCTTGACCGGCTGCAGCGAAAAGGGCAGCCCTTGACTGTACAAGGGGCGCAGCACTTCTTCTGTCGGATAGTAACGCCACAATATCACCCGGTCGGCCTCCTGCCGGCCGATAAGGATGTCCATCAGCATCGGCATCTGGGCCGCCAGTGACAAGGGCTCTTTATCCCAGCATTGCTGAAGCTGCCATTCCATCAGGCCCAGCCCATCGTCATGCCGGGTCTGACCCATCTCGGCACTGAGCAGCCAGTGGCTGTTTTCGATCGGGGCCAGATGGCATAGCCAGCGTCGGCCTTCTATGGTCAGACCAATACGGAAAGCACTTCCTGTTGCAGACTGCCGTTCCAGCTGGCGACGGTCGTTATCATCAATCTGGCTGAGCAGCGATCGCTTGGCATCGGGCAGGCGAATATCATCGGCGGGAAGTGCCGTCAGCGGCGTGAGATAAAACTGCGGATCCAGCCTGAAAAAACAAAGATGATGCCGTGGACGGCTTACTGCTGGCAACTGCATGGTGCTGATGTTCCTTGTGAGTACACGCTTGCCGAATGGCACTCATCTTGACGGCAGAGCAGGGCGATGTAAATAACGGAGCACAAATAGGTAACACCAAAATATTAGGCATTGCTAATGAATTGGTTTCTTATATCATTAGTAGTGTCTAATTTAAATGGAGTGGCCTGATGACCATAGTGAACGTCACCCCCTGGACGGCTTTGTCTGGAGGAGTGCTGATCGGCGCCGGTGCCCTGCTGTTACTGCTGGCCGGCGGCCGTACCGCCGGCATTAGCGGTATCGTGGCCGGTATCGGCGGTCAGCCGGATAAAGGCTGGCGCCTTGCCTTCGTGGCCGGGCTGGTACTGATGCCCTTTCTCTTGTTCGGATCGGATTGGGTGACGGCTCCGTCACTGGAGCGTTTTCCCGCTGCCAGGCTGATACTGGCCGGCTTGTTGGTCGGCATCGGTGCCCGGCTCGGTAACGGCTGCACCAGCGGCCATGGCATCTGCGGCATGGGCCGACTGTCGAGGCGGTCCCTGGTGGCGACGTTGATATTCATGGCCGCCGGTATCATGACCGTGACCCTGATGGGAGTGGGAGCATAAGCATGTTGATACTGATTGCGTTGATATCGGGTGGATTGTTTGGACTTGGGCTGGTGATTTCCGGCTTGATCGATCCGGCCAAGGTGCAGGGGTTTCTCAACCTGTTCGGCGACTGGGATCCCAGCCTGGCGCTGGTGATGGGCGGGGCGCTGGCGGTGTTTGCCCCCGGCTACTGGCTGTGGTGTCGGCAAGGTCGCAGCCAGTGCGCTCTGGGCACCAAGCTGCCCAGGGTGCCGGCGCCGCTCATCGACAAACGACTGGTAGTGGGGGCTCTACTGTTCGGTATCGGTTGGGGGCTGACGGGCATCTGCCCGGGGCCTGCCCTGGCGCTGGGTGCCAGCCTGCAATGGCAGGCCGGGCTTTTCATCGCCGCCATGCTGGCCGGTTTCTGGCTGGTGGGACGGTTCAACAAGCCGTCCTGACATAGACTGTTTCGCCGGGTTTAAAGAAGCAACAGGGTTGCCTCCTCCGACACGCTTCAAGTACATCCTTGTCATGTGCCGGTCGGTTGATTGGATGAGGTTGGAGATTAGCCGTTCAGGTAATCCATCACCACCCGATGGTGATCCTTGGTCTTGAACTTGTCGAACACCTTGGTTACGGTGCCGGACTCGTCAATCAGAAAGCTGATGCGATGAATGCCGTCGTATTCCTTGCCCATGAACTTCTTCAGACCCCAGACCCCGAAGGCGTCGGCCACGGCGTGATCTTCATCCGACAAGAGGGTAAAGTTCAGCGCGTCTTTTTCTTCAAATTTCTTCAGTCGGGCCACAGGGTCCGGGCTGATGCCCAGCACCACCACATTGCGTTCGGCAAGTTCGGCCCGGCTGTCGCGCAGGCCGCAGGCCTGTACCTTGCAGCCCGGCGTCATCGCCTTGGGATAAAAATACACCAGGACTTTCTTGCCGCTGAAGTCGGCCAGACTGACCGGCTTGTCGTTCTGATCGTGCAGGGTAAAAGAGGGGGCGGGGTTTCCAGCGGGTAAATAGGTCATCGACGGACTCCGTGAGATTATTTGCGTTTGAGACGAAGGCTGTGTCGCTCGCATTCCAGCTCGCGACATAAGCGAATGACGGTGTCTTCGGCTTCACCGTCGGTCAGTTGCTCGGGCAGATTAAGCTGAAAATGCGCCTGAAACTTGCCGGACTCTCTGCCGGCCAGGGTCTGGCTCTGCATGGCCTGAATATCCCAGCCGCAGTCGCTGAAAAACTGGGTGCAGCGATTGACGATGCCGGGCCGGTCGGTCACCACCAGTTCTACATCGGCGCTCAGGGCATAGCTCGGCTGGCTCAGCACCTGGGTGCGCTTCATCATGGTGATCAGCGCCTGGCTCTGGCCGAACAGTGGCAGTGTGGTCTCGAGCCGGGTTATCTGGTTCCAGCTGCCGGACAGCAACAGGATAAAGGTGAACTCGTTGCCGAAGATGCCGAGGCGGCTGTCGACGATATTGCAGCCGCAATCGGTGACCTGGCGTGCCACTTCGTTCACGATGCCGGCTCTGTTTTCACCGATGGCGGTGACCACAAGATGATGCGTCATCTGGCTATCCGAAAGGTCTGTTAAGAGGGGCGCCATAGTAGCACAAATTGCAAGGGGCTCCAGCGCCTCTCTTGTATTCCGAAGGGGCCGCCACTACCATAGCCGGACTTGATACTTAACGGAATTTACTATGTTCAGCGGTAGCATAGTGGCACTGATCACGCCAATGACGGTGGCGGGCGAAGTCGATATCGGCAGCCTGAAGCGGCTGGTCGATTATCATGTGGCCAGCGGTACGGCGGCAATTGCCGCCATGGGCACCACCGGCGAGTCGCCCACCCTGAGCACCGACGAGCATCTTGATGTGGTGCGGCGAGTGATTGAATATGCGGACGCTCGTATTCCGGTGATCGGCGGCTGTGGGTCCAACAACACCCGTCAGGCCATTCGTCTGAGCCAGGCGATGGCAGAGATGGGGGCGGCGGCGGGCCTGTCGGTCACGCCCTATTACAACAAACCCTCTCAGACCGGTCTGCTGGCCCACTACAGGGCCATCACCGATGCCTGCGATTTGCCGCAGCTCCTCTACAATGTGCCCGGCCGTACCGGCTGCGATTTGCTGCCGGAAACCGCAGGGCGACTGGCGGAGCTCGAGCCGGTTATCGGCATCAAGGATGCCAGCGGATGTCTCGATCGGGTCAGCGAACTCAAGCGTTGTTGCGGTGACGATTTTCTGTTGTTCAGTGGTGATGATCATCTGGCGCTCGACTTTGTCCGTCTGGGTGGCCATGGCGTTATCTCGGTGACCGCCAACGCGGCGGCCGCCGAGATGGCCGGGCTGTTTCGGGCGGCGCTGGCCGGCGACTGGGCGCAGGCAGAAGTGATCAACCGGCGCCTGTTGCCACTGCATCAGCATTTGTTTTGTGATACCAATCCCATACCGGTGAAGTGGGCTTGTGCCGAACTCGGGCTCATCGACACCTCAATGCCGCGTTTGCCCTTGATCCCCCTGGACGCTTCGGGGCAGGAACAGGTAAGGGAAGCGTTACTTAAAGCGGAGTTAACAGCGCGTGGATAAATCTTTGAATTCAAAAAAAATGATAATGGGCCTGCTGGCCATGAGTGTGCTGGCCGGCTGCAGTAATCCCGAAACCCGTGCGCAGGCTAATCGGGGCTTTGATTACGAAGACGCCAAACTGAGAACGACCCCATTGCTGATCCCGGCCGGGCTGGAAACACCGGATTTCAACAGCGAATACGTGATTCCGGCCCCCACAGAAGGGTCTATCGGTGGTGTGACCGGCAAGGCGGTGGATGTTCGTCCTCCCACCCAGGTACTGCCGCTGGTGCGCGGCACCGAAGCCATGGACAGCGGCAGCGGCCTCTGGTTTTACCAGCAACGGCTGGATCAGCCGCTGGAGCAGGAGCTGAGTCAGGCGCTGACGGCTTTCTTCGAGGGGCAAAAGGCCGAGTTCAGTCAGTCAGCTCAGGGCTGGCGCAGCGATGGCCGGGCCATCGGCAGCGAACAACAGCAATTCAGCTGGCAACTGGTGCCGGATGCGGTTCGCCGGGCGGTGGCGGTGCAGGTGAGCGTCGAGGGCGGTGAGACCCAGCTGACCCAGGACCGGCAACGGGCGGAAGCGGCCATGCTGAATGCCTTTTCGCTGTCTTATCAGCGTGAGTTGACCAAACAGCAGAACCTGCTCGACCGCAGCCCCATCACGCTGACCCTGGATCAGGTTGAAGGCCGCTTGCTGACCGACGAAGGCTACGACAGAAGTTGGAAACGACTGGTTACCCTGTTGCCGCAACTCGGCTTCGAGCTGACCAACCGCCAGCAGGCACTGGGCTATGCTGATGTGGAATTCGATGGCCTGAGCAAAGGCAAGTGGCACGATCTGGGCCTGCCGGCGCTGGATATTCCCGAACAGGAATATCGCATCCAGCTCGGCGACCTGGGCGAACAGAGCAGCATTACCCTGAGCGACAAGAACAAGGTGCCTGTGTCTGCCGAGATCCTGAGCCAGCTGGCGCGCACCCTGGGCGATGCCTTTCAGCGCACCGATCTGATCCGCTAAGCTCTGACAAGCTTTGCCCTACATGACAGGCCCCGTATTGACGGGGCCTTTTAGTATAATGCCGTCATGACCGACATCGAACAGGGTTTTATCCTGACCCGTCACAGCCGTGACCGGGACGGCAGTACCGACATCATCTACTGGCTCTGTACCGCACAGGGCCCGGTGCGCCTGCTGCTGTCCGGCGAGCGGCCGTTGCTGATGGTGCCTACCGAACGACGAGAGGCGGTGGCACAGTGTCTGGCACGCTCCGGTATCGGCCATCAGTGGGCCGAGCCCGGCCTGCAGACCCTGGAGCATCAGCCGGTGGCGGTACTCTATTTTACGACCATCGCCGATCACCGGGCGGCCGCCGAGTGCTTGCGTCGCGACGGCATCGGCGTGTTTGAAGACGATCTGCGCTTGCACGAACGTTTTCTGCTCAGTCGTTTTATCCGTGGCTCGGTGGACTTTATCGGACAGTCGAGGCCGGCCGCCGGTTATCGGCAGTTCAGGAGGGTCAGGCTCAAGCCCGGCGACTGGAGCCCGCGGTTTCGGGTGCTGTCTCTCGACATAGAATGTTCGGCACGGGGCGAGCTCTATTCCATCGGCCTCTATGGCGATGAGCTGGCGCGGGTCTTGATGATAGGCCAGCCGGAGCCGGCGGACACCGACATTCGCTGGGTAGCGGACGAGCCGGCGCTGCTGCAGGCACTGGAGCAGGAGCTGAACGGTCATGATCCCGATATCATCATCGGCTGGAACCTGGTCGGCTTCGACTTTAGATTGTTGCTGAAGCGGGCCGCGCTGCATGGCCTGCGCTTACGGCTGGGGCGGGGCGGTGAGTCGGCCTTTCTGCGGGAGTCGACCTACACCGGACAGGTGTTTCTGACCTTGCCGGGGCGGGTGGCGATAGACGGTATCGACGCGCTCAAGACCGCCTGTTACCAGTTCGACAGCTTCAGCCTGGAGTCGGTGTCTCGCCAGTTACTGGGCCGGGGCAAGCAGACCGAAGATGTGGAGCACCGACTGGCGGCCATCACCCGGGATTTTCGCCACAACAAACCGAAACTCGCCGCCTACAACCTGGAAGACTGCCGGCTGGTGTGGGACATTTTCGGGCACACCCGGTTGCTCGACTTTCTGCGACTGCGCAGTCAGCTCACCGGGCTGGAGCTGGACAGGGTTGGCGGCTCGGCGGCGGCCTTTACCCAGGTCTATCTGCCGCACCTGCATCGGGCCGGTTTTGTGGCACCCAACCTGCCCGCCGGTGGCGGCCTGGCCAGCCCCGGCGGCTACGTGATGGACTCGCGTCCCGGACTCTATCGCCATGTGCTGGTACTGGACTTCAAGAGCCTGTATCCGGCCATTATTCGCACCTTCAAGATAGACCCGCTGGGGCTGGTGTTGGGGCTGCAGGAAGAGGGTGCCATCCCCGGTTTTCGTGGTGCGCGTTTTTCCCGGCAACGGCATTTTCTGCCGGCCATCATAGAGCGGCTGTGGCAGGAGCGGGATCAGGCCAAGCGCGAACGGGATGCGGCCCGTTCCCAGGCAATCAAGATACTGATGAATTCCTTCTACGGCGTGCTCGGCTCCGGCGGCTGCCGCTTCTACGATACCCGATTGGCGTCCTCCATTACCCTGCGTGGCCACGAGATCATGCAGCAGACTGCTCGCTGGATCGAAGCCGAAAGCCACGAGGTGATCTATGGCGACACCGATTCTGTGTTTGTGCTGCTGAGCGGCGATTACGACGAAGAGACGGCCAGCCGGGAGGGGCAGCGTCTGGCCACCCTGATGACGGCGCAGTGGCGGCAACAGCTGGCGACGGAGCTGCAGCTGGAAAGCTTTCTTGAATTGCAGTTCGAACGCTATTTTGCCCGTTTTCTGATGCCGACCATTCGCGGACAGGAGCAGGGCTCGAAGAAGCGTTATGCGGGTTTGAGTGTCAGTAACGGCGTCAATGAGCTGGTGTTTAAGGGGCTGGAAACGGTGCGCTCCGACTGGACGCCACTGGCGCAACAGTTTCAGACCGAGCTGTACCGGCTGGTATTCGATGATCTGGATCCGAGCGATTTTATTCGTGAGACACTGGCGCAGACCCTGGCCGGGGAGCGGGATGCAGATCTGGTGTATCGCAAACGCTTGCGTCGCCCGCTGGCCCAGTATGTGAAGTCTCAGCCGCCGCAGGTACGGGCGGCACGCCTGGCGGACGAACACAATGCCCGGCGAGGCGTGCCGCTACGTTATCAGCAGAAGGGGGTGATCCGTTATCTGATCACGGTGAACGGGCCCGAGCCGCTGGAATACCGGCACTCGGCCATCGATTATCAGCATTATGTCGATCGCCAGCTCAAGCCGGTGGCCGACGCCATACTGCCCTTCGCAGGCCTGAGCTTCGACGCCCTGTGTGGACAGCAACTCGGTTTGTTTTGATTGGTTGTTGGCTAAGCAGATCCCTTTATCCTCCTTGGTGCTGCAGGGTTGCCTGTTGGCACCGCCTTCGGGCAACTCGGTGTTCAAGGAGAGGTAACAGAGCACGGCTCCCACGACCGTGACATGCCAGGGTGGCATGTCCGAGTTGACAGGGATGTACTCGTAGCGTGTCGTGGGAGGCGGCTGTGTTGCCTCTGAACATGGGGTTTGAAAAATGCTCAGATCTTTATTCAAACCGGTATTAATCTTTGTTCTTGTCGTCCCCTTTCTTTTCGTCGTCGGCATGGTATTCGCCGGGAGGCACGCCCCAGTTGTCTTTTTTGCCTTCTTCGGTATCCCAGTCTTTCAGGTTCATCTTGTCGCGGTTTTTCTTGACCGACCTTTCAATCTGCTTGGTGTCTTTGAGGGCGCCGACAAAGAGGCCGACGACAAACAATAACGGCAGGGCAATCCAGAGCCAGGTGCTCATGGCTTAATCCTCGGTGGTGGTGATATAACGGGCGAAAATCTCGTCCAGTAGTTTAAGGATATGCTCTTTTCCCGCTACTGGCTGTAGCCGCAGGGCATCGGCCACCAGAGGGCGGGTCAGCTGGCCGGCGCAATCTTTGGCCAGCGGCCGGTAACTCAGGTGCCAGGGCTCGACGGCGACGCCACCGCCGTCCTGCGTAAAGGGTAGATAAAAGCCGAAGTTGGCCATGTTGGCTGTCAGCCACCGGCTGAGCGGATAAAAATAACCGTCCGGCTCATATTCCCAGGGTTCGAGTTGCAGCTTTTTCCCCGGGGGCAGCAGGGTCGGATCGTAAATATCCAGATCCGTGCCCCAGTGGTGGCGGCTGGTGCCGGGCAGCGCGCTCCAGTGCAATATGGCGTGCACGCGTTCGGGTTCGCTCAGGGCCAGGGCATCCAGCGGCCGGCTGTCGGCATCCAGTAGTGGCCTGTTGCCCTCGAACTTGCCGTTCCAGATGGCCAGCTGGCGCTCGAAACTGCGAAAGCTGGAGGCCGGCATCAATTGAAAACCGGCCTCGGCCGCGGCCGCCTGCATGGCCACAAAGGCGTCTCTGGCCTCGGCCTGCAGCCGGTGTCCCGGCTCGTTCAGCGCCACCAGATGGGCGTCACTCAGGCCAAGCAGGCAGAGCGGGTTCATGCCAGCAGGCGCTCCAGAATGCCTTCATACATGTCGGTGAGCAGTTCCAGATCGGCAATTTTCACACATTCGTTGAGCTTGTGAATGGTGGCGTTAACCGGACCGAGCTCGATAACCTGGGCGCCGGTCTGGGCGATAAAACGACCGTCCGAGGTACCCCCCGTGGTCAGCAGGGCCGGTTCCTGATGCTTGACCGCCTTGATGGCGTCTACGGTCGCCTGTACCAGATCACCCTTGTCGGTCAGGAAGGGCTTGCCGTTGAGCAGCCAGTCGATGTGGTAGTGCAGGCCGTGGGCGTCGAGCAGGCTGTGTACGCGGGCCTTGATGGTGTCTTCGTTCAGCTCGGTGCTGAAGCGGAAGTTGAACTGTACCTTGAACTCGCCCGGAATCACGTTGGAAGCGCCGGTGCCGGCCTGCACGTTGGCAATCTGGAAGCTGGTAGGCGGGAAGAATTCGTTGCCGTGGTCCCATACCGTCTTGGCCAGCTCGGTCAGGGCCGGGGCCGCCTTGTGTACCGGGTTGTCGGCCAGGTGCGGGTAGGCTACGTGGCCCTGAATGCCTTTGACGGTGAGATCACCGGTAAGAGAGCCGCGGCGGCCGTTCTTGACCACGTCACCCACTTCATTGGTGGAGGAGGGCTCGCCCACCAGGCACCAGGTGATTTTTTCGTTGCGGGCTTCCAGGGTGTCGATTACCCGGGTGGTGCCGTTGATGAAGGGACCTTCTTCATCGCTGGTGATCAGGAAGGCGATGGAGCCCTTGTGATCCGGGTTCTGGGCAATAAAACGCTCGGTGGCGACGACCATGGCGGCCAGTGAGCCCTTCATGTCGGCCGCCCCCCGGCCGTGCAGGTAACCGTCGATATCGGTGGCCTCGAACGGCGGCGTGTGCCACTGGTCGAGCGGGCCTGGCGGCACTACGTCGGTATGGCCGGCAAAGCAGAACAGCGGACCTTCGCTGCCCCGACGGGCCCAGAGGTTGGTGGTGTCTTCAAACACCATGGTTTCCAGTTCGAAACCCAGTGCTTTGAGACGAGCGCCCATCAGCTCCTGACAGCCTTCGTCTTCGGGGGTCACGGAGGGGCGGTTGATCAGGTCCCGGGTCAGGGTCAGCACGGCAGAGTCAGTCATTCTAATCCTTGATTATTTATTGATTACTTATTAAATATGCGGGAATACAGTTCGGGTTTGAAGCCCAGGTGCAGTTCGTCGCCCAGGTCCAGCAGCGGCCGTTTGATCATCGCCGGGTGCGCCTGCAGCAGGGCGGCGGCGGTGTCCGGGCCCAGAGAAGCCTTGTCGGCATCCGGCAGGGCGCGATAGGTGGTGCCTCGCTTGTTGAGTACCTGCTCCCAGCCGAGCCGCTCCAGCCAGTGTTGCAGCTCGGTCGGATCCAGGCCGTCGCTCCTGTGATCGACGAAGCGGTAATCGATACCCTGTTGGTCCAGCCACTTGCGGGCTTTCTTGACGGTATCGCAGTTTTTGATGCCGTAGAGTCTGATGGTCAAGATGGAATCCTGTCAATGCGTGGGGGTGAATAGCTGTGGACAGAATTCTGTCACTTAAGCCCGGCACCTGCAACAGGCCGCCCGGAAACAACAAACCTCAGCCGGCTCAATGATTTTTACCCATCGGCAATATACACTGGCGCCCGGTACGGGCTTTGGGTACTGTTGACGCTTTTTGCGATTTCTGTCGCCGCCGTGATGCTGTTGCCGCACTGCCTTGACCGGCATGATCGGGGCGCGTTATTCAGTTTGCCGTTTAACTATTGCCGTTTAACAATCAAAAAAGGGGAATGGGTTGGAACTCAAGGAATACTGGAGCGATAGCTATCACTCTCGGGATTTTAAGCTCATCCGCATCGGTGTTGTCGCCGTTCGTTTTCGCTGGCTGGTGGCCTTGCTCATCATCGGCATCGCCGGCTGGATTGCCGTCGACTGGTGGGTACTGGATCCGGCGCATTTCAAGTTGCTGTGGAAGGTCCGGTTGATCACCGGCGTGATGCTGACCCCGTTGTTGCCGCTCAGTTATCTGTGCAAACTCGATCGCCGCTGGATGGTAATGTCACTCTATGCCCTGCTCGGCATTCTGCTGCTGTTCAACTTTGTCAGCCTGTGGAGCTTCCGGGACGGGGTGCCGATCCCGATAGGGTACCTGGCCTTCCCCTATTTTCTGCTGGCCTTGCTGGCGGTGCTGCCGCTGCCGATACGTTCCGGTCTGCGGGTGGCGGTGGTGATGATAGTGTCGATACTGGGCACCGATTACTGGCTGGACTCCCGTACCCTGGACAACGGCGAGTTGATCGACCGGGTCTGGCTGTTGTTGTGTTTCAGCCTGGCGATGATCTGGGTACAGGCCGGGCAGTTGCGCATGCTGCTGGACCTGTATCGGGAGTCGACCCGGGACCCTCTGACCCGGCTGCTGAACCGCCGGCTGTTCATGCGCCAGCTGGAGACGGTGCGCCACGCCAGCCGTACCGGACAGCCTTATACCCTGGTCCTGCTCGACCTCGATAAGTTCAAGCGCATCAATGACGATCATGGACACCTGATGGGCGACGAAGTACTGGTCAGCGTGGCCACCACCATCATGGATATCTTCGGTCAGGATGCCATCGTTGCCCGTTATGGTGGTGAAGAGTTCATGGTGTTGCTGCCCGAGACCCGGCTGGATCAGGCCGTGCGACAGGCCGAAACCCTGCGTCTGGCGGTGGAATCCCAGCCGGTGGACAACCCGCTGGATGAAAGTGAAGTCATGGTCACCCTCAGTGCCGGCGTGGTGGAAGGCCACCACGACAGCGCCCCCACCGACTTGCTGCGTCTGGCCGACGAGGCGTTATATGGAGCCAAAAGCCAGGGGCGTAATTGCGTGATGGCACATCGGTAGTTTATCGACGGTATAAGCACTCGCAGATGGTGGTTTGGGAAGGGGGCTTGGCTTATACTGGCCGGCGAGCCCCCTATTATTACTCAAATCATTACTTCCCTCCGGGACTATAACTTAAGCGAGATGTCTTATGCCCCAAGAGCATCATGAAAAACGTGCCCTCTATGTACCCTATGCAGGTCCGGCCCTGCTGGAAACCCCTCTGCTGAATAAAGGCGGTGCTTTCTCCAGAGAAGAGCGAATTTCGTTCAACCTTGAAGGGCTGCTGCCCCACAATATCGAGACCATCGAAGAACAAGCGTCCCGGGCATACAAACAGTACACCTCCTTTCAGAACGATCTCGACAAGCATATTTACCTGCGCAACATTCAGGATACCAACGAGACCCTGTTTTACCGCCTGGTGCAGAACCACCTGAGCAAGATGATGCCCATCATCTATACCCCGACCGTGGGCCAGGCCTGTGAAGAGTTTTCCAATATCTACCGCCGCGCACGGGGTCTGTTCATCTCTTACCCGGACCGTGACCGTATCGACGACATACTGCAGAACGCCACCAAACGTAACGTCAAGGTGATCGTGGTTACCGATGGCGAACGTATTCTGGGTCTGGGCGACCAGGGTATCGGCGGCATGGGCATTCCCATCGGCAAGCTGTCTCTGTATACCGCCTGTGGCGGTATTTCTCCGGCCTACACCCTGCCGGTAGTACTGGATGCGGGCACCAACAATCCGCAGTTGCTGAAAGATCCCATGTACATGGGCTGGCGGAACCCGCGGGTCACCGGCGAAGAATACGAAGAATTTGTAGATGCCTTTATTCAGGCGGTGAAGCGTCGCTGGCCCAACGTGCTGTTGCAGTTCGAAGACTTCGCACAGAAAAACGCCATGCCGGTGCTCAATCGTTACAAGGACGAGCTGTGCTGCTTCAACGATGACATTCAGGGCACCGCCGCCGTGACCCTGGGCTCCCTGATTGCAGCCTGTCAGGCCAGCGGCAGCAAGCTGTCCGAGAAAAAAGTGGCGTTCCTCGGCTCCGGCTCTGCCGGTTGTGGTATTGCCGAGCAAATCGTGGCGCAGATGAAGGCCGAAGGCCTGAGTGATGAAAAGGCACGCCAGCGGGTATTCATGGTCGACCGCTTTGGCCTGATCACCGACAACATGCCCAACCTGGTGGACTTCCAGCGTCCGCTGGCCCAGTCGCTAGAGCACATCAGTGACTGGCAGACCGCCGGCGAGAACATCTCGCTGCTGGAAGTGATGCAGAACGGCAAGCCCGATATCCTGATCGGCGTGTCCGGCCAGCCGGGTCTGTTCACCAAAGAGGTGATCCAGACCATGCACGCCCACTGCGAGCGGCCCATCGTGTTCCCGCTTTCCAACCCCACTTCACGAGTGGAAGCGACGCCGGAAGACATCATCAACTGGACCGACGGCCAGGCGCTGGTTGCTACCGGCAGCCCCTTCGCACCGGTGGAGCACAAGGGCAAGCTGTATGAAATTGCCCAGTGCAACAACTCCTATATCTTCCCCGGCATCGGTCTGGGCGTTCTGGCCTGTGGCGCCAAGCGGGTGACCGACGCCATGCTGATGTCCTCCAGCCGTGCCCTGGCTGCCTGTTCGCCGCTGGCGTTGAACGGAGAAGGTGCCCTGCTGCCGCCGCTGGAAGAAATCCAGGAGGTAAGCCGTCAAATAGCCAAGATGGTCGCCAAAACCGCCCAGTTGCAGGGCCAGGCGTTGCAGATTTCCGATGCGGCGCTGGATGAGGCGATAGAAGCCAACTTCTGGCAGCCGGAATACCGCAAGTATCGTCGCGTCTCTTTCTAAGTCATACGAACACCGAAGACAAGGCATGCTGCGGCATGCCTTTTTTTATCCTGTCGTGGAAGACAGCGCCATTTTGTGACGGGATTTTTATTGAAAAGCACGAGTTTGCCCCCATATTGCTTAACCTGAGCAGTAGCGACGCTCGACGCTGCAGGGATGCCCCGTTATAATGCCGCGTCTAATTTGCCGAGAAGGCGCTGTTTGTTTGCCGCGAAAGCACAATTTTGTTGTGAAAACACAGTTGTTGCGAAAATATTGTCGTCGCGAAGACAAGTGCCTTCACCAGGATTCAAGGAAGCAGCCCAGGCTGTTTTAAATCAATCACAGGGTCAGCACCAAGGTGCTGAAGAAAATTGAGGTAGAAGAATGCAAGTTTCAGTAGAAACGACTCAAGGCCTGGAGCGCCGCCTGACCATCACCGTACCCGCCGACAAGGTGGAAGGCGAAGTGAACAGCCGTCTGCGTCAGCTGGCCAAGACTCGCCGTATCGACGGCTTCCGTCCTGGCAAGGCGCCGATGACCGTTATCAAGAAAATGTTCGGTTCCTCCGTTGAAGCCGACGTGGCTGGCGAACTGATGCAGCGCAATTTCTTCGAAGCGGTGATCAGCGAGAAACTGAACCCGGCCGGCATGCCGACCATGGAGCCTTCCGCGCTGAAAGCCGGTGAAGACTTCACCTTTACCGCTATTTTCGAAGTGTATCCGGAAGTGGCCGTACAGGGTCTGGACGCCATCAGCGTCGAGAAGCCCCAGGCTGAAGTGAACGATGCCGATCTGGACAAGATGATCGAAACCCTGCGCAAGCAGCACGCCGATTGGGTTGCCGTTGAGCGCGAAGCCGGCACCGACGACCGCGTGACCATGAATTTCGTGGGTTCCGTTGACGGCGAAGAATTTGAAGGCGGCGCCGCCGAAGACTTCGTACTGGTACTGGGTTCCGGCCGCATGATCCCGGGCTTCGAAGAAGGCCTGATGGGCAAGAAAGTCGGTGACGACTTCACCCTGGAAGTGACCTTCCCCGAGGAATATCACGCCGAAAACCTGAAAGGCAAGCCGGCCCAGTTCGCCATTGCCGTGACCAAGGTTGAAGCCCAGCAACTGCCCGAGCTGACCGAAGAATTCGTACAGCGTTTCGGTATTGCCGACGGCAAGATTGACGGTCTGAAGGCCGAAGTACGCAAAAACATGGAACGCGAGCTGGCTCAGACCCTGAAAGCATCCGTGAAAGAGCAGGTTATCGACGGTCTGCTGGAGCAGAACCCGGTTGACGTTCCCAAGTCGCTGATCGACAACGAAATCGAAACCCTGCGCAAGCAGGCGCTGCAGCGCTTCGGTGGCATGGATCCCAATAACGCCCCGCAACTGCCGGCCGAGCTGTTCCAGGAACAGGCCGAGCGTCGCGTACGCGTGGGTCTGCTGCTGGGTGAAGTGATCAAAGCCAACGAGATCAAGGCCGACGACGCCAAGGTGCAGGAAATCATCGGCTCCATGTCTGCTGCCTACGAAGATCCGTCTGAAGTGGTTGCCTACTACAACGAGAACCCGGAGCTGCTGGAAAACGTGCGTAACCTGGCCATCGAAGATCAGGCTATCGAGTTCGTACTGAGCCAGGCCAAGGTGTCTGACAAGCAGGTCAGCTTTGACGACGTGATGAACAAGCCGGGCGTTGGCGCTTAAGAACCATTTGACTTAGGCATCAAGCTCTTGCGTATAATGGCCCCAGTGTGAGTGCACTTGGGCCATTTTGTTTTGGGGACAATATCTTATGTCAAATATCCATGATTCGATGACGAGCGGGCCCCTGGCTGCCCTTATTCCCATGGTGGTGGAGCAAACCGCCAAGGGTGAACGTTCCTACGATATCTATTCTCGCCTGCTGAAAGAGCGGGTGATCTTCCTGACCGGTCAGGTCGAAGACCATATGGCCAATCTTATCTGCGCCCAGCTGCTGTTTCTGGAGTCGGAAAATCCGGAGAAAGATATCTATCTGTATATCAACTCTCCGGGCGGTTCGGTGACGGCCGGCATGTCGATTTATGACACCATGCAGTTTATCAAGCCGAACGTCAGCACGGTTTGCATGGGCCAGGCCTGCTCCATGGGTGCCTTCCTGCTGGCCGGCGGTGCTGCCGGCAAGCGCTTTGTACTGCCCAACAGCCGGGTGATGATCCATCAGCCGCTGGGCGGCTTTCAGGGCCAGGCGTCGGACATCCAGATCCATGCCAAGGAAATTCTGTATATCAAAGAAAAGCTCAATCGTCTGCTGGCCGAACACACAGGTCAGGAGCTGTCGATTATCGAGCGCGATACCGACCGCGACAACTTCATGTCCGCCGAACAGGCCAAAGAATATGGTCTGGTCGACGAGGTACTGTTCAAGCGCGATTGAGCAAAGCGGGGTGGGGTGCTGTACACTCTTTAAACAAGAGGTAAGTAGGCACTCCTCAGCCTGTACGCATACGAGGTGAGTGAATGACTGACAAACGCAAGGGCGAAGGGGATGGCGGCAAGTTGCTGTACTGTTCTTTTTGCGGTAAAAGCCAACACGAAGTACGCAAGCTCATTGCCGGCCCTTCCGTCTACATTTGTGACGAATGTGTCGAGCTGTGCGAAGACATCATTCGGGAAGAGATCAAGGATATTTCGCCGAAGCGGGAAGGCGATGCCTTGCCGACGCCGCACGAAATCCGTGCCAACCTGGATGACTATGTTATCGGTCAGGATCATGCCAAGAAAGTGCTGGCGGTGGCGGTGTACAACCACTACAAGCGGTTGCACAACGTGGGCGCGACCGATGGCGTCGAGCTCGGCAAGTCCAATATTCTGCTGATCGGCCCTACCGGTTGCGGCAAGACCCTGCTGGCCGAAACCCTGGCTCGTTTGCTGGATGTGCCCTTTACCATGGCGGACGCCACCACCCTGACCGAAGCCGGTTACGTGGGGGAAGACGTCGAGAACATCATCCAGAAGCTGCTGCAGAAGTGCGACTACGATGTGGAAAAAGCCCAGCGAGGCATCGTCTATATCGATGAAATCGACAAGATTTCCCGCAAGTCCGACAATCCTTCCATCACCCGTGACGTGTCGGGTGAAGGGGTGCAGCAGGCCCTGCTGAAGCTGATTGAAGGCACTGTAGCATCGGTTCCGCCTCAGGGCGGGCGCAAGCACCCGCAGCAGGAATTTTTGCAGGTCGATACCTCCAAGATCCTGTTTATCTGTGGCGGCGCCTTTGCCGGCCTGGACAAGGTGATTGAGCAGCGTATGGACAAGGGCACCGGTATCGGTTTTGGTGCCGAGGTGAAAGCCAAGGACGATCGCTCTTCCCTGAGCGAAATCTTTACCCGGGTCGAGCCCGAGGACCTGGTCAAATACGGCCTGATCCCCGAGTTCATCGGTCGTCTGCCGGTGGTGGCCACCCTGACCGAGCTCGATGAAGATGCGCTGGTACAGATACTGTCCGAGCCCAAGAACGCGCTCACCAAGCAGTATGGCGCCCTGTTCGCGTTGGAAGACGTGGAGCTGGAGTTCCGTGATGATGCCCTGCGCGCCATTGCCAACAAGGCGATGGAACGTAAAACCGGTGCTCGTGGCCTGCGCTCCATCGTGGAAGCCGTGTTGCTCGATACCATGTACGATCTGCCGACTCAGAACGATGTCGCCAAGGTGGTGGTGGATGAAACCGTGATCAAGGGTGAATCCGCTCCGCTTCTGATTTATCAGAAAGGGGAGACTCAGGCGGCTTCCGGCGACTGAGTGCAGCATTTTTGACCGATTAAAAGGGGCTTTATGCCCCTTTTTCTGTTTTTGCGTGCCCGGTGATTGAATCTGATGATCTCGCCCCCATATACTGCCCAAGCGCTAATAATTGCATTCAAGCCGAGAGGACACTATGACCCTAGAGCGTTCCGAACGCATCGAAACCCCTGTTCTGCCTCTCCGTGACGTGGTGGTATACCCTCATATGGTGATTCCGCTGTTTGTGGGACGGGAAAAATCCATCCGCTGTCTTGAGGCAGCCATGGAGCAGGACAAGAAAGTACTGCTGATTGCACAGAAAGAGGCGGGCACCGACGATCCACAGGCCGATGACCTCTATCAGGTCGGTACCATCGCCAATGTACTGCAACTGCTGAAACTGCCCGACGGCACCGTCAAGGTGCTGGTGGAAGGCGGCCAGCGTGCCCGTATGGAGAATCTACGGGAGCAGGACGGTTACTTCGTGGCCGAGGCTCAGTACCTGGAGACCGCCGCTCTCGACGAGCGCGAGCAGGAAGTACTGGTCCGCTCGGCTATTACCCAGTTTGAAAGCTACATCAAACTCAACAAGAAGATTCCGCCCGAGGTGCTGACGTCGCTGTCTGCCATCGAAGATGCGGCGCGGCTGGCCGATACCATGGCCGCCCATATGCCGCTCAAGCTGGAAGACAAGCAGAAGGTGCTGGAAATCGCCGAGGTCGGCGAGCGACTCGAATACCTGATGGCGATGATGGAGTCGGAAATCGACGTGCTGCAGGTAGAGCGCCGCATTCGCGCCCGCGTCAAGAAGCAGATGGAAAAGAGCCAGCGCGAGTACTATCTCAACGAGCAGATGAAGGCGATTCAGAAAGAGCTGGGTGAGATGGACGAGGTGCCCGACGAATTCGAGGCGCTGCAGCAGAAAATCGAAGACGCCGGCATGACCGACGAGGCGCGGCAGAAAACCGACGCCGAGCTGGCCAAGCTAAAGATGATGTCGCCGATGTCGGCGGAAGCCACCGTGGTGCGCGGCTACATCGACTGGATGGTCGCCGTGCCCTGGAAGAAAAAATCCAAGGTGAAGAAGGATCTGGCCAAGGCGGAAGAGACCCTGAATGCGGATCACTATGGCCTGGAAAAGGTCAAGGAACGCATTATCGAGTATCTGGCGGTACAGAGCCGGACCAGCAAGCTCAAGGGACCCATTCTGTGTCTGGTAGGACCGCCCGGTGTGGGCAAGACCTCGCTCGGTCAGTCCATTGCCAAGGCCACCGGCCGTAAATACGTGCGTATGGCGCTCGGCGGCGTGCGGGACGAGGCGGAAATTCGCGGTCACCGCCGCACCTATATCGGTTCCATGCCCGGCAAGCTTATTCAGAAAATGGCCAAGGTGGGCGTACGCAATCCGCTGTTCCTGCTCGATGAAATCGACAAGATGGCGTCCGACATGCGTGGCGATCCGGCGTCGGCATTGCTGGAAGTGCTGGATCCGGAGCAGAACCACAGCTTCAACGATCACTATCTGGAAGTGGATTACGACTTGTCGGACGTGATGTTCGTGGCGACCTCCAACTCCATGCATATTCCGGGTCCGCTGCTGGATCGGATGGAAGTGATCCGGCTGTCGGGTTATACCGAAGACGAAAAACTGAACATTGCCAAGAACCACCTGCTGTCCAAGCAGATAAGTCGTAACGGTCTGAAAGAAAGCGAGATAGTGGTGGAAGATTCGGCGATTGTCGGCATCATTCGTTATTACAGCCGCGAGGCCGGGGTACGTAGCCTGGAACGGGAAATATCCAAGCTGTGCCGCAAGGCGGTGAAGGAAATACTGCTCAATAAAGACATCAAACAGGTCGTTATCCATCAGGATAATCTGAAAGATTACCTGGGCGTGCAGCGCTTCGACTACGGCAAGGCCGAAGAACACAATCAGATAGGCCAGGTGACCGGCCTGGCCTGGACCGAAGTGGGCGGCGAGCTGCTGACCATAGAGGTGGCCAATGTGCCCGGCAAGGGCAAGCTGGCCTATACCGGCTCCCTGGGCGACGTCATGAAAGAGTCGGTGCAGGCGGCGATGACGGTGGTGCGCTCCCGTGCGGACAAGTGGCGGATTAACAGCGACTTCCACGAGAAGCGCGATATTCATGTGCACGTGCCGGAAGGGGCGACCCCGAAAGACGGCCCGAGTGCGGGTGTGGCCATGTGTACCGCACTGGTATCCAGCCTGACCGGTAACCCGGTACGCGCCGATGTGGCCATGACCGGCGAGATTACCCTGCGTGGCGAAGTGCTGCCCATCGGTGGTCTTAAAGAGAAGCTGCTGGCGGCGCGCCGTGGTGGCATCAAGCGGGTACTGATCCCGAAAGAAAACGAACGGGATCTGGAAGAAATTCCGGCCAACGTCAAACAGGATCTGGAGATTCATCCGGTGCGCTGGATAGAGGAAGTACTGGAATTGGCGCTGGAACAGCCTCCGGAAGCCTTTTCTGTGGTCACAGCCTGAGCTTTTTCGCCGTAACTCATGGTTTCAGGCTTGTCAGCAGCCCTGACTCGAAGTAGCCTTGGATGAAATTATTTGGCTGGTCACCGACATGGACGATGCCGGCGGCCGGTAGAGCGGCGCTTGATAAGCCGATGAGCGCCGTTATCCAGCAATAACAATATCGAAGTTAAGCTTGTGTCAGCGGCTCACTGTCAGCTGACCAACGTAAAAACGACAAGGGGAATGACTGTGAATAAATCTCAACTGATCGACAAGATTGCCGACGGCGCTGACATCACCAAGGCTTCTGCCGGCCGTGCGCTGGACGCCTTTGTTGAGGCGGTGACCGAGTCACTGAAAGAAGGCGATCAGGTGTCTCTGGTTGGGTTTGGTACCTTTGCCGTGCGCGAGCGTGCTGCCCGTACCGGCCGTAACCCGCAAACCGGTGCTGCCATCGAAATTGCTGCCGCCAAGACACCTGCCTTCAAGGCCGGTAAAGCACTGAAAGACGCAGTCAACTAAGCGACGCTTTTATTGGACTTTTGGGTCCGGCAGGTCATGATCCGAAAGGCGCATCACAAGGTGCGCTTTTTTTTTCGGGTAAGGCGGCATTACCGTCTATCGGGAGTAACGACACCTTATGTTTTTTGACAAATTAAGAGCGGGTGCCCAGGGCACCGTTTCCAAGGTCATTCTGGTATTGATTATCTTATCTTTTGCTCTGGCCGGAGTAGGCAGCTATGTCACCCGGCCCACGGCGGAAGTGGCCGCCGTGGTGAACGGTGACGACATCAATGCCCAGGCACTGGAAAACGCCTACCGCAACGAGCGAACCCGGCTGGAAAATCAGCTGGGACCCCAGTTCAGCCAGCTGCTGGGCGACCCCCAGTATGTGGCCCAGATCCGTCGTTCGGTACTGGAACAAATGGTTGAACAGCGTCTGATCGATCAGAAGGTGCAGGAGCTGGGTCTCTATGCCAGCGACGAGCAGGTACGCAACGCCATCCGTGCCTTGCCGGAGTTTCAGCAGGACGGCCGCTTCGACAACGAACGTTACCTGCAACTGCTGGCTCGCAGCGGCATGAGTGCCGAACAGCTGCGCGACAGCGTACGCCAGGACTTGAGCCGCCAGCTGTTGCTGAATGCCCTGATTGGTTCTGGCTTCAGCCTGGAAGCAGAAGCCGGCTGGCTGGACCGGCTGAACCGTCAGCAGCGGGACGCCGAACTGGTGCGTCTGCCGCTGGCCGACTTCAGCGGCCGGGTCGAGCTGACCGATGACGAAGTTGAAGCCTACTATCAGCAACAGCCCCAGCAGTTTCAGCGTCCCGAGCAGGTGAAAGTGGACTACCTGCTGCTGGATGCCAATGCGGTTGACGCCTCCGATATCGACGAGCAGGCCATCGAGGCCGAGTACCAGGCCAACCTGACCAGTTATAGCCAGCCTGAACAGCGCAAAGTGGCTCACATCATGGTGAACAAGGGTGATGATGCCGAGCAGGAAATAAAGGCCATCAGCGAGCGTCTGGCTGCCGGCGAGTCTTTTGCGGAACTGGCCCAGGCGGAGTCGGATGACGTCTTCTCCGGTGCCCAGGGTGGCGAGCTGGAGTGGATGGAACCAGGCACTCTGGATCCGGCCTTCGACCAGGCGGCCTTTGCCCTGACCGAGGTGGGTGAGATATCCCCCGTGGTCGAGAGCGAGTTCGGCCTGCACCTGATCACCCTGCTGGATAAACGCGAGAGCAAGACCAAACCGCTGGCAGACGTGCGCGATACCATTGCCGAACGTTTGGCGCAGGAACAGGCGGCAAACGCCTTTTACGAGCAGGAACAGCGTCTGGCCGAGCTGGCCTTCGAGTTTCCCGACTCGCTGGACATGGCGGCACAGGAGCTGGGTCTGAGCACGATCTCGACCGATTATTTCTCCGCTGAGGATGCCCCGGCCGCGCTGAACGATCCGCGCGTGCTGACTCAGGCTTTCTCTGCCGATCTGCGTGAGCAGGGCATGAACTCGGAACTGATCGAGCTGGGCAGCAACAAGGCGCTGGTGATTCACGTGACCGATTACCGCCCGGCGGCGGTACGCGACTTTGACGAGGTACGCGAGCAGGCGCGGGAACTGACCCTGGCCACCAGGGCCCGCGAACTGACCGAGCAGGCTGCGGTTGAATTACAGCAGGCCTGGGCCGCCGGTGAGCAGCAAGCCTGGCTGGCACAGCATGAGCTGGCAGTGACCGAGCTGAAGGGCGTGACCCGCGAAAGCGAGCAGGATCCGGCGGTGCTGGACGCCCTGTTTGCTATGCCGGCCCCGCAAGACGAGCCGAGTCTGCACGGTTTGGCGTTGGCCGGTGGTGACCAGGTGGTGCTCAAGCTGAATGCGGTCAATACCCCGGAAGCACCCTCCGAGTTACTGGCACAAATCCGCCAGGGGCAGAGCGGTCTGCAGGGGCAGCGTGAATACCTGAGTCTGATCGGCGCGCTCAAGGCATCGGCCAAGATCGAGTATCGTCAGCCGACAATCCAGAACGACGACTTCTGATAACACTCCATATTACAAGGCGCTTCGGCGCCTTTTTCCTTTCATGCTCGCAGCATCTGTCCGGCACGCCCTTATTGCTAATATCTATTTGATTTGATAATAAAGATGGCAAATACAGATGATGGCGAATATTTTCTTTTCGTCGGCATCTTCGCTATGATGCCTAGCTTGGATAAAGTGTTATATGATAAGCATGTTAACGCAGTCGGAGAGCATCTTTTGATTAACGTATTCTTGGTTGATGACCATGAGTTAGTGCGCACAGGGATCCGACGCATATTAGAAGACGTCAAGGGAATGAAGGTGCTGGGCGAGGCCAAAAGCGGTGAAGACGCCGTGCAATGGTGTCGGGAACAGCATCCGGACGTCGTATTAATGGACATGAACATGCCGGGCATCGGCGGCCTGGAAGCCACCCGCAAGATATTGCGTTTCAACCCGGATGTTAAAATCATCGTCCTGACCATTCATACCGAAAACCCGTTTCCCACCAAGGTGATGCAGGCGGGTGCCAGCGGTTACCTGACCAAGGGGGCCGGGCCGGAAGAAATGATCAACGCCATACGCCTGGTGCACAGTGGTCAGCGTTACATTTCTCCGGAAATTGCCCAGCGCATGGCGTTGAGTCAGTTTTCCAACGAAGAAAACCCGTTCAAGCAGTTATCCGAACGAGAACTGCAGATCATGTTGATGATTACCAAGGGGCAGCGGGTCACCGATATATCCGAACAGCTTAATCTGAGCCCGAAAACAGTAAACAGTTACCGTTATCGATTGTTCAGCAAGCTGGATATTAACGGTGATGTGGAGCTGACCCATCTGGCTATCCGTTACGGCATGCTGGACGCAGAAAAGATTTAACGGCTGATGAGCCAGTCCTTTGATGCCAAGGCCTTCCTCAAGGCGGTAACGGAACACCCCGGCGTTTATCTGATGTTTGATGAAGCCGGGGTCATTATTTATGTCGGTAAAGCCAAGAATCTGAAAAAACGGCTGTCTTCCTATTTCCGCACCCATGTCAGCGGCGAGAAGACCCGATCTCTGGTGCGTCAGATCCATGATGTACAGGTTACGGTCACCCATACCGAAACCGAAGCGCTGATTCTTGAGCACAACCTGATCAAGCAGCATCTGCCTCGTTACAACGTACTGCTGCGCGATGATAAGTCCTACCCCTACATCATCATCACGGACCATCGCCATCCGCGCATCGGTCTGCACCGGGGGGCCCGCAAGAAAAAGGGTGAATACTTCGGGCCTTATCCCAACGGGGCGGCGGTACGTGAAAGCCTGCACCTGATGCAAAAACTGTTTCCGGTGCGCCAGTGTGAAGACAGCGTCTATGCCAACCGGTCTCGCCCCTGTCTGATGTATCAGCTCAAGCGCTGCGCCGGCCCCTGTGTCAGCGGCCTGGTCAGCGACGAAGAGTATGCGCACCAGCTGCAACTGGCGCGCCTGTTTCTGCAGGGCAAGAACCAGCAGGTGCTGACCAACCTGGCCGACAGCATGGAGCTGGCAAGCCAGGAGCTGCGCTTTGAAGAGGCGGCGCGGTTTCGGGATCAGCTGCAGGCGCTGCGCCGGGTACAGGAGCAGCAGTTTGTCAGTGGTAATGTGCTGGACGATCTCGATGTCATCGGACTGGCGGTATCTCGCAGCCAGGCCTGTGTGCAGGTGTTGTTTATTCGTCAGGGCAAGGTGTTGGGCAGTCGTAGTTATTTTCCCAAGATGCCGCCGGACACCGATGACGAAGAAATACTGCAGAGCTTTGTGCTGCAGTTTTATCTGGCCGGCATCGGTGGCCGGGAAGCCCCCGCCGAAATCCTGCTCGACCGCGGCCTGTCCGATGAAGAGATATTGGGCGAGACCCTGAGTCAGCATTATGGCCGCCGCATCAAATTGCGCAGTCGTACCCGTTCCGAGCGGGCACGTTTTATCAAGCTGGCCCGAACCAATGCCGAGACCGCACTGGCCAGCCGGCTGGCCCACAAAAGCACTCAGCGTCAGCGGCTGCTGCAACTGGAAGAGGTGCTGGCCTGTCCGCCAGTGACCCGCATGGAATGTTTCGATATCTCCCACACCATGGGCGAGAAAACCGTCGCCTCCTGCGTGGTGTTCAATCAGGAAGGGCCGCAGAAGAGCGAGTATCGCCGTTTCAACATCAACGGCATTACCCCCGGCGACGACTATGCCGCCATGGAGCAGGCCCTGAGCCGGCGCTTTCATCAGGCGGATATCGATAAACTGCCCGATATCCTGTTTATCGACGGCGGTCTGGGGCAACTGACCAGGGCCGAAGAGGTGATTGCCCGGGAGCTGGCCGACAGTCCGCGCCGACCGTTGTTGATAGGGGTAGCCAAGGGCGTGACCCGCAAGGCGGGGCTGGAGACGCTGATCATGGGCGGCAGCCACGACGAACGGCACCTGCCGGCAGACATGCCGGCATTGCACCTTATTCAGCATATTCGCGATGAATCACACCGTTTTGCCATTACCGGCCATCGCGCCCAGCGGGGCAAGGCACGCACCACCAGTACCCTGGAGACCATTCCCGGTGTTGGGGCCAAGCGACGACAGGCACTGCTGAAATATCTGGGCGGTATTCAGGAAGTCAAACGGGCCAGCGTGGATGAGCTGGCCAAGGTGCCGGGAATAAGCCAGGCCCTGGCAGAAAAAATTCACGATGCGTTGCATCACTGAGCCGCATCATGCACCATGTAGCGGCATGATCTTATGGCCTGAAAATAATGATAAATATTCCTAATTCTCTGACGTTTTTCCGACTGTTGCTGATCCCGGTATTCATAGTACTGTTTTATCTGCCGGTGGAAGGGGCTTACCTTTGGGCGGCAGTGGTATTTACCTTTGCCGCGATAACCGACTGGCTCGATGGTTTTCTGGCCCGCAAGCTGAAACAGAGCACCCCCTTTGGCGCCTTTCTCGACCCCGTTGCCGACAAGGTGATGGTGGCGGCCGCCCTGGTGATTATCGTCGAGGATTACAGCAGCCCGCTGGTGACCATTCCCGCCATGATCATGATAGGGCGGGAGATCATTATTTCGGCCCTGCGCGAGTGGATGGCGGAAATTGGTCAGCGCTCCCAGGTGGCGGTAAGCTGGATTGGCAAGTGGAAAACCACCATCCAGATGCTGGCGCTGATAGGCCTTATCTGGCAGCAGAGTCTGTACATGATCTGGGGCAGCTATGTACTCCTGTATATCGCCACCGGCCTGACCCTGTATTCGGCGTACGATTATCTTAAAGCCGCCTGGGGCGACCTGACCCGCTCCGCCTGAAGAGGCATTCTCTGCCCGAGCCCGAATGGGGCAGGGCAGAGAGAGATGAGAAGGCAGAATCTACGATAAAACAGGCATCTACGCATAAAAAATGTGCGAACGGAACAAAAAACACAGAATACAGTTGACTGAACGACGGCCATCATTAGAATGCAAAGTCATCTGAAAGACCCCTTTTATGGCGCGTTAGCAAAGCGGTTATGCAGCGGATTGCAAATCCGTTCAGTCCGGTTCGACTCCGGAACGCGCCTCCACTTCTTGTTCAAGAAGCATCCACTGCCCGGATGGTGAAATCGGTAGACACAAGGGATTTAAAATCCCTCGCTGGTAACAGCGTGCCGGTTCAAGTCCGGCTCCGGGCACCATATTCAACAAAAAGCCGTTCCAACAGCGAACGGCTTTTTTGTGCCCGACGTTCTTGTTGTCGGCCGATGCTCATTTTCTTTCAGAGTCAAAAAACTACCCCGCCATGCAGGCATCCAGTTGTTGGTATAACTGCCGTAATTCCCGGTATACCTGTTGGGTCGTCTGGCCGGCGGGTGCTATCGGGGTAAAGTCATGGTTGTTGAGACCCAGTGAATCTTTTCTGGCCACCCGGATCTGGCTAAAGCCGTAGGTGGTACCGTTCAGCTGGCCCAGTTCGGCCAACTGAAAACGTATCCGGTATTGGCTGGGCAGAATGCCCAGTTCTCTTTTTTCTGCCTCGATAGACCCCTGGGCGTTAAGCACGTCTGCGCCCACATAGTGAATATTATCGGGCTCTTGTGCGGGGGGCTGCATCAGCTTTCTGGCGCAGGGCTCGGCCTGGCCGGCGGCAAAGCGGGTCGAGGAGAAGAACGACAGGCTCTCCAGTCGGGATGGCTGCGCCCGGGTGACGGCCACGCCGGGTGTCTGGGCGGATACCCGTTCACCCTGGCCGAGATACGAATAAAGGGGTTCCATGCTGGTACAGCCCGTCAGCAATAGGGCCGACAGGGCGATGAAATGAGGGTTCATCCTGAACCTCCGATTGCTTCCGTCTTGTTTTAGTGTGGCGTCTGGCCTGTCGTAATACAACTTTTGGTCAGCACACCGCCGCCCCCGGAACGACATTATTTCATGGTAGCGGATTACAAGGCCCCCTGACTCGGGCTATTATTGAAATATCATTCCAGTTTGGGTTTATTATCACTTATGCGTCTTTTAACTGGATTCACTGTTTCAACCCTACTTTTGGCTACTTTAGTGAATTCAAACCCGGTCACCGCCAATGTTCACGGCACCATAGAGAATGTCGTGGCTTCTTACGGCTATCTGGCCGAGGTACGAATGAAACCTTATTTCATGCGTGCCGAGGTGACGTACCCCCCCAAAGACATAGTGTTGCTGGCCACCAAAGAAGAAAAGGCACTGGAGCTGTGGGCACGCAACGAGGGTGATTTTACCTTTATTCGCAGCTACCCCATCAGCAAGGCCAGCGGAGGCCCGGGGCCCAAGCTGCGGGAAGGGGACGAGCAGGTGCCGGAAGGCATTTATCGCATTACCCATCTTAACCCCAACAGCCTGTTTCATCTGTCGATGCGGCTGGACTACCCCAATTCCTATGATCTGATGCGGGCCGCCAAAGAAGGACGCACCAATCCGGGTGGCGACATCTACATTCATGGCAAGGCCCAGTCTACCGGCTGCCTGGCCATCGGCGATATTGCGGTAGAAGAGCTGTTTGTGCTGGTGAACACCATAGGTACCGAGCAGGCTTCGGTGGTGATAGCCCCGCATGATCCGCGTCGTCAGCCATTGGACGGTTTTGCCTCCAACCTGCCACGGTGGGCGGTGGAGCTGTATGCGGATATTTCCCGCGAGTTTGCCAAATATCCCAAAGGCGATATCTGAGTTCCCGGCCCGTCGTCATTCGCCCGGCGGCAAAGGCTTCAAGCACCCTTGAGGGCCTTGAGTCGGGCATAAATGGTGGTTCGGCTCAGGTTTAACTGTCGTGCGGCGGCGCTGACGTTGCCGTTGCAGTCCTTTAGCGTCCGCTCTATCAACCGATCGCCAAGGGATTTTAAATCCCCCGTGTTGTCGGGGACGGGGCAGTCCAGCCTCGGTAGCTCGGGTAAATGCTCCAGGCCTATCTTGTCCCCCTCGGCCAGTACCAGGGCCACCTCCAGCAGTTGCTTCAGCTGGCGGATATTGCCCGGCCAGTCGTATGCCTTCAGTGTCTGCAGTGCTGTTTCTTCCAGAACTGGCTCTCCCAGAACTGTACCGTCTTGCTGCAGCTCGTTCAGCAAGGTCTTGATCAGTCGGTTGAAATCGTCGGTGCTGTATTCTCGCAGCGGCGGCAAGGTCAGCTGAAATCCCTTGATTCGAAAGTACAGATCCTGGCGAAACCCACCTTGTTCGACCATGGCGACCAGGTCTCTGTGGCTGGCGGCAATCAGCTGAAAGTCCACCGCCTCCGGCACATGGCTGCCGAGCGGTGTCACGGTTTTTTCCTGCAATACCCTGAGCAAGCGCGTCTGAGCCGCCAGCGGCAGCTCGCCGATTTCATCCAGAAACAGGATGCCGCCATGGGCGGCACGAACATAACCGGGTCTGCCCTGTTTGTTGCCGCCGGTAAAGGCACCGGTGACATAACCGAACAGTTCGGCCTCCAGCAGTTCGGTGGGCAGGGCGCCGCAATTGACCGCCACCAGAGGGCCGTCGGCCCG
Source organism: Oceanisphaera submarina (assembly GCF_046521305.1). Taxonomy (NCBI): domain Bacteria; kingdom Pseudomonadati; phylum Pseudomonadota; class Gammaproteobacteria; order Aeromonadales; family Aeromonadaceae; genus Oceanisphaera; species Oceanisphaera submarina. The sequence continues at coordinate 122,099 of NZ_JBKGFN010000010.1, read as the reverse complement.
TGCGCAGCTCTGGTGCAGGCGCCGCACCAGATGGTCTTTGCCGGTACCGGTTTCTCCCTGTACCAGCAGCGGTATCTGGCGGGCCATCAGCTTGAGTGCGGTCACTTCATGGGGGATGGGAGTCTCCGCCGGGGAGCAGGACGGGGTAGCTGCGATCTGCTGACGCCGGGATTGGCGGCTGAGCAACGCCATGCCCTGACCCAGCGGCGTCAGCTCCCCCTGTTTCAGCTCGCTCAACATGGAGGGAATGTCCAGCTCTTGCAGCCAGCTGCGAGCACTGCGATTGGCACCCAGCAGCTCACCATCTTCACGCAGGGCAATAATGCCGGACCAGGGTTGTTGCAGGCTGCCGGCGTCGGGGGCCAGGTTCAGGATCCAGTGGGTATCCTGCTGGTTCATCACCAGCGCATTTTCTACCGCCTGCGCCATCAGCCGGGCCGTCAGCAGCATGTCCTGGCAATGCTCGCCCTGGTCGCTGGAAATATCAATCACCCCCAGCAGCTCGCCATGGGGCGACAGCACCGGGCTGGCGCTGCAACTGATGCCATGATTGGCGGCCAGAAAATGCTGTTGCCCCAGTATGCTGATTTCCTTCCGTTCACTGAGGGCGGTGCCGATGGCATTGGTGCCCATGCTCTGTTCGTGCCAGCTGGCGCCGCTGGCCAGTGCCATTTTCTGGGCCTGGCTGCCGAAGTAAGGGTCGCCGGCGCTAAACAGTATGGTGCCCTCGGCATCGGCAAACAGCAGTCGGCAACGGCGGCCCTGCTGCAGTTGCTCGAATAACGGCAGGCTGCTGTTAAGGTAACGCAACAAGAGCGCATGCTGCTGCTTTCTTTGTCTAATATCCTGTCGGGGCAGGCAAAGGGGATCAAACCGGCTGTGTTGGCTCAAGCCATAATCCCGGCTTCGTTGCCATGAACGTTCCAGTAAATACTGATCCTGAGGCTGATGAAGCATCGTTGTCGTCGTGATCCTTGAGGTCATGGTCGCACCTGTTAAGAAACTGAACACCTGCACTGAACACCCTGTTCTCTGGATGAACATCCGGGCGACCAGCGCCACCCATGGTTGTCTCAGGTTAGCCTGCCGCTGCCGTTAATGTAACGGGTTTGTAATTTGATTTCCTTGATCTGCTACAACTGGCACCGGCCTTGCAATTTACATCTCGCAGACAAGCCCCGGGCAAGCAGTGCCCGGGGACAAGATCCGAGATCCCTTTATCAGCAAGGAGAGCCAGCATGATTTATCAGCAACCAGGCCAGGCCGGTGCCGTGGTCAACTTCAAGGCCCGCTATCAGAATTTTATTGGCGGGCAGTGGTGCGAGCCGGTGAATGGCCGCTATATGGAAAATGTGTCGCCGGTGAACGGCGCCGTATTCTGCGAGGTGCCGCGTTCCGATGCCAACGATGTGGACCTGGCGGTGCAGGCGGCGCAGAAGGCCTTTGCAACCTGGAGCAAAACCGCGGTGGCCGAGCGGGCCAATGTGATGCTGCGCATCGCCGACCGTATCGAGCAGAACATCGAGATGCTGGCGGTGGCCGAAACCTGGGATAACGGCAAGGCGGTGCGTGAAACCCTGGCCGCCGATATTCCGCTGGTGGTGGATCATTTTCGTTATTTTGCCGGTGCCATCCGGGCTCAGGAAGGCAGTGCCGCCGAGCTGAATGCCACCACCGCCGCCTACCATTTTCAGGAGCCGGTGGGCGTGGTCGGGCAGATCATTCCCTGGAATTTCCCGCTGTTGATGGCGGCCTGGAAGCTGGCGCCGGTACTGGCCTCGGGTTGCTGTACCGTGCTCAAACCGGCCGAACAGACGCCGGCCTCCATTCTGGTGCTGATGGAGCTGATCGGCGATCTGTTGCCGCCCGGGGTGATCAACGTGGTCAATGGGGTCGGCCAGGAGGCGGGGGAGGCGATACTGCGCCACCCGGGCATTGCCAAGCTGGCCTTTACCGGCTCGACCCCGGTGGGGCAGCACGTGCTGAAGGCGGCGGCGGAGCGGTTGATCCCGTCCACCGTCGAGCTGGGTGGCAAGTCGCCCAATATCTTCTTCGAAGACGTGTTGCGTTACGAGCCGGAGTTTGTCGACAAGTGCATAGAGGGCATGTTGCTCACCTTCTTCAACCAGGGGGAGGTCTGTACCTGTCCGTCCCGGGCCCTGGTGCAGGAAAGCATCTACGACGAGTTCATGGAGCGGGTACTGGTACGGGGCCGTCAGATAAAACAGGGCAACCCGCTGGACACCGAGACCCAGGTGGGTGCCCAGGCCTCTCGCGAACAGTTCGATAAGATCCTCAGCTACATGGACATTGGCCGCAACGAAGGCGCCAAAATGTTGTTGGGCGGTCAGGCCAACCCAATCAGCGGGCTGGAAAACGGTTACTACATTCAGCCGACCATTTTCCGGGGCGACAACAAGATGCGGGTCTTCCAGGAAGAAATCTTCGGCCCGGCGGTGGGGGTGACCACCTTCAGGGATGAAGCCGAGGCGCTGGCCATTGCCAACGACACCGAGTTTGGCCTGGGAGCCGGGCTCTGGACCCGGGATACCAATCGTGCCTATCGCATGGCCCGCGGCATTCAAGCCGGTCGTATCTGGATGAACTGCTATCACGCCTATCCGGCTCATGCCGCCTTCGGTGGTTACAAGAAGTCGGGTATCGGTCGCGAAACCCACAAGATGATGCTGGACCACTATCAGCTGACCAAGTGCATGCTGGTGAGTTACGACAGCAATCCGCTTGGTTTCTTCTGAATGGGGCCTGGCCATGATCCGGGATAAGTCTCCATCACCGTAAAACCGATACTCTGGCGTTCAGGCTCGGGAGTCCATCAAGATCGGGTCTGACGTTTGGATGCATATGGCACTGCCGGCAAGGTCGCTTGTTAGCAACGGTGCCTGATGATTTGTCTCTGAATTGACAAGAAGGAAGATAATAATGAGCACAGCAACTTTTTATATGCCCCCGGTCAACGTCATTGGCGCCGGTGCCGTCGATCAAGCGGTCACCGAGCTGAGTCAGTCGGGTTTTCGCCATGCCCTGATCGTCACCGACAAGCCGCTGGTAGAGCTGGGGTATGCCGGTCAGCTGCAACAGGCGCTGGCCAGATACGATATTCAGGCCAGCATCTTCGACCAGGTACAGGCCAACCCCACCACCGGTAACGTGGAAGCGGGACTGGCCCTGCTGCGACAGCAGGGCTGTGACCTGGTGATTTCATTGGGTGGCGGCTCGCCCCACGACTGTGCCAAGGGCATAGCGCTGGTGGCCAGCAACGGCGGCGATATTCGCGACTACGAGGGCGTTGACCGCTCTGCCAGGCCGCAGTTGCCGCTGGTGGCCATCAACACCACCGCCGGTACCGCCTCGGAAGTGACGCGTTTTTGCATCATCACCGACGAAAACACCCACATCAAGATGGCCATCGTCGACAAGCATGTGACGCCCATTATGTCGGTGAACGATCCCGAGCTGATGAAGAAAATGCCCAGATCACTGACCGCGGCTACCGGCATGGATGCGCTGACCCACGCGGTAGAAGCCTATGTTTCCACCGCCGCCAACCCCATTACCGACACCTGTGCCCTGAAGGCGGTGACGCTGATCAGCCAGTATCTGGCCCGGGCCGTAGCCGATGGCAATGACATGGAAGCCCGTAACCAGATGGCCTACGCCCAGTTGCTGGCGGGCATGGCCTTCAACAACGCCTCGCTCGGTTACGTGCATGCCATGGCGCACCAGCTGGGTGGTTTCTACGACTTGCCCCACGGTGTCTGTAACGCCATCCTGCTGCCGCATGTGCAGCGCTTCAACAGCAGCGTTGCCGGTGCCCGCTTGACCGATGTTGCCGCGGCCCTGGGGCAGGATGTGCAGGGACTGAGCGATGAACAGGGTGCCGCCCGTTGCATCGAGGCCATTGTGGCTCTGGCCGAGCAGGCGGGTATTCCTTCCGGCCTGGCCGGTCTGGGCGTAAAAGAAGAAGACTTCGAGACCCTGGCCCGCAACGCCATGAAGGACGCCTGTGGCCTGACCAACCCGATACAGCCAAGCTTTGAGGACGTGGTGGCCATCTTCAAGGCGGCGTATTAACGCCAGTCAGCCCCGCCATCCGGCGGGGCTTTTTCTTTCCCTTCCTCACTCCTCTGTCGGAATTTGCAAAATACCCGCGGTCTACCAGACTGAGTAACAGTCAATATTGTTATATTCTCTCGTCACTTAAGGAGTCGTAACATGTCAAACGAAGGCTACCATGAGCCCATTGACGAACTGAGCGATGAAACTCGCGATATGCACAGGGCCATTACCTCGCTGATGGAAGAGCTGGAAGCGGTAGACTGGTATAACCAAAGAGTCGATGCCTGCAAGGATCCCCAGCTGAAGGCGATTCTGGCCCACAACCGGGATGAAGAAAAAGAGCATGCCGCCATGGTACTGGAGTGGATACGGCGCCGGGATCGGGTGCTGGACAAGGAGCTGAAGGATTACCTGTTCAGTAAAGGCGATATTTGCGATCACTGAGCCGGATCAGTAAGGGATTAAACGAAAAGAGCGAGCCGGGAAACAAACATTTCCCGGCTCGCTCTTTTCGTTAATCGCACCTTTATTTCACGTTAATGCCCCAGAATCTGGCTTAAAAACAGCTTGGTGCGTTCCGATTCGGGATGATGGAAGAAGGTTTCGGGATCGTTTTCCTCGATGATTTGTCCCTCGTCCATAAAAATAACCCGGTCGGCCACGGTGCGGGCAAAGCCCATTTCGTGGGTCACACACATCATGGTCATGCCTTCTTCCGCCAGTTCGATCATCACGTCCAGCACTTCCTTGATCATCTCCGGATCCAGCGCCGAGGTAGGTTCGTCAAACAGCATGATTTCCGGATTCATGCACAGGCTGCGGGCAATGGCCACCCGTTGCTGCTGGCCACCGGACAGCTGGCCCGGATACTTCTTGGCCTGCTCCTGGATCTTGACCCGGGTCAGCAGTTTCATGGCCACTTCTTCCGCTTCTTTTTTTGGGGTTTTACGCACCCAAATCTGTGCCAGGGTACAGTTTTCCAGCACCGTCAGATGGGGGAACAGGTTGAAGTGCTGAAAGACCATGCCCACTTCCCGACGGATGGTTTCGATATGTTTGACGTCGTTGGTAAGCGGGGTGTCCCGTACTATGATGTCACCCTTCTGATGTTCTTCCAGCCGGTTTATGCAGCGGATAAGGGTCGACTTGCCCGAGCCCGAGGGGCCACAAATGACAATACGCTCACCCTTGGCAACGGTCAGATCGATATCGCGCAGCACATGAAAGTCGCCATACCATTTGTTGACGCCGCGCAGGGTGACCATGGCTTCCTTGTTTTGTGTTTCCATTCTTCCACTCCAATAACTAGCGTTTCTTGTGGCCGGTATGCAGCTTGCGCTCCAGGTGTTGGCTGTATTTGGACATGCCATAGCAGAATACCCAGAACACCAGTGCCGCAAACACATAGCCTTCGGTGGCATAACCCAGCCAGTTAGGATCGGCCAGACCGGCCTGTACGATGGCCAGCAGGTCGAACAGACCGATGATCAGCACCAGACTGGTGTCCTTGAACAGGGCGATAAAGGTGTTGACGATGCCCGGTATCATCATCTTGAGTGCCTGGGGCAGTACGATCAGCAGCATGGTCTTGCCGTAGTTCAGGCCCAGTGCCGAGGCCGCCTCGCTCTGGCCCTTGGGAATGGCCTGCAGACCGCCCCGTACCACTTCCGCCATATAGGCGGACTGAAAGAAGATAATGCCGATCATGGCCCGGATCAGCTTGTCGAGAGACAGCTCTTCGGGCACGAACAGTGGCAGCATGACCGACGACATGAACAGCACTGTGATCAGCGGTACCCCGCGCCAGAACTCGATAAAGACCACCGACAGGCTGCGTACAATGGGCATCTGCGAACGTCGTCCCAGGGCCAGCAGGGTGCCGATGGGCAGGGCCGCGATAATGCCGACGATGGCCAGGATCAGCGTCAGCGTGAGGCCGCCCCACTGATGAGTGGGCACCACCGTCAGCCCAAACCAGCCACCATAGAGCAGCATGTAGGCGATGAAGGGATACACCAGCACCATGAAGGGGGCCAGCCACATCTTGGCAGGCATGCGGGGCAGGGCCAGCCACAACAGCTGCAGCACGAACAGCACAAAGGTCAGGTTGATACGCCAGATTTCATCCGAGGGATAAAAGCCGTAGGTGAACTGTTGCAGCCGGTTGGCGATAAACACCCAGCAGGCACCGCCACTGACACAGGCATCCCGACTGCTGCCGACCCAGTCTGCCCTGATAAAGGCCCAGTCGATAATGGGCACCAGCAGCAGATATAGCCCATAAAGCCCGACCAGCGTGAATATGCTGTTGATTGGGCCGGAAAACAGCCGGGTGCGCAGCCAGCCGACCAGCCCGGTACTGGCCAGGGGGGCTGCTCGTTGCGGCGTGAGGGTATCTTTGAACATATTATCTCTCCACCAGCGCCATGCGGCTGTTGAACCAGTTCATGAAGAAGGACACCGTCAGACTGATGGTCAGGTACACCAGCATGGTGATGGCGATCACCTCTATGGCCTGGCCGGTCTGATTGAGGGTGGTGCCGGCGAACACCGAGACCAGATCCGGATAACCGATGGCGGTGGCCAGCGAGGAGTTCTTGGTCAGGTTGAGATACTGGCTGGTCAGCGGCGGAATGATCACCCGCATCGCCTGCGGAATCACCACCAGACGCAGGGTCAGGCTGTCCTTGATGCCGAGGGCGTGGGCCGCTTCGGTCTGGCCGTGAGACACGGCCTGAATGCCGGAGCGGACAATTTCCGCGATAAAGGCGGCGGTATAAATGGTCAGCGACAGCCACAGCGCCAGAAATTCGGGAATAATGGTCATGCCACCGCGGAAGTTGAAGCCGCGCAGTTCCGGGTAGCCCCAGTCGAGCGGGGCGCCGAGCAGTACGAAGGTCAGCAGGGGCAGGCCGATAATCAGCCCCAGCGACATCCAGCCGGCGGGCAGGCGTTGCCCGGTGGCTTCCTGGCGGCGACGGTTGAAGCGAACCAGCCAGACGGCGCCCACAATGGCCAGCAGCAGCGCGACCCAGATCCAGTGAAAGCCGGCATTGGGCATAGGCTCGGGCAGATAGAGACCACGCACGTTGAGAAAGATACTGTCATTGATATTCAAGCTGTCGCGCGGGCTGGGCAGGGTGCGCAGTACGGCGAAATACCAGAAAAACATCTGCAGCAGCAGGGGAATATTGCGAAACAGCTCGACGTAGGCGGAGGCCAGCCGGGAGATCAGCCAGTTGGGGGACAGCCGGGCCACGCCGATGATAAAGCCCAGTATGGTGGCGCCGATGATGCCGAGAGCAGACACCAGCAGCGTGTTGAGCAGACCCACCACGAAGGTACGGCCGTAGGTATCGACTTCACTGTAGGGGATAAGCGACTGGGCGATGGCAAAGCCGGCCGGATCATCGAGAAAGCCGAAGCCGGTGGTAATGCCGCGAGTGCTCAGGTTGGCAAGGGTATTGTTGACAATATACCAAATGAAGCCGGCCACAATGGCGAGTAATATCACCTGGAACAGCAGGGCGCGTTTAGCCGGATCCCGCCAGAATTTAACATCATGATTCGCCGATGAGGACATAAGCCCAATCCTCGAATAGGTGAGCAAGGTGGGCTACGCCGTGGCGCAACCCCCATTTTACAACAAGGTAACTAACAAAAAGCCATCGCTACCACTTGTGCCTGCCGGCGATGGGACCTGGCTAGCGTATCGGAGGAGCGTATTGCAGGCCGCCTTCGGTCCAGAGTGCATTCAGGCCGCGCTCGATTTTCAGCGGAGAGTCCTGGCCGACGTTGGCCTCGAACACTTCACCATAGTTGCCTACCTGCTTGATGATGCGATAAGCCCATTCCTTCGACAGGCCCATGCCCTTGCCGAAGTCGCTATCTTCACCCAGCAGACGACGCACATCCTGGTTATCCCCGCCTTTCATGCTGTCCACGTTGGCTTTGGTGATACCCAGTTCTTCGGCGTTGACCATGGCAAAATGCGTCCACTTGACCACGTTGAACCATTGATCGTCGCCCTGGCGCACCGAGGGCCCCAATGGTTCCTTGGAGATCACTTCCGGCAGTGCCACGGCTTCGTCCGGCTTGGACAACTTGGTACGCAGGGCATAAAGCTGGGACAAATCCGAGGTCAGCACATCACAACGGCCGGCTTCCAGCCCCTGTACCGTTTGATCCGAGGTGTCGAACACCACGGCGGTATAGCTGATGCCATGTTTGCGGAAATAATCGGCTACGTTCAGCTCGGTGGTGGTACCCGACTGAATACAAATAGCGGCGCCATCCAGTTCCCTGGCACTGGTGACACCCAGGCCCTTGTTGATCAGAAAGCCCTGACCGTCGTAATAGTTGACCCCGGTGAAGTTGACCCCCAGCTCCGTATCCCGGCTCGAGGTCCAGGTGGTATTGCGGGACAGTACGTCGATTTCACCCGACTGCAGGGCGGTGAGGCGTTCCTTGGCGTTGAGTGGAATATATTGCACCTTGCCGGCATCGTTGAAAATGGCGGCGGCAATGCCCCGGCACAGATCCACATCCAGGCCTTTCCATACTCCCTTGTCATCCGGGATCGAGAAGCCGGCCAGGCCGCTGTTGACCCCGCATTTGAGCACACCCCGCTCCTTGACCGAATCCAGGGTGTCCGCCTGGGCCTGGCTTAGTCCTGCGGCCAGAGTAGCCGCCACCAGAAGGGCTGTTCTTCCTTTGCCTGTCATATGTCACTTCCTCTTGAGTTTGCTCGGGCTGATAGCTTTATTCGCTAAAGGCATAAAAACACCGATGCCCCCTTAGAGTATTAGCACAAAGATAAAAAAAGTTTGTTAACGGGATGTAAAAACAAAGAAGTGTGCGAGGAAGAAGCCGAAATCGTGAGCAGAAACAGTTTTTGTATGAAAAACAAACGGCTATTTCGGGCAGGGTGCAGTCTCAGACCGCGGTATGGCCTGTGGCCGGCCCAGATAATAGCCCTGGCAGTGGTGAATGCCCATGCCTTGCAGCCGGCTCAGCTCACCACCGGTTTCGATGCCCTCGGCGATGATGCCGCATCGCATGTCGCGGGCCAGATGGATGATGCTCCGTACAAACGCCTGCTTAACGGGGTCCTGGTCGATTCCGTCGATAAAATACCGATCTATTTTTACGAAGTCGGGCTGTACTTCGTACCAGAGTTTCAGTCCGGCATAACCGCTGCCCAGATCGTCGATGGCTATCTGGAAGCCTGCTTCCCGATAGCGTTGTACCGCCTGTTGCAGATCATCCGGGTTCAGGATCGGATACTGTTCGGACAGCTCGATCACGATACGACTGGCCGGAATACCCAGTGTCTGTGCCATGCGTCGGGTACAGCCCCGGGGATGCTGTTTATCCAGTAACACATTGGGATTGACGTTGATAAACAGCAGGCCTTGCATCTGCAGCCGGCAATAGGCCTGCATGGCGGCTTCCCGGCAGGCCAGATCGAGTTCCGACAGCAGGCCGGTCTGCCTGGCCTCGTCAAACAAGGCAGCAGGAAACTCGAGACGATGTCCTGCGGGGCCGCGGATCAGGGCTTCATGCCCCAGCAGATGGCCCCTATGGGTATCGACGATAGGCTGAAACACCGGTTGTAACCGACGCTGAGCTATCAGGGAAGCGAGAGAATCGTTTATACAGGCCAACACCGTCATCAGAATACCATCCATTGTAATGTTGGCTGGCAGTCTATGGCCGTTATATGAAACGGTAATGACAGCCGACAGCTATGGCCACTCATTTATCATAAGTGCCAGTCAAGTCGTTCCCAGCCCCGTTCGTCAGCGAGGCGACCGAGGCGTTCCTCCCCGTTGATGACCGCGGCCTGGTCCACAAACTCAAGCAGCGGCAGATCGTTCAGCGAGTCGCTGTAGCCGTAGCTGTGCGACGGCCGCCTGGTCTGTTGTTCCAGCCATTCTTGCAGCCGAATCAGTTTGCCTTGCTGGTAGCTGTACACACCGTGAGTACGGCCGTTATATACACCGTCGCAACACTCGAGCTGAATACCGATGGCATGATCCACCCCCAATGCCCGGGCTATGGGTTTGACCAGATGCTCGCCGGTAGCCGAGATAATCAGTCGTTCGTGGCCCTGAGCCGTATGCCAGGCCAGCCGATCCCGGGCGGCGGGATAAACGAGGGGCAGAATATCCTGCTGGATAAATTCGTCCACCAGGGGGGCCAGATCCCGCTGCTGCCAGTTTCGAATGGGTGCCAGAGTCAGTGTCATATAGGCATCCATGTCCATCCGACCCCGATAGTAATCATTCATCAGGGCGTGTTCCCTCTCCAGAATATCGGCGGGGGCCAGTTGGCGTCGTACCAGAAAGGACAGCCACAGGCTGGCTGAATCGCCGGCAATCAGGGTTTCGTCCAGATCAAAAATAGCCAGCTTCATCAGGCAACTTCCTTCAGTTCGGTGCTGTTGAATATCAGTTCCAGTGGGCTGCCGGTCGGCAACAGGGCGTCGGCGCCCCGGTTCAGTCGATCCACCGTCAGCAGGCAACCGGCGGCCTGAATGCGGTAGCGGATCACATTGCCCAGCAGTTGGTGACTGGCGACCGAGGCCATCACCGGAGGCGTCATGGCCGGGCCGTACTCGCGGCCGGGCTCGCGAATATAGATCGACTCGGGCCGAACCGCCAGTCTGCCGCTGATTTCGAGTCCCAGCAGCCGTCTTGCCTGCTCGGGAGTGAGCAGATTGTAGTTGCCCATGAAACCGGCCACAAAGTCGTTGGCCGGTCGGGTATAAACCGCCTCGGCGGTATCGGCCTGCACTATCTGCCCCTTGTTCATCACGAAGACCCGATCCGACATGGTCAGCGCCTCTTCCTGATCGTGGGTGACGAATACGGTGGTCAGCTTCAGCTGTTGCTGAATGGCGCGGATCTGCTCGCGCAGGTGCTTGCGAATGGGGGCGTCCAGTGCCGACAACGGCTCGTCCAGCAGCAGAATACGAGGCCGTACCACCAGCGCCCGGGCCAGGGCGACGCGCTGGCGCTGCCCGCCAGACAGGCTGGCGGGATAATACTTTTCGTGCCCCTCCAGACCCACCAGCGCCACCGCTTCGGCGACCCTGCGTTTGATGTCATTGGCATCGAGCCGTTGCATCTTGAGACCAAAGGCGATGTTGCCGGCCACCGTCAGGTTGGGAAACAGCGCATAGCTCTGAAATACCATGCCGATGCCCCGCTGTTGCGGTTTGAGCCAGGTAATATCTTCTCCCGATACGCGGATCTGCCCCTGATCCGGGGTGGTCAGCCCCGCCAGGCTGCGTAGCAGGGTGGACTTGCCACAACCCGAGGGGCCGAGCAGGGTAATGAATTCGCCCTGGCTGATATCGAAACTGATGTTGTTGAACACCGGGGTCTGATTGAAGGATTTGGTCAGGTTGGCGACTTCCAGATAATGCATCAGGCGCTCCGTTTTTGCAGGCGCAGGGCGAACCAGGTCGCCAGGCCGATAAAGAGGAAATAAGACATCACCATGGCACTGGTAAAATGGCCACTGTTGGTGCGTTGACTGTACAGATAGACCTGCAGGGTTTCGAAGCGGGTGCCGACCAGCATGTTGGCGAACACGAACTCGCCGAACAGGAAAGAAAAAGAGAGAAACAGCGCGGCCAGCAGGCCGTTTCTGATATTGGGCAGTACCAGCTGCAGAAAGGCGCGTGTGGTGCCGGTACCGAGCAGGTGAGCCGCGTCCATCAGATCCGGCAGCCGGATGGCCTCCAGGTTGTTGGCCAGCGCCCGGTACATGAAGGGCAGACTGATGGTGAAGTAGCAGAAAACAAGAATCCAGGGGCCGCCGACCAGGGGCAGGGGACCGCCGGCATAAAGCTGCAGCAGTCCGACCGATGACACCACCGGCGGCACTGCAAACGGCAGCAGTATCACCATGTTCATCACGCCTTTCAGCCGGGGAAAATAGTAGAACACCACGAACAGGGTCGGCAGTATCAGCAGCAGGCTGAACAGCAAGGCGGCCAGACAGACCAGCAACGAGCGACCGAAGGCGGCCAGAAATCGGCTATCCGACCAGAGGCTCAGGTACCAGTCCAGGGTAAAACCGCTGGGCAGAATATGGGCGCCCCACTGGGCAGACAGGGAATAAATCAGGGTGATGACGATGGGCGTGGCCAGCAGCAGCACCAGCCCGGCCACGGTCAGGCGGGCCGGCAGCGGGGCCCTGTCTGAGTTATTCATAACGACTCCGGCCGATGACCCATTGATTGACGGCGGTCACCAGCACCAGCAATAGCATCAGCAGCAACGACAGTGCCGCCGCCAGCTGGGGCTCGAGGAAGATGTCTCCGGCGACCAGGGCCGAGATCTGAATGGTGACCAGGTTGTAGTTGCTGGTCATCAGCGCAAAGGTACTGGCATAGGCGCCGAGGGCATTGGCCAGCAATATGATAAAGGTGCCGAGCAGCGCCGGTGTCAGTACCGGCAGTACCACCCGCAGCCCGTATTGCCAGGGGCGGGCGCCGAGCAGGGCGGCGGCCTCGCGCCAGTCTTTCTGGATGCCGTCAAAGGCCGGGTACAGCAGCAGTATGGCCAGCGGAATCTGGAAGTAGGTATACAGAATTATGAGCCCGCTGCGGGAGTAGAGGTTGAAGTTGTCGATCAGGCCGGCGTCACGCAGCAGCAGGGTCACGGCCCCGTTCATGCCGAGCAGCACGATAAAGGCAAAGGCAAGCGGCACTCCGGAAAAGTTGCTGGCCATGGTGGTAAAGGCCACCACCGCATCCTGTATTCTGCCCGGCACCTGACGCAGCGCCGCGGTGCCGGCCAACGCAATCAACAACCCCAGCAGGCTGGACCAGACCGCCAGATCGATGCTGTTACCGAAAGACTGGCGATAGAAGGGCGAGTCGATGATGTCCCGAAAGTTGGCCAGACTCCAGTCGCCGCCGGCCTGAAAGCTGTTGAGCAATACCCAAAGCATCGGCGCCAGCTGAAACAGCCCGAACACCACCACAAAGGGCAGCAGCCACAGCAGCGGCAGCGCCCGGCGCCAGGCGGCGGGTCTGGTTGACGTAGATGAAACATCATTACTATGTCTGCTCGTCGGCCGAGTCGTTCCCTTTGGCCTCAGGCCAGACACCGGCTCGTGGTCTGATCGTGTATTGGCTGTCAGCTGGTTATTCATTTCAGTAACTCTTTGCACATCGATTTGTCGTGTTCTGCACCCAGCAGGCTGGCGATGGTGCCGCACAAGTCCAGCTGTCGGGGCCGGGCCTGGGCGTCATGGCTGAAGGCGTGGCCTGCCACAAACAGCGGTATGTTGCGTTCTTCCGGCAGAATGCCGCTGTGGCTGTGATCCCGGTTCATGCCGTGATCACTGGTGATCAGTACCTGATAGCCCTGTTCCAGCCAGCGTGGCAGATACTCGGCCAGCAGCAGATCGAAGCGCCGGGCGCTGTTGCGGTACTGGCGCGAGTCCAGGCCGAATTTGTGGCCGGCATCGTCGGTATTCATGGGGTGGATCAGCAAAAAATCCGGCTCGAAGCGGGTTCGGAGGATTTCCGCATCCTGCAACAGGTGGCAGTCCGGATAATGGTCCTGAGAGTAAAAGAGGCCGTATTGTATCGGCAGATCCGCATCCTGGGTGAAGCGATCCCGCACCGGCTGGTAAGGGGCCCGGTTATACAGCTCGCTGACCCAGTGATAGGCGGCGGCGGCCGTGGTCAGCCCAGCCCGACGGGCCAGAGAGAAAATGCTCTGCTGAGTGCTGAGACGAACCATGTCGTTGTTCAATATGCCGCTATCCACCGGCCGGGTACCGGTAAGAATGCACTCATAGAGGGGGCGGGACACGGCCGGCAGTTCGCATTGCATCTGGTAGCCGGTCATGCGACCGGCTTCGTTCAGACCCTGAAGGTAGCCCAGGCAATCCCGGGCTACCTCGTAGGCCAGGCCGTCGACAACGATGAGTATGACCTTGTTCATGCTTACCTCTGCTGGTGGATTAGTACGGCAGACTGCCACTGGCGAGACAGGGTGCGGGTACTCTTTTCCCAGGCATCATGATCTGCGATGGGGCGTGCCGCCGCATACATGTCGTTGGGCAGCAGTTTTTCCTGTACATCGGCGGGCAGGGTCACGGTGCTGCGAATGGGGCGGGCATAGCCGCGAGCCAGGTTGATTTGCCCCGCATCGCTCAGTATGTATTCCCGGGCCAGCTTGGCGGCGTTGGGGTGTTTGGCATATTTGTTGATAATGGTGGCGTAGCCGGAAATCAGCGAGCCGTCATTGGGGATCACCACGGTGAAACGGTTGCGATCGATCTGATCCCGATAGCTGAGGGCATTGAAGTCCCACAGTATCGCCATTTCCACCTCACCTTTTTCCAGGTTGGCGATGTTGGGATCCACCGGTGACAGGCGGCCCTGTCTGGCCAGCTCGGCAAACAGCGTCAGGGCCGGTTTGATATTGGACTCGTCTCCGCCCTGGGCAAAGGCGGCGGCCAGCACGGCACTGTTGGCCTGGGCGGCGATACCCACGTCACCGACGGTGACCTGATAGTCACCATCCAGCAATTCCTGCCAGGAGGTCGGGGCCTTTTTCACCAGTTCGTTGTTGACGATAAAGGCGATGGTGCCGGTGTAGCCGAGCATCCAGTGGCCGTCCTTGTCCTTGGCCCAGTCGGGAATTTCATCCCAGGTGGAGGGCTTGTAGGGCTGGGTCACCCCTTGACGTACGGCGATGGGGCCGAAGGCGGCACCCACGTCACCGATATCGGCGGTGGCATTGTCTTTTTCGGCGGCAAACTTGGCGATTTCCTGGGCCGAACTCATGTCGGTGTCCTGATGCTGAATGCCGTAGTGTTCACCCAGATCCCGCCAGGTGTCCTTCCAGTTGGCCCAGCTGTCGGGCATGCCGACACTGTATATCTTGCCTTCGGCGCGGGCCTTGCTTTCCAGTTCCTCGAGTTCGGCAGCCAGCACCGGGGTGGTGCCGAGGGCCAGGGCAAGCAGACTCGACGTTTTTAGCAGTGTCTTCATCGGTTCCAATCCTCTATACCAGGTCAGGTTCGAGGAGGATGCTAGGTGGGTTCCGTTACAGATTGACGGCAGTTTTATGGCAGTTGTGATACGGAACAGATTAAATCACCGCTCCATCCGGCCTGCGCAGTATAGGTCGGACAAGGGGCCGGATCCTCCGACACGCCATGAGCTAAGGTCATCTGCTATTTGGCCGGTTTGGTATTATTCGTCGGGCAGCAGTCGCGCCAGCGGTAGCAGGCTGCGAAACAGGTTGGTGTCGCGCCCTTCGCGGGTGAAATAGACAAGGCCGTCGTGGCCCAGGGCAATGCCTTCAAACTGGCCGCTGTGACTCAGGAGGAAGTGTCGTCCACCGGCTTCAATGACGCGGCCATGTCGCACCGGATACAGCCACAGCCAGGCCTGGCGGTTAAACCAGCTACGGCTGTAACCGACCAGCAGCAACGTTTGGGTGTTTGCATCGTAATCGGCGCCGGTGACCAGCATATCGGTGTTCAGCCGTTGTTGTGCGGTCAGCGGTTGTGCCACCAGCGGGCCTGTTTCACCGGAGACCGGCGGCAGCCTGTAGATGTCCGTTTGCTGGTCCAGCCAGCGCTTGGTCAGCAGCCACAGCTCGTCTTCTACCCAGGTCAGCGCCTCGGCGTCGAAGTTATGTTGATAAAGGGGGGGCTGAACGTTGTGCTGCTCGGCGTAACGGACGGGAATGGGCGCCAGTGCGGTGAAATGCGTACTCTCTGCCGTCAGTGGCAGAATATTCAAGTCCTGGCGCCGGCCGCCGTTGTTGCCGGTATCCGCCAGGTACAGGATCTTGCCTCGTACGGCGATGTCTTCCCAGTCCCGGTTGCCGGCGGCAATGGATTGATGAGCGGTAACACTCCCTTCGCCGTCGAGCACAAACAGCTCGGCGTCGTTGCCGCTGTCGTTATGGCTGACAAAGCCCTGTTGCCAGCGGGCCAGCCCTGACGTTTCCGCCAGTCTGGCCGGAAAATCGGCCACCGGCACCAGTTCGAGTCGGGGGGGCTGAGCGGCTACACAGCCAGACAGTAATATCAAACTCGGCAACAACGGGATGAGGCGCAATGGGTGTCCTTTCGTTGAATCATGTATGTGTGACGTAAAACAGTGCTGGCGTGACACATACATGGTTATTATTCCTGTGCGGTTTGGCAATACAATGGCTGCTGTTTTTTCACTTTTACCGACGCTATTCGGAGCATGACAATGAATCTCAAGGACTGGTCGGTATCGGCTGTGACCGCCGGCTTCCTGGCGGTGCTGATTTCCTATTCGGGGCCCCTGATCATCTTTTTTCAGGTGGCCCAGAGCGCCAATGTCTCCCATGAAATGATGGTGTCCTGGGTATGGGCCATATCGATAGGTGCGGCGGTGTCGGGCATAGTGCTGAGCTGGTGGCTGAAGGTGCCGGTCGTGACCGCCTGGTCCGTGCCCGGCTCGGCGCTGCTGATCAGCATGTTTCCCGAACTCAGCCTCAATCAGGCGGTGGGGGCCTATATCACCGCCGGATTCATTATTTTTCTGATCGGCATCACCGGCTGTTTCGATACATTGATGCGGTCAATCCCCAAGGGGATTGCCTGCGGCATGATGGCGGGAATTTTGTTTCAGTTCGGGGTAGGGGCTTTTCAGGCGGTGGAGTCCATGCCTGCCCTGACCTTCATGATGATTGTCGCCTACCTGGTACTGAAGCGCCTGTGCCCCCGCTATTGCATGATACTGGTGATGTTGGTGGGGATGGCATTGACCATGGGCCTGAAAGGGGTTGATTTGAGCGGGCTCGAACTCAGCCTGGCCGAGCCGGTATTTATCCGTCCCGAGTGGAGCTGGCATACCAGCCTGAGTCTGGCCATACCGCTGGTGTTGGTGAGCATCACCGGGCAGTTTCTGCCAGGCATGGCGATTCTGCGCAGCTCGGGCTATTACACCAAGGCCAGACCGATCATGCTTGTTACCGGCATCATGTCCGTGGTGATGGCGATGTTTGGCGGTATCACCATCGTCATCGCCGCCATCACCGCCGCCCTGTGCACCGGCAAAGAGGCCCATGAAAACGCAGACAAGCGCTATGTGGCGGGCATGGCCAACGGCCTGTTTTATCTGCTGGGTGGTTGCTTTGGCGGCAGCATCATACTGCTGTTTACCGCCCTGCCGAAAGAGTTTGTGGCGATACTGGCCGGATTGGCTCTGATCGGCGCCATCACCAGCAATGTGATAGGGGCCGTCAATGACGCGGAACACAGGGAGGCTGCCATGGTGACCTTCCTGGCAACCGCCTCGGGCATGAGCTTCTTGGGACTGGGCTCGGCGTTCTGGGGCGTGGTGTTGGGCGGACTGACGTATCTGGTATTGCACAAGGTCTACCGGCTACCGGCCCGGGCCAGGCGAGCCGATCCACGATTGACCGAATCGTCCAGGGCTCCGGGCGACGGTGGCCCGGCAGATGTCTGATGCCTTCCAGCTCCGGCAGTTCCATCGCCGGCCAGATCAACCACTCGTGGAGCCATCAGGGGTACTGGCTGCGGATACCACCGTAAAGTGGTTGATGAGTAGCTCAGTCTGCTGCGTACAAGAAAATTACCCGCTGTAGTTACTGATCTTATTTTAATAATTAGCTCAAAATTCCACCTCGAAACTGTTAAGCTGCCGGCAAAATTGACCATCCAGTTGAATAAAGAGGAGATGCAGATTGAGCAAGGGTGTTGCGCTGTCGGTTTTTTCATCGGTGTTGTTCGCGCTGCTGTACTATTACGCCAGCCTGATGACGCCGCTGAGCGGCGAAATTGTATTCGGTTGGCGCATGTTGCTGACCATGCCCTGCGTCGGTTTGTTTCTGCTTTACAGCGGTGACTGGCGACTGGCCAGCGCCTTGCTGGCACAACTCAGAACCCGGCCGGTGTTATGGCTGGGCCTGCCGCTGTCTGCCGCCCTGGTCGGGGTACAGCTGTGGATCTTCATGTGGGCACCGCTGAATGGGCGGGGGCTGGCGGTCTCGCTTGGTTATTTCATGATGCCATTGGTGCTGGTGCTGATTGGGCGCTTCGTCTATCAGGAGCGCCCGACCCGATTGCAATGGCTGGCGGTGGCCTTTGCGGTTATTGGCGTGGCCAACGAATTGTGGCAGGCCGGCGGTATTTCCTGGGAAACCCTGGTAGTGGCCATCGGCTACCCGCTGTATTTTGTCTGGCGCCGCTGGCTGGGCAACGACAACCTCGGCGGGCTCTGGTGTGACATGCTGTTGTTGATCCCGGTGGCGGCATGGTTCGTGCTGGCGGCCGAGACGCCCCTTGCCGCCTTTGCTCTGCGCCCGGTGTTGTATGTGCTGGTGCTGGGTCTGGGCATGATCAGTGCCCTGGCCTTGGTGTGCTACATACTGGCCAGCCGTCGCCTGCCGTTCAGCCTGTTTGGTCTGCTGGGCTATGTAGAGCCGATACTGCTGGTGGTGGTGTCGCTGGTGCTGGGCGAAAGCATAGCACCAGCAGAGTGGCCGACCTATATTGCCATCTGGATAGCGGTGGGGCTGCTGGTGCTGGAAGGGGTGCGCAAGCTGCTGGCGTTTCGGCGTTACCCTTTTAATTAATCCCCATCTCGGTAGGGTCTGATCTCGGGCTCCAGAGCAACAGGGTTGTCTTCTCCGACACGCTGCGAGCACATCCCTGTTTCCTCTTCCATGATGATGAGGTGCCCGCTGGTGGTGTCACCAGAAATCACGCCCACATCACGCAGACGGCGGCGATGACGATGAGCGCCAGCCCCAGGTGATCGTGGCGGGCCAGTTTGTCTCTGAAGTACCAGGCCGAAATCAGCAGGGTAAACAACACCTCTATCTGACCCAGGGTCTTGACCAGCGCCACGCTTTCCAGGCTCATGGCGCTGAACCAGCCGATGGATCCCAGGCAACTGGTGAGGCTGATCAGAGCGGTCAGACCGGGCCGGCGAACCAGCCCCAGTAGGCTGGCGGGATCGCGCAAGCCCAGCCAGCTCACCAGCAACAGGGTTTGCAGTCCGATCACCAGCAGCAATACCCAGGCGGCAGAGAAGGGAAAGGACAAGTCAAGCAGCAGGCTGGCTTCCCGGACCCACAGCGAGGTCAGCGCAAAGGCCAGGCCGCTGCCCAGGCCAAGCAGCAATGTCACCGGTGATATCGCTCCGGCCGCTCGATGCAGGCCACTCAGCAACCAGACCGCCAGGCCGCCGAGCCCCACGCCCAGCCAGCCGAGTCCGGTGAGGCTGGTACCGAAAAAGCAGACCCCCAGCACCGCCGCCAGAATGGCCTCACTCTTGGCCAGCCCCACGCCCACCGCATAGTTGCGCAGCTGAAACAGCCGTACCATCAGGGCGGTGGCCAGGATCTGGCTGAGCGCCGCCCCCACGATGTAACCGCCAAAGGGCACCGAAAAGTCGGGCAGCGGCTGCTGGGGTTGCCAACGATACAGAAGCCACAGGTAGGTGGCGGCGATGGGGCCGGCCAGCACAAAACGCGCCAGGGTCACACTGGTGGCGCCAAGGCTCCGGCTGAGTTGTTTCTGAAAGGCGTTGCGCCATGCCTGCATCAGGGCGGCGAACAGGGTAAAAGGGATCCAGAGCATCAGGTTACCGTCGGCGTGAGGGGGTAAGGCGTGAAGGGGAAGGCGTAAAGTCCATCCCATCGGGCTCGGTGTTTTTTACCTCGCCCTTCTCCCTCACGTCCGGTGTCTTACGATGTTGTATTCTTTTGTTGTTGCCGTTGTTTGCGCGCCTGCTTCTCGGCCCGGCGCTGCTCGGCATTGGCTACCGCATCGCTGCCAATATGGGCTTCGCCGCGAGCCCTGGCCAGTTGCAGCTGATGCTCGCGCTCGGCGTAGCGGCGCTGTTGCTCGGGGGTCTGCTGGTCATGGCAATGCGGGCAGCTCAGACCATGCTGATAATGCGGGCTTTGCAGGTCATTCTGAGACAGTGGCGCCCGGCAGGCGGAGCAGAGTTGATACTGGCCCGGTTGCAACTGGTGATCGACCGTTACCCGGTTGTCGAACACGAAGCACTCGCCCTGCCACATCGACTCCTGCTCCGGCACTTCTTCCAGATACTTCAAAATGCCGCCGTGCAGGTGATAAACCTCGTCGAAACCCTGCTCCTTGAGATAGGCGGTGCTTTTTTCACAGCGAATGCCGCCGGTGCAGAACATGGCGACCTTCTTGTGTCTGGCCGGATCCAGGTTGTTTTTGACGTACTCGGGAAACTCGCGAAAGCTCTCGGTATTGGGGTTGAGTGCGCCCTTGAAGGTGCCGATATCCACCTCGTAGTCGTTGCGGGTATCCACCAGCACTACGTCCGGATCGGAGATCAGCGCATTCCAGTCTTTGGGGGCCACATAGGTGCCGACCACTTTCTTGGGATCTATGCCTTCCACGCCCAGCGTCACGATTTCTTTCTTCAGCTTGACCTTGGAGCGGTAAAAGGGTTGCTCTGCGCTGAGGGATTCCTTGTAATCGATACCCTTGAAACGGACGTCGGCGTCGAACCAGACCTTGAGGCGGTCGATGGCGACGCGGGAGCCGGCCACGGTGCCGTTGATGCCCTCACTTGCCAGCAACAGGGTACCGCGGATTTGTTCGGCTTCCATCATCGACTGCAGCGGTTCGCGCAGTGCGTCGTGGTTGTCCAGGGTAACGAATTTATAGAGGGCACAAACAACAAACTGAGACATGGTTTCCTCCAGCGCCGGCCGTGCGCTGTATCAAGCAAATATTCGTGGCCACACTCGCAGAGCATGACGTTACAGGGCGCGCATGATAGCAAATTTTTGTGCAGGCCTGCATCCGTTGCTTCTATACACCCATCCCGGTAGGGAGTGGGTTATCTTTTGGGCCCATTGCCCAGAGGCAGCATAGCCACCTCCCTCGACACGCTGCAAGTACATTCCTGTAAGCTCGGACATGCCATCCCTGGTATGTCACGGTCGTGGGAGTTATCTCTGTTGCCTCTTCTGGTACACCGAGCTGTCTGTGGGCAGATGACTCCGGAGCTGAAAGGAGGACAAAGGGATCTGCTCAGCCGACCTTCTGTTTCAGGGATGAAACAGAGAGCGTACATGGATGTAGTCATAGCGAGTCGGCGGCGCGGGCCCTTTGTCCGGCATTTTGGGGCTATCAGACTTTGTTATCAAACAAAAACGGCGCCCGCAGGCGCCGTTTTATATGAGCAAGGCTGAAGTTAACCGGCGGCGGGTACCGCGGTGTCGGCTTCGTCATCCTGGTTGAAGATTGCTTCGTCGGTCTGGCCCAGCAGCTTGCTGCTGATGGTGCCGGCGGTCATGGCACCGTTGACGTTGAGTGCGGTGCGCGCCATGTCGATCAGCGGTTCGATGGAGATAAGCAGGGCGGCGAGGGCCACCGGCATGCCCATGATCGGCAGCACGATGAGTGCGGCGAAGGTGGCGCCGCCGCCCACACCGGCCACGCCGAAAGAGGCGAGGGTGATCACCCCGACCAGGGTCGCCAGCCACAACGGATCCAGTACATCGATGCCCATGGTGGGGGCTATCATCACCGCCAGCATGGCCGGGTAGATACCGGCACAGCCGTTCTGGCCAATGGTGGCGCCGAAGGAGGCGGAGAAGTTGGCGATGCTTTCCGGCACACCCAGTTTGCGGGTCTGGGCCTGCACGTTCAACGGTATGGTCGCGGCGCTGGAACGGCTGGTAAAGGCGAACGCCAGTACCGGCCACACCTTGCTGAAGAAGCGTTTGGCATTCACGCCGACAAAGGTCAGCAGCAGGCCGTGCACCGCAAACATGATGGCGATGGCCAGATAAGAGGCCAGCAGGAAGCCGCCGAGGCTGATCACATCCTGCAGGTTGGAGCCGGCGATGACCTTGGTTATCAGCGCCATCACGCCGTAAGGGGTCAGCTTCATCACCAGACGAACCAGTCGCATCACCAGTGCCTGCAGGGCTTCGATGCCGCCGATGACCCGGCGGCCCAGTTCGGGCTCGTCTTTCAGCAGCGACAGGGTGGCCAGGCCGAGGAAGACGGCGAACACCACCACGCCGATGATGGCGGTGGGGCTGGCACCGGTCATATCGGCGAAGGGGTTACGCGGAATAAAGGACACCAGTAGCTGGGGTACCGACAGGTTGGCTACGCTGGCGACCTGGGCTTCCAGCTGTTCGGCGCGCGCCAGTTCACGGGCACCCTGCACCAGATCGGCGGCATTGAGGCCGAAGCTGTGGGTGACAAACACGCCGACCAGAGCGGAGATGGCGGTGGTAAACAACAGCACACCCAGGGTCAATATGCTTATCTTGCCGAGCGAGGTGGCGTTATGCAGGCGGGACACGGCGCCGAGAATGGACACCAGCACCAGCGGTATTACTATCATCTGCAGCAGGCGAACGTAACCGCCGCCGACCACATTGACCCACTCCAGGGTACGGGCAATGGTGTTGGCGTCATACAGCGTCTGCATCACAAAACCGGCGGTCACACCGAACAGCAGGCCGGTCAGCACCTGGCGGGAAAGAGACTGGCCGCGACGGGACAGTTTACCCAGCAGCACCATCAGCAATAGAAAAACTGCCAGATTGAATAACACAATCAGCATAAAGACTCCGTGAACAGAAAATAATATCGATTGAGGGCGATGCTAGCAGCAGATCCGACTTGGTCGTTAATCGATTTGGTTATGAGTTATGAATAATTGGGGGGTTAGAGGCGATAAATTGCTGTTAAAGCATGGGGTTGCGTTAAATATAAACAAGGTGGAAGGGACAGGGCCCCATGATGGGCCCTGCCGAGGCCATTAACGGAGTTGATTCAGCAGTGTTGCGCTGGCATAACCGTCGGCCACCTGACTGACAGACTGCTGATAGGCACGGATGGCGCTGATGGTGTTGGGGCCAATCACGCCATCGGTCCCCCGGGTATCGAAGCCATGAGCGGTCAGTCTGCGCTGAAGTTCTTCTTTTTCTGTTCGGCTCAAGGCGCGTTCATCCCGGGGCCAGGGAGAGCGGAATTCACTGCCGCCGGCCAGTTTGTCGCCCAAATGTCCTACCGCCATGGCATAGGAGGTAGCGTTGTTGTAGCGACGGATTACCTTGAAGTTGTTGAAGATAGCGAAGGCCGGGCCATGGGCGCCGGCGGGCACCAGTATGGCGGCCTTACCATGGTCCGGCAGCGGCTGCCCGCTAACGCTGGTAATGCCCTGGCTGCGCCAGTAGGCGACTGGCTTGAGGTTGTTCTGATCGGCTGCGGAATAATCAAACCCGGCCGGCAGCCGGATTTCCACTCCCCAGGGGGCGCCATGTTGCCAGCCAAAGCGGGACAGGTAGGCCGCGGTGGAGGCCAGGGCATCGGTGGGATCTTCTGACCAGATGTCCCGCTTGCCATCGCCGGTAAAATCCTGGGCGTATTCCAGGTAACTGGTGGGCATAAACTGGGTGTGGCCCATGGCTCCGGCCCAGGAGCCGCGCATCTTGTCCGGGCTGACATCACCCGCCTGCAGTATCTGCAATGCCGCGATCAGTTGTGCCTCGGCAAAGGTGCGCCGACGACCTTCGAAGGCCAGGGTGGCCAGCCCTTCAATGGTGCTGGTGTTGCCGCGATAGGAGCCGTAGTTGGTTTCCATGCCCCATATGGACATCACTACCTTGGCATCCACACCGTAGCGGTTTTCGATGGCCTGAAGTGTGGGTTTCAGTTTTTCCCATTTCTGGCGACCGGTGCTGACACGGGTCGCCGAAGTAGCGGTGTCCAGATAATCCCAGATCTGGCGGGTAAATTCGGCCTGACTACCGTCCAGTTTGATAACCTGTTGGCTGAGTGACACCTCCTTGAAGGCGCTATCGAACACCGCCGGCGCTATGCCTTTGGCCAGGGCTCTGCGGCGGAAATCCTTCCGCCAGGCAGCAAAATCTGCCAGCTCGGCCGGCTTTATTTGGGCGGCGGTGGATTGTGGTTGCAGGGCGGTGTCCTGTGGGGCGGTACTGGCCTGACCGGCGCATCCGCTGAGGGTGGCACCGATCACCAGCGCATTGATATAGCGTCGTTTAAACATGATATCCCGTCTGTTGGCGTTATTATTTACAGCGTGACTGGCAGCATATCCCAAGCCCGTAAAAATGAAAGAGCGGGTCCTGTTTTTGCGGGCGTTGTCCGGCTTTAAAGATTGGTGTGGCCAAAGCAAATAAAATTGTTTCGCTCCGGCAGATAGTATCGCCGACCTTTGTTATGATCGCTTGTCAGACGAGATCGGGCATCAGCTTGCCCGGAATGGCTGCGGGCGGCGGTTGCAGAGCCTGGACAAGCCCAGTAGCGTTACTGAAAACCAGCCGAGACCGTCAGACGGATATTCTATCGGAGCCGTTATGTATCTGATCAGAGATGTTAAAGAAACCGACCTCAGCAGCCTGGAGTTGATCTATCACGATGCGGTGATGGAGCAGGGGCGGCGAGGCTACAGTGATGCCCAGGTGTCGTTATGGGCGTCATTCCCCTATTTGTATCCCACCGACTTCAGAACTCTGATACAGACCGGTTATACCCGGGTCATGGCATGCAACCAGATACCGGTGGCTTTTGCGACCCTGTACCCCGATAACCATCTGGCGTTGTTGTACGTGCTGGCCGGCCATACAGGGCGCGGCCTGGCCGGACGGCTGTGTGACGACATAGAACAAGAGTCCGGTCGTCGTGGCGTGGACTGTTTGCGCACCGATGCCAGCCTGTTGTCTCGCCCCGTGTTTGAACAGCGCGGATACCGGCTGATAGAGGAAGAGCAGGTAGAAAAGGCGGGCCAGCAATTTACCCGCTTTGTCATGGAAAAATCATTGTCCTCACTGAGCATCTGAATACTGGCGTCGGCCAGGCGTTTATCGCAGAATAGTGGTCCCCTGCCGAGGGGAGACTTCATTTATTCCGGGGTAGGAGATCGCCAGTGGCCAAGCCAAAAGACACCTATTATCTGACCGCCAACTGCCCGGGTGGCCTGGGCACAGTCGACGTGGTGACGCGCTACCTGTGCGAGCAGGGCTGCTATGTGGTGGAAATGCAGACCTTCGACGATGTGCTGAGCGGGCATTTCTTCATTCGCGTGGAATTTCGCCCTCCCCGGGCGGCCCCTTTTGACGAAGCGGGGTTTCGGCTCGGCCTGCAGCCCAGAGCCGCACAATTCGGGATGCAATGGGAGCTGGCCGCCGCCGAAGTGCGGCCCAATGTGGTGGTCATGGTCTCCCGGCTCGATCATTGCCTGAACGACCTGCTCTATCGTTATCGCACCGGTCAACTGGCCATCGAAATCCCGGCCATCATTTCCAATCATCCGGATCTTCAGCGGCTGGCCGACTGGCATCATATTCCCTTTTATCATCTGCCGGTGAACGATGACAACCGGGCCGAGCAGGAAGAGCAGGTGCTTGGGGTCATCAATGAATGCGAAGCCGATTTGGTGGTGCTGGCGCGTTATATGCAAATGCTGAGCCCCGAGCTGTGCGCCGCCCTGACCGGCAAGGCCATCAATATTCATCATTCTTTGCTGCCCGGTTTCAGGGGCGACAAGCCCTATCACCAGGCTTACCACAAAGGCGTCAAGCTGGTCGGGGCCACGGCGCACTACATCAATAACGATCTGGATGAAGGCCCCATTATTACCCAGGGGGTGGAAGTGGTGGATCACAGCCATTATCCGGAGCAGTTAACCGCCAAGGGCAGGGATATCGAGTGCATTACCCTGGCTCGTGCGGTGCAATATCATATCGAGCGTCGGGTTTTCCTGCATAACGGCAAGACGGTGGTTTTTACCAACTGAGCCGGGCATACATCCAATATCTATCGGAGCTTATTCACAGATGAACAAAACCCTATTGGCGAGCTTGCTGGCGCTGGCGCTGGCAGGCTGTGCCAGTCAGGAGCCGGAACAGCCTTTTACCCTGACCCTGGCCCATATCAATGACACCCATTCGCATTTTGATCCGACCGACGCACGAGTGACGCTGGGTAATCAGGCGGTGTTTACCCGGCTGGGCGGTCACCCCCGTCTGCTGAGTCATGTCAATGCCCTGCGCCAGCAGGCATCCCGGGACGATCAGCCATTGCTGTTTGTACACGGCGGAGACGCCTGGCAGGGGACCGGCTATTTCAAACTCAACCGGGGCGCGATGAACGCCGATGTGCTGAGCCGAATGCAACTGGATGCCATGGCGCTGGGGAATCATGAATTTGATCTCGATAACGGTCGTCTGTCTGCCTTTATTCAGAGCGTCAACTTTCCGGTGCTGGCCGCCAACCTGGATGCCAGTCAGGATCCGGATCTGAACGGCCTGGACAACCTCAAACCCTATATTCTCTATGCCTTTGACGGTAATAAAAAGAAACGGGTCGACAGCGTCGAGGACGCAGGCAAGCGTCCTGTGGTGGCGGTGATGGGGCTGGTGCTGGAAGACATGGCCAACATTAGCCCTAATGTCGGCAAGCTGCGTTTCGAGCGGGAAGTCAACAGCGCTCAGAACACCGCCAAGGCTCTGCGCGATCAGGGTGTTAAATACATAGTAGCGGTGACCCACCTGGGGCTGGAGCGAGATCAGCGTCTGGCCCAGCAGGTCAATGGCATCGATGTGATCGTCGGCGGCCATTCTCACAGCCTGCTCGGTGACTTCAGCAATCTTGGCCAGGGTGACGGCGGGCCCTATGCCCGTCGATTCAATAATCCGGACGGGCTCGGCACCACCTGCGTGGTGCAGGCCGGCCAGTTTGCCCAGGCAATGGGGCAGGTGAATGTGACCTTTACCCCCGATGGGCGGGTCAGCCGCTGTGAAGGGGGTAACACCCTGTTGTCTGATAACGCCTTCTACCGAGATATTCGCCGGGGGGATAACCATAAGTTGAACGAGGCGCAACAGCAGCGAGTGGCCGCCGCCATCGAGGCCGAGCCTAATATCAGCATGGTGGCGGAAGACCCGGCGCTGAGGGCCCATATCGATGAACAGTATCGTCCGGCGCTGGCCAAAGCCTACGGTGACATTATCGGTCATGTGCCTTTGCCGTTAAAGCATGTGCGGCTGCCGGTCGATGGCAAGGGATCTCAGATCGCGTCTCTGGTGGCGGCCAGCCAGCTGTACTGGGCCAATACCCCTGAGGTACAGGCGGTGACCGGCCGTCGCGCCGATTTTTCACTGGTGGCCGCCGGCTCGGTGCGCAACAGCCTGGAGCCGGGCGCGCTCAAAGAAGGAAATGTCGGCCTGGAGCTGTTGCCCTTCGCCAACCCTATGAGTCTGGTGTCACTCACCGGGCGTCAGGTGACGGGATTACTGCTGGAAACCATTAACGCCTCTTTGCCGTCGGCCGCTCATACCGGCAGGTTCCCCTATGGAGCCGGGCTGCGTTATAGCTTTAACGAAACCAGCCGGGGGAGGGGTTATCTCAGCCGCATCGAATATCTGGATAACGGCCAGTGGCAGCGAATTGAACCGGATGCCCGTTATCAGGTAGTACTGAATAGTTACCATGCGTCCGGCAACGATGGTTGGCATACGCTGTTTGATTCACAGCAGACGTTTACCGACCGGCTGGATCTGGCGTTTGTTAATGGCAACCTGAGCGTGTTTCCCGTGGCTCGGCTGAGCAAAAACGGGCAGGGCGTCATCGAGGTGCATTACATCAAGCAGTCGTTGAACTGCAAAACGGCAAGAGTTGCCTGCGACACCGACGCCCGGGCTTTTATCGATTATGTACGAGAGCGCCGGCCGGTACTGACGGCGTTGCCCGAGCCGGGCGTGACGCTTAACCGTTTGTAATTCAGGAGGTGGGCCGGGTACCGGCCCTCGACAGGATGATAAAGCCGGCCAGAAACAGGCCCGTCCGGGGCAGTTTTCTGGCCGGCGAAGCCCTGTCTGATGTAGTGCGTGTGCATCAGTCGCATGGTTTGTTCATCATTGCCCACATGATAAAATCTCCGTCGAAAATCCAGATGATATCAAACACATTCACTGGCTGCATGGTGAGCGCATTATCGATGGCGGGTCTGGCTCGACATCGATTTTTAATCCTGTCAGACTCAAGGTCATTGCATTGTAATTGAAAATCGTTATCAAAAAACGCCATTAATAAAGATCTGCTATGTTTACATACCCTATTGAGTCTTTTTTGGGAGTTGGATTATGAAGCCAGCCATGCCTGAAGTACGAGGCCGTCGCTCATTGTCGATATTCGTCTTTGGACTGCTACTGTCAGCATGGAGCTCGCTGCTCTTCGCCGCCGCTCCCCTATCTGCGCCACAAGGGCGGGTCATGCTGACCGTGACCGGCAAGATTGCCGTGACCAATGCCGACGGCAAGGCCGAGTTTGATATGGAGATGCTGTCGGCATTGCCGCAGCATGAATTCAGCACAGAGACTCCCTGGACGGAAGGACGTCACCACTTCCGCGGTGTGCTGTTGAGCGATCTGCTGCGGAGAGTGGGTGCAGAGGGAGCAGAGGTAAGGGCGGTAGCGCTTAACGAGTACCATTATGATATTGAAAGGGAACTGGTGGCTGAGGCGCCCTTGTTGCTGACGACGCACCTGGATGGCCAGCCGATGAAAATTAGGCATAAGGGACCGATCTGGCTGATGTTACCTTTGTCGGATCATCCCCGTTTCAGTACCAAACGTTATCATGAACTGCTGATCTGGCAGTTAAATACTCTGGATGTGTACTAACGGTGAATACCTTCAAGCTGATCGGTCTCACCGTCATTACCCTGTTATTCGGCGCCAGCTCGCTGTACAGCTATAACCGGGATTTGGAGGTGGTGCGTTTTGTCTCGGCCACCATCAAGACCGTCGGCTGGGCCAGCTCCGAACTGGAAACGGAAGTGCTCAAGTTTGATCATGCGCTGACGTCACTGGCGGCCCACACGGCAGATGAAAAATATGTCCGACTGCGCTTCGAGCTATTGTGGGGCCGAATTGAGACTTTGTTGCAGGGGGAAGAAAACCGTCCGGTGCGTGAGCAGCCGGGGGTGCTGCCGATACTGGAAAATTTTGTCCAGCAGTTGCAGGCCTGGGAAGAGCGGATTTATACGCTTCGCGCAGATGATCGGGCCGGTATACTGGCGTTGCGACAGGAATTGGCACACTTCCGACAGCAGACGCGAGAAATCAATGTCGACAATTTTTCCGGTGACAATGTCTGGCGACAGCTCGATGTTACCCAGAACCTTCGTTTGCACTCCAGTTTGTATCTGGGCGGCCTGCTGCTGAGTGGCGGCATCATGCTGCTGCTGCTGGTGCGGGAAAACCGCCGTAATCGTCATATGGCCTATCACGACACGCTCACCAGCCTGCCCAACCGGATGTTTTTCTATCAGCTGATGAGCCAGGAGCTGAAGCGTGGTCAACGGGACAGGCGGGGTCTTGCCGTTCATATGGTCGATTTGAACAGCTTCAAGTCCATCAACGATAGCCTGGGCCACGAAGTGGGAGACAGTCTGCTGCGGGAGATTTCCAGTCGTTTGCGTAACACCATAGGCACACAAGGCCAGGTGGCCCGGTTGGGCGGGGATGAATTCGTGGTCATTCAGCGATTGGAGTCACCGGAAGACGCCGGGCAGATGGCGGAGTTGTTATCACAGTCGCTGTCGCGCGACGTGCGGCTGCCGGACGGCTGTCTGTCGCCCCAGGCTTGCATCGGCACCAGCCTTTATCCTGATCACGGTACCACGACTCCCGAATTGTTGAGCCATGCGGATACCGCCATGTATTACGCCAAACATAGCCGCAAGAACATGGTGCAGATGTTTGAGTCGGGCATGGACGAGCGACGACTGCGCCGGCAGAAGCTGGCGGTGTCTTTGCAGGCGGCGATTGAACAGGATCAGCTCGTGCTGCATTACCAACCGATATTTCGGCTCGACAGCGGTGGCATCGAGTCGGTGGAAGCGCTGTTGCGCTGGCATTCGGAAGAGCATGGTACCGTCAGTCCGCTCGAGCTGATTGCGGTGGCCGAACAACATGGACTGGCGCACCGGCTCAATGAATGGGTGCTGTTGCAGGCCTGTCGGCAGCTGAATCGCTGGCACCAGGATGGTTTCGGCTGGTTGAAGGTGAACGTCAATATCAGCCCCAATATCTTTATGGACGGAGAGCTGGCCATTACCGTCCGCCAGGTATTGCATGATACCGGTCTCGATGCCTCGACCCTGGTGCTGGAAATTACCGAAGATACCAGCATGTGGGATACGATGGGCTCTATTGATACCCTTCAGGAGCTGCGTGAGCTGGGCATAGAGATAGCACTGGACGATTTTGGTACCGGTTATTCCTCATTCAGCCATTTGCGACAGCTGCCGCTCAACAAGCTTAAAATCGACAAGTCCTTTGTGGCCGACTTGTCGACGGATCCAAGGGCGGTCAGCCTGGTTAAAACCATTATCTCGCTGGCCGAGAGTCTGGACATGTCGGTCACCGCCGAAGGCATAGAGTTACCCGAACAGCAGGCACAGCTGCAATTGCTGGGCTGTCAGCTCGGGCAGGGCTATCTGCTGGCCAGGCCCATGCCGGTCGAGGACATGAGTGACTTGCTGTCACAAAATCACCATTATCGTTTCCGCACGGCGTAACCACCACGCCCTGTTCGAGTCTGTTCATACCATGCACCTGTTTTTCATCATGCAAATGGGGCCGGGTTCAGGATCGACTTTTCACTATTTGTCGACACATCTCATTTTATTAAGCGGATCAGCTGCTACTTTTAGCTTGTGTGCCAATAAAGTGTCGACAAATCATGGCGGTATCGAGTGAACATTATCACTGTCTGCTGTTCCAGACCGGCCATAATCAGATGCTGGCCGGCCAGTTATGCGATAAGCCTTACCCATTACTGCGCAGCTATCGTCATCGTCCCCTTGCCCGTCTCTCTACTCCCGGACTTGCTCTGCTCGAACACCGCCAGATCCTGAATGCCATGCCCTTGGGGGATGGTGAACAGGTCGCTCTGCTGATGTATCGCCATGTTACTCACCGCCGTCGTCGGCTGGCCCGACTCTATGCCCAACAGCATGCGCAACAACAGGAGAAACAGCCATGAAGCCCAGTCTGTTCGAGGCGCTGCAAGGGACGCAGCCGCTGACCATTGTCGGCGCCATCAATGCCTACAGCGCCATGCAGGCCAGTCAGGCCGGACACAAGGCGCTCTATCTGTCTGGTGCCGGGGTGGCTAATGCCTCCTTCGGGTTGCCGGATCTGGGCATCACCAGCCTGAACGATGTGCTGGAAGATGCCCGACGAATCACCGGCGTCTGTGATGTGCCGCTGCTGGTAGACGTGGATACCGGCTTTGGTGGCGCCTTTAATATTGCCCGCACCGTGCGGGAAATGGAGCGGGCCGGAGTGGCGGCCATCCATATCGAGGATCAGGTAGCCCAGAAACGCTGCGGCCACAGACCCAACAAAGCCATTGTTTCACTCCACGAGATGGTAGACAGGGTCAGGGCGGCGGTGGATGCCCGCACCGATAGCCGGTTTGCCATCATGGCCCGTACCGATGCTCTGGCGGTAGAAGGCATGAACGGCGCCGTTGAGCGGGCTCTTGCCGGTGTGGAAGCGGGTGCCGATATGATTTTTCCCGAGGCGATGGAGAGCCTGGAGCAATACCGCCGCTTCTGTGACGCCGTAAAGGTGCCGGTGCTGGCCAACATCACCGAATTCGGCAAGACGCCCTTGTTCGAACAGTCCGAGCTGGCCGAGGCGGGTGTGTCCATGGTGCTGTATCCGCTGTCGGCCTTTCGGGCCATGAGCCGGGCGGCAGAGACTGTTTATCGCCAGATCCTGAGTCAGGGCCATCAGCGCAGTCTGCTTGAGCAGATGCAGAGCCGGGAGCAGCTTTATCAGACCCTCGGCTATCATGATTACGAGGCCAAACTGGATGCCCTGTTCGAGCCTCCCGTTCCTGCCAGACGCTCAGTTAAAAAACAGCAAGGAGACAAGCATGACTAACGCCGAAGGATTGCGCGGCCAGACCGCCGGCCAGACCGCCCTCTGCACCGTGGGCAAGACTGGATCCGGACTGACCTATCGCGGCTTTGACATTACCGACCTGGCCGCCCATGCCCAGTTTGAAGAGGTGGCTTTCTTGTTGCTCAAGGGCTATCTGCCGAACCAGGGAGAGCTGGGCGCCTTCAAGACCCGGCTGAAAGCCAATCGTGGTCTGCCGGCGGCGTTGCGCATCGTGCTCGAACTGATACCGGCGTCGGCCCATCCGATGGACGTATTACGTACCGGATGCTCCCTGCTTGGTAACCTGGAAACCGAGCATAAATTCGGCGAACAGCAGGAGGCTGCCGAACGTCTGCTGGCGTTGCTGCCCTCTATCATCTGCTACTGGTATCGTTACGCCCACGATGGCGTGCGCATCGACACGGGCCTGGATGATCACAGCCTGGGGGGCCATTTTCTGCACATGCTGCGCGGCGAAGCCCCGCCCGAGCTGGATGTGAAGGTAATGAACTGTTCGCTGGTGCTCTATGCAGAGCACGAATTCAACGCTTCCACTTTTGCGGGGCGAGTCTGTGCCTCCACCCTGACCGACCTGCATTCGGCGGTGACCGCCGCCATTGGCACCCTTCGCGGCCCGCTGCACGGCGGCGCCAACGAGGCGGCGATGGCGATGATAGAGCAATGGAGCGGGCCGGATGAGGCCGAGGCCGCGCTGTTGGAGATGCTCAAGCGCAAGGAAAAGGTCATGGGCTTCGGTCATGCGGTCTATACGGTGAAGGATCCGCGCAACGCCCTGGTCAAGCCCTGGGCCAAAAAGCTGAGCGAAGCGGCGGGCGATCGGGTGTTGTATCCGATATCCGAGCGGGTAGAGGAAGTAATGTGGCGCGAGAAAAAACTGTTCGCCAACGCCGATTTCTATCACGCCAGTGCCTACCACTTCATGGGGATTCCGACCAGGCTGTTTACACCGATTTTCGTGCTTAGCCGGGTTACCGGCTGGACCGCACACATCATGGAGCAGCGCGCCCATAATCGCATCATACGGCCTAACGCCGATTACGTGGGCCCGGCCCCTCAGGAGTGGATACCGATAGAGAAACGGTGAGCCGGCAGCCAGTCTCTTGGATACCGCTCAGCTAGCGGAATAAAGAGGCAACAGGATTGATTCTCCCGACGGCGCGGCAGAGCTGGCCCTTTGGCCGATTCTGTAGCGTTGAAAAATAGCCGAATCATCCGGTAACACCGCTGATTTGAAGGAACACATCATGAGTACCAATGTTGATCTGAACCAGAGACCCGAGCCCGATCAGTTACTTGTCACCATAGCCGACTATGTGGCCAATACCGAGATCATCTCGGATGAGGCCTATCACACCGCCCGCCATTGTCTGGCCGATACCCTGGGCTGTGGCCTGCTGGCGCTGCGCTTTCCCGAATGTACCAAGCATCTGGGGTCCATGGTTCCCGGCACCATAGTACAGCATGGTGCCCGGGTGCCCGGCACCTCTCACGAGCTGGATCCGGTGACCGCCGCCTTCAACATTGGCTGCATGATCCGTTGGTTGGACTTCAACGATACCTGGCTGGCGGCCGAATGGGGCCATCCGTCCGATAACCTGGGGGGGATTCTCGCCACCGCCGATTACCTGAGCCGGGTGGCGGTGGCTGAGGGCAGGTCGCCGCTCACCATGCGCGATGTGCTGACCGCTATGATCAAGGCCCACGAAATTCAGGGCGTGCTGGCGCTGGAGAACAGCTTCAACCGGGTAGGGCTGGATCACGTATTGCTGGTGCGGGTGGCGTCTACCGCCGTTATTACCCGCATGCTGGGTGGCAGCCGCGAGCAGATTATCGACAGCCTGTCTCAGGCCTGGGCCGATGGTTGCGCCCTGCGTACCTACCGCCATGCGCCTAACGCCGGCTCGCGCAAGTCCTGGGCGGCGGGGGATGCCACCGCCCGCGCCGTGAGACTGGCGATGATCACCATGAAGGGCGAGATGGGACTGCCGTCGGTACTAACGACGCCCAAATGGGGTTTTTATGATGTACAGTTCAAGGGCAAGAGCTTCCGGGTTAATCAGCCCTTTGGCAGCCATGTGATGGAAAACGTGCTGTTCAAACTCAGCTTTCCCGCCGAATTTCATGCCCAGACCGCGGTGGAATGCGCCGTGCAGTTACACCCGCAGGTGAAGGACAGACTCGAAGACATAGACCGCATCCAAATTTATACCCACGAGTCTGCCATTCGCATCATCTCCAAGGTCGGGGCACTGGCCAACCCGGCGGACCGGGATCACTGCCTGCAGTACATGGTGGCGGTGCCGCTGCTTTATGGCTGCCTGATGGCCGAACACTACGAAGACGATTTTCACCGGGCCTCTCCTCGTATCGATACCCTGCGCGACAAGATGGAAATAGTGGAAGAGCCGCGCTATAGCGTCGAATACCTGGAGGCCGACAAGCGTTCCATCGCCAACGCCATCCAGGTGTTCTTCAAGGATGGGAGCAGCACCGAGAAAGTGGCAGTGGAATACCCCATCGGCCATCGCCGCCGCCGGGTCGAGGCGATACCGGTGCTGGAGCAGAAATTCATGCGTAACCTGCAGACCCGTTTTCCACCGGCGCGATGCCGGCACATTCTGGCATTGTGCCTCGATCAGCAGCGGCTTGAAGCCACACCGGTCAACGAGTTCATGGAATTGTTCGTGATCAACTAAAGGAGTTGAGGGGGAGTGGACGGTCGGCAGTTGGGGCCTGGAGATTGCCAATGGTGTCTTTTGAGTCGATAATTTCAGGCACTTTTATTAATACGGTAGATCCCCCTATGCTAGACAAGTATTTTCATCTTAAAGAGCTGGGCACCGATGCGCGCCAGGAAGTGGTGGCGGGTATTACCACCTTCCTGACCATGGCTTATATCATCTTCGTCAACCCGGCCATTCTGTCCGAGGCGGGCATGGATTATGGTGCCGTATTCGTGGCGACCTGTCTGGCGGCGGCCATCGGCTGCTTTATCATGGGGCTGGTAGCCAACTATCCCATCGCCCTTGCTCCGGGCATGGGCCTGAACGCCTTTTTCACCTATACGGTGGTGCTGACCGAAGGCTACAGCTGGCAGAGCGCCCTGGGCGCGGTATTCTTCTCCGGCTGTATCTTCGTGTTGCTGAGCCTGTTCAAGGTACGCGAGTGGATCATCAACTCCATTCCCGGCCCGCTGAAAATCGGCATCGCCGCCGGTATTGGTCTGTTTTTGGCGCTGATTGGCCTAAAAAATGCCGGTATCATCGTCGATAATCCGGCAACTCTGGTGAGTTTGGGGGATGTCACCAGCCTGCAGGTGGGGCTGGCGATGCTGGGCTTTTTTCTGATCATCGGCATGGCGGCCCGTGGCATGAGCGGCGCCGTGATGATCGGTATTCTGATCATTACCGGCCTGGGGGTGGCCTTCGGCGATATTCAGTATCAGGGCATCGTCTCGGCTCCGCCGTCCGTCATGCCGACCTTCATGCAGCTGGATATTGCCGGCGCCTTCAATATCGGCATGCTGTCGGTGATTTTCGCCTTTTTGTTCGTCGACTTGTTCGATACCTCCGGCACCCTGATTGCCGTGGCCCAGCGCGCCAGGCTGCTGGATGACAAGGGTCGACTGCCGCGACTGGGCCGCGCCCTGCTGGCCGACAGCACGGCCTCCATCGCCGGCTCTGTGCTTGGCACCTCGACCACGACCTCCTATGTGGAGAGTACCGCCGGGGTATCGGTGGGTGGACGCAGTGGCCTGACCGCCGTAGTCACCGGCCTGATGTTCATTGCCGCGTTGCTGTTCTCGCCGCTGGCGGGCATGGTGCCGGCTTACGCGACCGCCGGCGCCCTGGTGTATGTGGCGGTGCTGATGCTGGGCCAGCTCAGCCACCTGCACTGGGATGACATCACCGAAGCGGTTCCTGCCGTGGTGGTACTGGTGATGATGCCGTTTACCTTCTCTATCGCCAACGGCATCGCCTTCGGTTTTATCAGTTTTGTGGCGGTCAAATTGCTGGCCGGTCGTGTCGCGGAAGTCAGTCCCGTGGTCTGGGCACTGGCGGCGCTGTTTGCACTGAAGTTTGCCTTCGGGCTGTGATAAAAAAGCCCCGCGGTGCGGGGCTTTTTTTGTTGCGCGTATTTTGACCTCTGAAAATCAGAAGTCGGCGTTGCGCGGGGTACGGGGGAAGGGAATGACGTCCCGTACGTTACCCATGCCGGTGACATAGGCCACCAGTCGCTCGAAGCCCAGACCAAAACCGGAGTGGGGCACTGTGCCGTAACGGCGAAGGTCCCGATACCAGCCGTAGTCTGCCGGGTTCAGACCCATCTCTTTCATGCGGCTATCCAGCACTTCCAGCACTTCTTCACGCTGAGATCCGCCAATGATCTCGCCGATGCCCGGGGCCAGTACATCCATGGCTGCCACCGTTTTGCCGTCCGGGTTCAGCTTCATGTAGAAGGACTTGATGTCCTTGGGATAGTTCTTCACCACTACCGGCGCCTTGAAGTGTTCTTCGGCCAGATAGCGCTCGTGCTCGGAAGACAGGTCAACACCCCATGCAACCGGGAATTCGAACGTCTTGCCGCAGTTTTGCAGTATTTCGACCGCATCGGTGTAATCCACCTGGGCGAAGTCCTGCTCCACAAAGCTTTTCAGCCGGGTAATGGCGTCTTTATCGACTCGCTGGGCGAAGAAGTTCATGTCATCCATGCGCTCGGTCAGTACGGCGTTAAACACATACTTCAGCATGTCTTCCGCCAGGCCGGCGATGTCGTTCAGATCGGCAAAAGCCAGCTCCGGCTCCACCATCCAGAACTCGGCCAGGTGACGGCTGGTGTTGGAATTTTCGGCGCGGAAGGTTGGGCCGAAGGTATAAATCTTGCTCATGGCACAGGCGTAGGCTTCGCCGTTCAGCTGGCCGGAAACGGTCAGAAAGGTTTCCTTGCCGAAGAAATCTTCGCTGAAGTCGATATCACCCTTGTCGGTACGGGGCAGGTTCTGCAGATCCAGAGTTGATACCCGGAACATCTCGCCGGCACCTTCACAGTCGGAGGCGGTAATGAGAGGAGTGGCTACCCAGGCATAACCGCTCTCGTGAAAGAAGCGGTGAATGGCCTGCGCCAGACAGTTACGCACCCGGGTGACGGCACCCATCATGTTGGTGCGCGGGCGCAGATGCGCGTATTCACGCAGATACTCGATGGAGTGGCGCTTGGCGGCCATCGGATAGGTATCGGGATCATCGACCCAGCCGATGACCTTGACGTCGGTGGCCTGCAGTTCAAAGTCCTGCCCCTGACCCTGAGAGGCGGCGACGGTGCCGGTGACTTCCACCGAGCAGCCGGTGGTCAGACGCACCACTTCAGACTGATAATTCGCCACGTTATTGGGTACCACGGCCTGCACCGGATTGAAGCAGCTGCCATCGTGTACTGCCAAAAACGAGATACCCGCCTTGGAGTCACGGCGAGTACGAATCCACCCTTTAACAGTCAGGGTGGTGCCAACAGGATATTTGCCCGCCAGCACATCAGTAACGGATGCGTGGGTCATGTGAAATCGCTCTCCAGCTTTAACTAAATCGGCGTCAGGCCGATAGACTATAGATAAGGAAGCTAATGTTACCTCTGTAGTCTCAGGACTCAAGCAAAAGATGAACCGGAGGCAGCCATGGTACAACAAGGCATCGATTGGCTGGGAAAGCTGCTGGTGACCATGACCCTGGGCGGCTGGGGCCTTTATGTACTGCTGTTGCTGGTGTTTCACTATGGCCGCCCGGAGCAGCAGTTTGGGTATCTGCGTTATCAGGATATTGCCGTGAGAACCGAATGGTTGATGCCGCACAGTGTTTGGTTTCATATGGGTACATTTGGTGTCCTGGGGCTGGCGGTGACCGCCTTTACCCTGGTGCACCTCAGGGGAGGGCGCCATCAGCAGTTCCTCAAAATCTACCTGCTGCTGCTGGTTGCCGCGGCCCTGTTCACCCTGCTGCTGTTTTATTTTAATCCGCAATAATTGTTTTTTTGTCCATACTTAAAGCCGTAACAGTCCCAGGGAGGGGTACTGATGTTGCGTGTAATGATGCTGCTACTGGTGCTGATATCGCCGTTACAGGCCGCCGAACGGATATGGTGGCACAACGAAGACAATGCACTGAATGAAGCCGGTCGGCAACTGGCCGACTTGCTGCTGCCCGAGCCGGACGAGATGGCGGGGTTGTCGCTGGCTGAGCGGGACGCCTGGTTCAGCCGGGAATGGCGTAAGGTACTGGCAGCCCGGGCCCGCTTTGCCCAGTATCCTCTTGTCCCCGAACACGATGAAGCCGGTTTCGATCAGGCCTTAGATCGCGGTGAGCTGAGTGCCTATCTGCGTCGTCAGCAGCCGGACTACCCCGGCTACCGCCAGCTCAAACAGCATTATCATGCCTTGAGCGAAGCCGTCAGCATGACGACCTTGCCCCCCGGTGGCGAGGTGCGACCCGGTGAACGGGACAGGGCCATCCCCGCCCTGCGCCAACGGTTGACCGAGCTGGGTTATAGCCTGGCGCCGCCTCGTGGCCGGGCCGATGCGCTCGATCGCGGCTTGAGTGACATTCTCAAGGGGCTGCAACAGGCTAATGGACTGGTACCGAACGGCCGGCTTACCGCCGATATTCGTGTCATGCTGAATCGCTCGTCCGCCGAGTTGCGCCAAGAGCTGCGCCATAACCTGCGCCGCTGGCTCTTGTTGCCGCCCACAGCACCTGCGCAGTTTGTGCTGGTCAATATTCCCGCCTACCGACTGACCCTGATCCAGCAGTACCGGCCGACCCTGAGCATGAAGGTGATTGTCGGGCGCCCCGACTGGCCCACGCCCGAGCTGGGCACTCATATCAAGGCGCTTAAGGTCAACCCGGACTGGACCCCTACCGCCAACATCATCCGGGAAGATCTGCTGCCGGCCCAGCGTCGTGATAGTGGTTACCTGAGTCGCAATGGCTTCGGTGTCTGGCTGCCGGGTGGCGCGGAGCGGCAGGATCCGGGTACCATCGACTGGCAGCAACCGCCCGCCGGCTTCCGCCTGGTGCAAGCCCCCGGCCCCGACAACGCCCTGGGGCGCTTCAAGTTCGAAATGAACAACCCCTTCAATATTTATCTGCACGACACCCCGGACAAACGGTTGTTCGGCGAGGCGAAAAGGGCCCTGAGTCACGGCTGTGTGCGCCTGGCCGAGCCGGGCCAATTGGTGCAACACCTGGGCTGGTCGCTGCCGGAATATCAACAGACCCGCATACTGCCCGCCCGCTCGCCGACGCCGCTGTTTATGGTGTATTTCACCGCCTGGGTGGAGCAGGGTCGCCTGGTATTTGCCGAAGATATCTATAGAAAAAACGAGACAATATAAGCCCATTTGAGACCTTGGTGGTTGGCTGTATTTTGACCACTATTTAATGAAAACAATTTAATGGGAATCAGATAACAGGGATGCGATAACAGGAGAAGAGGCGATGTTATTCAATGGAATGTTATGCAATGAACTGAAACGATTCTGGCACGATGAACAGGGCCTGACCACCGTGGAATATGCGGTCGCGGGTGCTCTGGTCGCCGCTTCACTGGTGGGGGCTTTTTTATCTTTGGGCGACGGGGTTGGGGCAAGCATCAATGCCATGTGTAAGGTAGTGAAAAATGACGGCACCGACTGTTGATTATGTGTTGGTTATAAGTTAGTTACACCCATTCCCCCTCATAAAAACACGGGAATAAAAACGGCCGGCATCGATGCCGGCCGTTTTATTCCCGTGTTTTTATTTAATGACATAAATTCGAATGAATCC
The DNA here is from genome assembly GCF_046521305.1 of Oceanisphaera submarina. NCBI lineage: Bacteria > Pseudomonadati > Pseudomonadota > Gammaproteobacteria > Aeromonadales > Aeromonadaceae > Oceanisphaera > Oceanisphaera submarina. Next base: position 82,198 of record NZ_JBKGFN010000010.1, on the reverse strand, counting down.
GGCCTATTTCCCCCCTAATCTGTCGAAAAATTGCTGATATAAAAAGGAAATTTCACTTTGAATAAACCCGGTTGTTTGTTTATAACTAAAGGTGTAATAAGAAAGTGGTGCCGGGGTAGCCCGGAGAATAATAACTATACAAGGTGATAATATAAACGGAGAAACAGGGAGGTAGCCGGATATATGAGTATAAAACAGCATTGTGAGCTGTATGGTTAGAGTCCGGCCCGTCGTAAAGGTTGGGAATTAAAAAGTTAAAATGTGAACCGGAAATCTCCGATTTAAAATATTCAAGATGGAACGAGGATATTATTATGTTGATTTTAAAAGAACTGAATCGCCTGCTGAATGATGAAGAAGGTCTGACTACGGTGGAATATGCGGTGGCGGGAGCTTTGGTGGCTGCTGGAGTTGTTACTGCATTTACAAATTTAGGTACTAACGTACAGGGATCGATCAACGAACTTTGTGATGCAGTTGGTAAAGGTGTTAGTGGTGGCGCTGCTACCTGCGCTAAAGAATGATGAAAATTTATAGGGCAGCATCGCTGCCCTAACCAGAATTTTAAAACATGGTGACGCTATGGAACAGCTACCATTGTTATCTTTATTGCTGGCCGCCTCCTGGCTGGATTTAACTACCCACAAGATTCCCAACTGGTTGACCCTGCCCTTTATTCTGCTGGCGTTGACTTATCATGCTCTTCTAGGGGAAGGCTTGGCTTTCGGCCTGACCGGCCTGGTTTATGCCTTTATCCTGCTGTTTCCGCTGTTTTTCTTCCGGCTGCTGGCCGGCGGTGATGTCAAGCTGGCATTGGGTATCGGCACCTTTCTCGGTTGGAGTCTGTTTCTCGAATCCCTGCTCTACGGCCTGATGATAGGCCTGCCGCTGGTACTGATATTCGCCTTTCACAAGGTGGGCTGGGGTGGCTTCAAACAGAGCTTTATGCGCTATGGTTATATTCTGGGTAGTAAAAAGTATCTGGCGCCGGTGGAGGGGGAGCTGGCCGGGCTCAAGGTGCCCTATGGTCCGGCACTGGCACTGGGCGCTACCCTGGCGGTGGTGCTCAACAAATACCAGATATTTACCCTGGTATCCTGAACATGACTGGATAGTAAAGAACACCCGACTGGCTGATGCTCAGAAAAAGGAGGTAACACGGATGTACCTGCCCAAACCGAAAACCCTGGCCGACACCGGCCTGTCGAAAGAGCTGCTGCTGCGGCTGACCCTGCGCCATGTGCAGGAGGAAGGCACACTATCGCTGCCGGCCCTGAGCGAGCGACTTTGCCTGCGTGGCAGCGTGGTAGAGCCCTTGCTGCAGGAGCTGAAAACCCTGCAATTGGTGGAGGTACGCGCCTCGGGTCGCTCCGGCGATATCATTCGCCATGCCCTGACCACCAAGGGACAATACGAGGCCCAGGAGCTGAGCGCGCGCGACGGTTATCTGGGCCCGGCGCCGATACCGCTGGAGGCATACAATAAACTGGTGCTGAGTCAGGCACTGGGCGAGCGCTGCATTCGTCGCGATCGGTTGGAGCTGGCGCTCGGCGACATGGTGATAAGCCAGGAGCTGGTCAATACCCTGGGGCCGGCGCTGAACTCCCGTCGCCCCTTGTTGATCTACGGTCATGCGGGTACCGGCAAAAGCTTTCTGTGTCACCGTTTCAACAAGATTTTCGACGACGAAATGATTTACGTGCCCCATGCCATCGCGGTGCAGAACACCATAATACCCATATTCGATCCGCTCTATCACTGGCGGGCCGAAGGCTATGTGCACGACCAGGACGAAGACATGGACACTCGTTATCTTCCCTGCAAGCGGCCGCTGGTTATGGTGGGGGGCGAGCTGAAGCTGGATACCCTGGAGGTGCACTTCGACCGGCAGTCCCGCCAATACAGCGCCCCCTTGCAGATGAAGGCCAACAACGGGGTGTTTTTGATTGATGACTTGGGGCGGCAGGGCTTTGCCGCCGACGAACTGTTCAACCGCTGGATAGTGCCGATGGAAGAGCGGCGTGATTTTCTGTCACTGCCCAATGGCCTGCACTTCGATATTCCCTTCGAACAGATACTGGTGTTTTCCACCAACCTGGATCCACAAGCCATCGCCGACGAGGCTTTTTTGCGTCGCCTGGGTTATAAAATCGAATTAGGTGCCATGTCACAAGCGTTATATAAAAAGATATGGCTGATGAACCTGGAAAAATATCAACTGATAGCCAATGAATCACTGTTCGATTATATGGTTGACGTGTTGCATGGAAATAGCGGTAAACCGCTGATTGCCTGTTACCCCCGCGATATTCTCGGTATTGCCCGGGATATAATGCATTTCAACGGTCAGGCCGGTGAACCGCTTGACCAGATTATTTTGAAAAGAGCCTGGAACATGTATTGCGTGCACTGACTATACTTTTTCTGTTCATCACAACCTTGTTAACAACAGCGGGTTAATGGCCGAGTGTTAATGGGTCAAGGGTTGTAGTAAATCTGATGATAATAAATCTGGTCGTAGTAAACCTAAGGATGGGGTTATGAAAACAAGAACCGTGATGCTTTTATTTTTGTCGGTGATATTCGGTCTCGGCGCCGCCTGGATGGCCAATAACTGGCTTGAACAGCAAAGCGCCGCCAGCGCCCGTCCGGCCGAGCAGGCGGGCAGCGAGCTGGTTCAGGTAGTGGTGGCGTCGGTGGATCTGGCTCCCGGCGTGCAGCTCGATCCCATTCATGTCCAGTTCAAACAGATAGACGCCCGTCTGGTTCCCCCCGGTGCCATTAATACTCTGGAAGAAACCCAGGGTATGGTGACCAAGAACAACCTTTATAAAGGAGACGTATTGCGCAAGGAACGGCTCACGCCCATAGGGCAGGGCAGCACCCTCTCTGTGCTGTTGGAGCCGGGCATGCGGGCGGTAACGGTAAGGGTGAACGACGTCATCGGGGTGGCGGGCTTTCTGTTACCCGGTAACCGGGTGGACATACTGTTTACCGAGGGTGACATGACCCGCACCGTGCTGAAAAATCTCAAGGTACTGGCGGTGGACCAGACCCAGCATACGGATGAAAACCGTCCCAAGCTGGTGCGTGCCGTTACCCTGGAGGTGGATCCCGAACAGGCCGAAAAACTGGTCAACGCCAGTTCCAACGGTCGTATTCAGCTGGCTCTGCGTAATCCCAACGACGAGCGGGATCTGAACGACAGAGTGGCTGCTATTCAGGCGGACTCTAAAGAGGCTGCTTCGCCGGTGACGGCGCAGCCCAGAACCCAACCTCGCCAGTCGTCGGTTGATCTGATCAAGGGCACCAGTCAGCAGCAGGTTCCGGTAAAAAGCTGAATACCAACAAAAACAAGGTTCACATGGAGGTGACTATGAAAACACTGCTTAACGCTACGTTAGGAGCACTGCTGCTGCTGTCGCCCGGCCTGCTATGGGCCGGGGGCAGTCTGCAGCAGGCAGGGAATGAAGTGCAGTTACCCATTCACAAATCTCGCTCTCTGATGCTGGACAGACCCGCCAGCCGGGTATCGGTGGGCAACCCCGCCATTGCCGATGTACTGGTGTTGCAAGACCGTGAGCTGTACCTGGTGGGCAAGTCACTCGGCCATACCAACCTGATGGTGTGGGACATGAACGATGGTCTGATGCAGGTGTACGACATCGAGGTCAGCCACGATCTGCAGGGGCTGAAAGAACGGCTCTATCGTTTCTTGCCCAACGAGCCGATTCAGGTGCATACCTCCCAGGGGCAGTTGGTGATGAGCGGCGAGGTGTCGGATCTGAACCGATTGAATGCCGCCTATGAACTGGGTCGGGGCTATGTGGTGGCCGCCGAAGGGGGGGTAGCCCGATCCGAGGTGATGAACATGATGAGCGTGGGCGGAGGCCAGCAGGTGATGCTGGAGGTGACCGTGGCCGAAGTGGCACGAGATACGTCGCGTAGCTGGGAGTCGGCTTTTGAGCTGCTCGAAAGCTCCGGAAACTGGGGCTTTTCGTTGTTGCGTGACAGCGTGGGCCAACTAGCCGGCTTTGGTACCAATACAGCAATTGGAACTTTTGCCAGTGCCGACACCGTGTTTAACGTGGCGCTGGATCTGGCCAAGACCCGTGGCCTGGCCCGGGTGCTTGCCGAGCCGCGTATTACCGCCATCAGTGGCCAGTCGGCCGAGTTCCTCTCCGGTGGCGAATTTCCGGTGCCGGTACCCACCGAAGACGGCGTGGCGGTGGAGTTCAAGGAGTTTGGCGTGGGCCTCAAGTTCACCCCAGTGGTGCTGAACAGCGGCAAGATCAACCTCAATCTCAACGTGTCGGTCAGCGAGCCGGTGGTGGCCAACCAGGCCAATATCCCTCTGTTCGGAGATATTACTGCGCTCAGCAAGCGCAGTGCCGGTACCACGGTCGAGCTGGGTGATGGTCAGACCATCAGTATTGCCGGCCTGCTCAGTGAAAATACCCGCGAGTCGGTCAGCCAGCTGCCTTTTGTCGGCGATATTCCCGTTCTGGGTAATCTCTTCAGTAGTCGTAGCTTCGCCAAGGGTGAGTCCGAACTGGTGATCATGGTGACCCCCCGCCTGGTACGCCCCTTCGACAAACAGCAGGTCACGCTGCCTACCGACGGTTTCATCGAACCTAACGATATGGAATTTTATCTGCTGGGCAGAATGTCGTTGCGTGACCGGGAAGGCGAGCAGGCACCGATGGTACAGTCGCAGGGCAATACCGGCATGAGCCAGACGGTGGCCGAAGGTGGCATGGAGCAGACCTATGGCCAGTCGCTTTAGTAGAAGATATGGCCGGTATGATCAGCATGAACGGCAAAAAAGTCGATATTGACAAGGAGACGAGCGATGAAACGGATACTACTGATAATGCTGGCTACCGGGGCTGTTACCGGCTGTGCAAGCGAACGATATTATGACTTTGCCATGGGGGACGATTTTCAGGAGCTGGACGAGCTGCAGATTATGGACCCGGATGCCGGTATGCGTAACGACGGCAAAATTGCCGCCCTTACCCTGAATGGCGAATACGGTGTATCGCTGTACGACAAGTATGTGAAAGGGGCAGAAGCCCCCAGCGAGGGCAAAACCCAGGTCACCCTCAACTTCGGCGAGTAATTTTCGGCGATAACAAGCAGGAGAAACAGCATGAAATCGTTATCGCACCGCAAGCAACAGAAAGGCGCCGTGCTCGTCCTGGTGACGATAGCGCTCTTTACGCTGCTCGGCTTTACCGCCCTGGCCCTGGATGGGGGCTATTTACTACTGAACAAGACTCGGGTGCAGGATGCGGTGGATTCGGCGGCACTGAGTGGTGCCAAGACACTAAATCTGACTGATAAAGCTGAAAGTACTCACGACAAGGCCCGGGATGCGGTGGAAGACACATTAAGAGCTATTCTTACCGGCCCGGGCTTTAAACAGGTAAATGTCGATCTGGATAACCTAGCATCAGTATTGGATGTGGAGTTTTCCATCGACCCAGTGCCTTTCAGCCCGACAACGGACTCTTCTGCCAAAGCAATACGGGTTAGTCTTAATACGGTGCCCGTAGATCAGTTTTTGTCACAGCTATTTGTGGATACCTGGCAGGTAAGAGCTTCTGCAGTAGCGGCAGCCGCAGCCGATAAAACAAAAGATCAAATCATACCGCTGTTGATGTGCGCTGAAGATACGAGTGAAAGTGAGATTGATTCGGGAAATTTTGGTTTTACTACAGCCAAGCGGGATGGATCTGGCGATACCGGGGATATTATCGTAATAAAAAGAGCGGCTCAGGGAGCTAACCCCATTGGGCCCGGTAATTTTTTGGGGCTTAATTTCAAATGCTATGCCAATGATCCTGATACAAGCTGTACCTCCGATCCAAACGGAGGTGGTGGTAGCCTTTATAAAGATGCACTTTCAGGTAAATTGTTTGAAAATTCTTTAGTCGGTGTAGGTGATACGATCACTACTCTTCCTGGTAATAAGGTGGGGCCATCTGAGAGTGGGATAAATACTCGGTTTAATATATTTGATGGCGATATGAAGAAATATAAGCCAACGCAAATGCCGGGTGAAAATGCAGGGTCTGCATATTATCCGGATTGCAAGTTACCAAGCCACTTGGTAGATGGTGACAATAAAACGAATGGTGTTGTTTTTGATAAGGATGATTTTTCCTCTATAGATGAAGACGATTCTGGTAGTCTGATTCTGTCCCCAGATATTGGAGCCAATTATGATAGTCTTGAAAAATACAAAGACTATGTCAATAATTCAAAAAATAATGGGGATGCTTGTGATGATGAAAGAAGAATAGTCAGTGTGCCGGTTGCCGACTGCAATAACGCTCTCAATAAAACTCCTTGCACGGGGCAATGTGATTACGAAGTGCTTGGTGTTAGCTGTTTTTTTCTGAATCAGCAGGTTACCTCTCATAATGGTGCTAAAGGTAAAACACAATATGTAGTGGCAGAAAAAATAGAATGTGGTCCAAATAATAGTGGTTTCTACGGCGGGGGCTCTGAGAAAATAGTACTGTATGATGATACCGATAGTGGAGACTCATGATGAAGAGCATCAGAAGACCCTCTTCCCAGCAAGGTATTGCCATTGTAGAAGCAACGATAGTACTACCTCTTGTGTTATTGTTAATGCTTTCTATTGGCGAGTTTGGCCGAATGATTTATCAGTATCATATTATGACCAAGGCGGTAAGAGCAGGTACTCATCACCTTGGTCCGGAAAATTGGCATAATGATGATTTAGAACGACCCATGATGGAGGATAAAATAAAAAAGCTTATCATCTACGGTAATGACACTTCCGGCACTAATGCTATTCTTCCTGGTTTTAATACATCAAATATATCAATAAGCTATAAGAAAATTCCTGCAGGAAGCTCCTATGTTTACATACTGATAGATGCGAATTACGATTGGCAGCCGGTCTTTGGTGATAAATTTAACACTTTTTTTGGTAATGAAATTGATCTGTCTTTCCCTCTGAAAACCAGTATTACTTCAAGGATGATGACTAACTGATGAGCATTACATCTGAAAAGATAATAATAAAGCAGAGAGGAACGACTACGGTAGAGTTCTCTATTGTATCCGGAGTTGTTTTTCTTGTGCTGTTTGCTGTTATGGAGCTTGGGCGGTTGATATATAACTGGTCCATGCTGAGTGAGTCGTCTCGTCAGGCAGCCAGAATGGCGGCTGTCTGTATGCCGGATGAACGACAGACCGTAGCTAACGATATTGCAGCAAGGTTGGATATCGCTATGGGTAGTTTCAACGGGACTAACATAAATATCAGATACCTGACGGACGGTATGGTAGCGGTCAGCAACCCTCAAAGCAATCTGAACGATATACGCTATGTTCAGGCCAGTATTGATAATTATACCTTTCAGCCTGTTTTGCCTCTGCCGACAAACCTGGCTATTCAGTCACCGGATTTTACCACTACCTTGAGAGCCGAAAGTTTGGGACGGACGACAAGTGGTGACATTCCCTGTTTTCCCTGATGTGGAGTGATTTATGACAGACGCCAAAATTGTAGAGCTGGAAAGCGCCTTATCACCTCACACGCCGCTGGCCTGTCCGTTGCAAATCAGCGTGATGGATCCGGACGGTCGTTTATGGCCAGAGTTGCAGAGTCAGCTCCAGTCCAGCCAGCTGCAGCTGCGGCGATTATCCGAGCAGGATGCGGCGCCCAAGGCGGGGCGTCAGCTATTGCTGCTGGTGGATAATTCCATGATCTCCATCGTGTTTGATGAACTGGAGCGCAGGCAAATGGCGACGCCGCCATTAATAGTGGTGGGCGATCCGGGCAATACGGCGCTGATGCGCCGAGCCATGCGGCTGGGGGCGGTCGACTTCTTGCCCTTCGACTATCAGCCGGCGGAGCTGTGGTCGGCCTTGGTCCGGGTGGCCGACAAACAGGCGGCCAGTGCCTCGCTGGCGCCGGTGACCGTGGTGGTAAACGGCAAGCCCGGCTCCGGTGCCAGCTTTATTTGTGCCAATCTGGGTTACGCGCTTGGCCGGCACCATGACGACGACAAGACACTGCTGGTAGATGCCAACCTGCATTATGGCTCGCTGGCGGATTATCTGAATGTGCACGACAAGCAGGGCAGTCTGGCCGGCGGCATGGAAAGAGCCACGGAAATGGATGCCATGGCGCTGGCGGGCATGGTCAGCCCGGCGCGGGAGCGACTGGATGTGTTGCCCTCTTTGCCGGCCTCGTTCAACGACCATTATCAGCCTACGGCAAAACACTGTGCTCAGTTGATGTACCTGCTGCGCAGCCAGTATCAACAGGTGGTGGTGGACTTGTCCCGCGGGCCCGAAAACTGGAACCTGCCCATGCTGGAATGCGCCGACCATGTGCTGGTGGTAATGCAGCAGTCGTTGTCCGCCCTGCGCGAGACCCTGTATCTGCTGAAGCGGCTCCGACACGAGCTGGGCATACCGAAAACCCGGATTATTTTACTGATAAACCGTTACGACAAGAGAAAGGACCTATCTTTAAAGAAAATAGAACAGACCACGGAAGTCACTCATATTCTTACTCTGCTCAATGATTTTACCATGGCGGAAAATTGTACCGATCTGGGCAAGCTGGTGGTGGAAATAGAAAAAAAACACAAACTGGTCAGAGTGTTTGACGACATCGCCGATGAAATTACGCCGCAGGATGAAGAACAAGCCACCAGGCCCGGATTGCTTAAAAGGTGGTTTGGCCGGCACTGAATAACTGACTCGGTCGGTACTGAATAGCTGATTTAATTAGCACTGAGAAAACATGGGGGTCAAGGATGAACCTGGAAGATTATATTCTCAACACGGATGAAGAAGCCTACAAACATCGTCTGCATGGCAAGCTGATGGATATGCTGGACTTGCCCATGCTGCAAACCATTTCCCGCGAGCAGGCCAGCGAACAGATTGAGCGCCTGTGCTTTCAGATAATGCAAGACTCGCCCACGCCGCTGACGGTGGACTCCCGTCATAAAATCGTGCGCCAGTTGCTTGACGAAATACTGGGGCATGGCCCGCTCGAACCCTTGCTGGCCGATCCGGGGATTGCGGACATCATGGTCAATGGCGCCAAAAACATCTATGTGGAACGCCGGGGCCGCATAGAGCGGGTGCCGCTCACCTTTACCGACGACGATCACCTGATGGGGGTGATAGAGCGTATCGTGTCCAGCGTGGGCCGCCGCATCGACGAACTGTCACCCATGGTGGATGCCCGTCTGAAAGACGGCTCCCGGGTAAACGCCATCATACCGCCGCTGGCGCTGAACGGCCCTGTGCTGTCCATTCGTCGCTTTACGGTCGAAAAGCTGGCGGTAGATACCTTGATTGACTTTGGTACCATCACCCCGGCCATCGCCCAGGTGATGGAGGCGGTGGTCAAGGGCAAGCTCAACATTTTGATCTCCGGGGGGACCGGTACCGGTAAAACCACCTTCCTCAACATACTGTCCGGCTTTATTCCGGCCAACCAGCGCATCATCACGGTGGAAGACTCCGCCGAGCTGCAATTGCAGCAGCCCCATGTGGTACAGCTGGAAAGCCGGCCCGCCAACATAGAAGGGCGGGGGGAGATAGCCATGCGCGACCTGGTTAAAAACACCCTGCGGATGCGGCCAGACCGCATAGTGGTAGGGGAGGTGCGCGGCGCCGAGGCCTTCGACATGCTCACTGCCATGAACACCGGCCACGAGGGCTCTCTCACCACCATTCACGCCAACACCCCGCGTGACGCCCTGGGGAGGCTCGAAAACATGGTATCCATGACCGGCTTCGACATGCCGGTGAAGAACATCCGAGCCCAGGTGGCCTCTGCACTGGATCTGATTATTCAGCTGGAACGGCAGGAGGACGGCAAACGGCGCATGGTCAGCATGCAGGAGGTGCACGGCATGGAAGGCGAAACCATCACAATGTCGGAGATTTTCACCTTCGAGCGCACCGGTATCGACGCCGAAGGCAACGTGCAGGGTCGCCATCGCCCCACCGGTGTTATGCCCAACTTCTACGATCGCCTGGCCCGCCGGGGCATGGTGTTACCGCGCAGCCTCTTCGGTGACGACGAGCTGCACCAGGGCATTTTCTAGCGGGAGGTCTTATGAGCAGCAATACCCTTATCTTTCTAGCGCTGGTGGGACTGGCGGTGGTGTTTTTGAGCCTGGCCATGTTTGTGCCGGTCACCCAGCCCCGGCTGAATCGTTCCGCCCTGCTCAAGCGGCGACTTGAGGCGATGGAGGCGGAAAACCGGGAACAACAGCAGGTATCCATCTATCGTACCAAGCGGCTGGACGCGCTTTCGCCGCTGTTACGCCGGCTGGAGACCTCACCACAGCTGGAGCGGGTGGCCTTTGCCCTGGAGCTGGCCGGCTCGCGGCTTTATGCCTATCAGCTGGTGTTTCTGACGGCGCTGGTGAGCCTGGTGCTGGCGGCTCTCAGCTGGTGGCTATGGCACAGCTGGTTGCTGGTGCTGCTGGCGCTGGTACTGCCGTCCGTCGTGGTGCACATCAAGCTGAAACGTAATTATTATCAGCGGCTGGCATTATACGAACAGCAACTGCCCGAGGCGCTGGACATCATGAAACGGGGTCTGCAGGCGGGTTATTCCTTTGCCGATACCATCAAGCTTATCAGCGAGCAGATGCCTAATCCGCTGGGGCGTGAATTTGCGCTGGTCTTTGCCGACATCAACTACCGCAAGGATATACGCAAGGCCATGACCGGCCTGTTGGAGCGGGTGCCCAGCGTGTCCAACATGGCGCTGATAAGCGCGGTGCAGGTACAGCGGGAAACCGGCGGTAACCTGGTGGAGAATATCGACAAGCTGGCCACCATTATTCGTGATCGCTTCAAGTTCAACCGCCAACTGCGAACTCTGTCCGCCGAAGGACGAATGTCGGGTTGGGTGCTGGTACTGACCCCCTTCGCGCTCTTTGCGATCATGTATGTGACTACCCCTGGTTATGTCGCGGAGCTGTTGAATAGCAAGGACGGGCATCGGCTGCTGATTTACGGTGGCATCGCCATGACGCTGGGTGTCTGGTGGATCAGCCGCATTATCAAGATTGAGGTGTAACATGGCAGAGCTGACAGAGTTGTTTAACGCAAGCCTGACCGATCCCCGGATGCGTCAGTGGTTGCTGATAGGCGGGGTGGCGCTGTCGGCCATGACCCTGTTCTGGGGCCTGGCGATGGTGGCAGGGGGCATTGCCAATCCCTACCGTCGGCGGCTGAATCACATGCAGCAGCAGGTAGAGGAAGAACAGCAGGACAGCCTGGAGCAGCGACTGGTACTGGCCAAACAAGGCGGCACCGGTACCTTTAGTGGTCACCGCATTCGTACCCTGCTGGTACACGCGGGCTTTCAGAAAAACTCGGCCTACCGGATATTCATCGGTATCCGCTTGCTGGTGTTGATGCTGTCGGTATTGGTTGCACTTGCCATCATGCTGACCAGCACCTCTTTGTCCTACAATATTATTCTGTTACTGCTGGTGGCGGTGGCCTATGTGGCTTATGTGTTACCCGTTTTTGTGCTGGAGCGGTTTGCCAATCATCGTATGACACAAATGAAACTGGCGATGCCCGATGCGCTGGATCTGCTGGTGGTCTGTACCGAGGCGGGCATGGGCTTTAAGGCGGCGCTGCAACGGGTGTCTAAAGAGATAAGCCTCAGTCATGAAGAGCTGGCCGAAGAGCTGGGGCTGATTTCCGCCAAGCTGCGAGCCGGGGTCAGCCTGAAACAGGCGTTCGACGAATTCATTTTACGTACCGGGCTGGAAGATTTCAGCAGCCTGAACGTGGCCATCAACCAGTCCATTCAGCTGGGTACCAGCATTGCCGAAACCCTGCGTACCTATGCCGGTGAATACCGCATCAAGCGTAAGCAGGAGGCGGAAGAAATGGCGGCCAAAATCGGCACCAAGATGATTTTTCCGTTGGTATTTTTCATTTGGCCGTCCTTTTTTATCGTGGCGATAGGCCCGGCCTTACTCAAGGTGCTCAAGGTATTCGGCAATATGTAATTGCTGTCTGATTAGTCTGGCAAGTGACAGTATAAACAGGCTGGCCGAACCCGGTAGGGGCGGCTAGCCTTGGAAGAGTATTTCTCTTTCTGCGACCATGGACTGGTTTAAGGATCTGATAATGAATAATAAAGCCCTTGCGCTAGTAACGATGCTGCTGTTGAGCGGCTGTGCCAGTACCAATCCGCACCATGACGGATTATCCGATATCAAAACCCCCGGTGCCGGGGCCATCAAACCCACCAATGCGACCGAGGCCAGCATGCTGATTGCCCAGTCGCAGACCTCGGGCAACCAGGATGCCATGATTTATGCCTATCGTCAGGCATTGGAGTTCAAGTCGTTCGACAAGGCGGACATTTACCTCAATATTGCCCGGCTGGAACAGCAGCGGAACCACAACAGCCAGGCCGAAGAGGCCTATCGGCTCGCCATGGCCAGCGACAGCAAACGCCCGGAACTGAAAGAATCGCTGGCCTTGTTATTGGTAGACATGAAGCGTCATCAGGAAGCCGACACCCTGCTGCAAGAGGTGATATCTGCCGATCGGGCTCGGCTCAATGCTGCCTCGGCGGCTCCGGCCGAGTGTGTAATCGACAATCAGTCACCCTGGCGCAGTTATAATGGTCTGGGGCTGTTGTCGGATATTCGGGAACAGGGTGAGCAGGCCCGGCAGTATTACCAGTGTGCCTTGAAAATACAGCCAGGCCTGGCCATGCTGCACACCAACCTGGGTTTTTCCTATTACCTCGAAGGAGAGTACCCCCAGGCCGAGCGGGCGCTGACCCGGGCGGTAAATCAGGACCCGGAATACCGGCGTGCCTGGAGCAACCTAGGGTTGATGTATTATCGTTGGGGGCGAAAGTCAGAAGCCCTGGCTGCCTTGCGCAAGAACGGTACCCAGGCCGAAGCGCTTAACGATTTGGGCTACATAGCGTTGATGGAAGGAGCTAGTGAAGAGGCCGTCGGCCTGTTTCAGCGCGCCATCGATGCCTCGCCCCGTTATTACCCCAGGGCGGTGGCCAACCTGAACCAGGCCAGAACCATGTCGGTGGTGAGCAAACGCTGAACAGGCTCTGTGCCTTAACATTTCGAGTCGACAGTTGTATTACGCCTTGTGTTATGCTCGGCGCTCTACTTTTTCCACAGATTGTATTGTGGTTACTGTAAGGTTCAAAACTCACCTCATGACAGATCAAATCTCATCTCCACAGTCGGATCCTGCATCGGAAAATCAAGTCGAAAGCCTTTCTTCTTTATTAACGAATCCATTGGTTTTGAAGCGTTTTATCCTGCTTTTTCTGCTGTTTGTCGGAGTTTTGCTGGCGGTGGGCGCGCCGATTTACCTGCAGTACGAAAAAGTGTTGCAGCAGCGCATGCTGGCCAATGAGGAAACCTCGGTGGTCGCCGCCACCCAGATGATTCAGAAAGAGATGTATGAACAACTGCATTTACTGGATTTGCTGAAAAACTCGGCGGCGCTGAAGGAATACCTGAGCACTGGCGATCCGGACAAGCGTGTTCGCCTGGAGCGGCTGTTTGAAAATATCTCCGGTACTTACAATCGCTTCGATCAGATCCGCGTGCTTGATAATTCCGGCCACGAGCTGATACGGGTCAACCTGACGCAGGGCGAAGCCCGGGTGGTACCAACGGACAAGCTGCAGGATAAATCCCACCGTTATTACTTCCAAAAAGCCAGAAGGCTGCCAGTGGAACAGGTATTTGTATCGCGCATGGATCTGAATATGGAGCAGGGCGTGATTGAGGAGCCCTATAAGCCCGTGCTGCGTTTTGCCACGCCGTTGCTGGATGACAAGGGCAACAGGGCCGGTGTGCTGGTGATGAACTACATGGCCGCAGACATGCTGGCCCGGTTTCGTCAGCAGATGTCTCGTCGGCTGAGTCAGCAGGGCATGCTGATTGACGCCAAAGGTTACTGGCTGAGCAATCACCAGCGCAGCAACGAATGGGGAGCCGATCTGGATCGCCCAGAACATATTTTCTCCAGCCTGTATCCGGATGCCTGGCCGGAAATATCGGCGCAGGACGGTGGTGTGCTGGAAAAGCCGAAAGGCTTTTTCCGTTTTCAGAGTATTGCCCCGCTCGACTTTTCCAAAAAAATCCTGCCGGAGTTTCTGACCGATAAGAAGCTGCAGCCATCACCGGGCTCGATAAACAACACGGCCTGGAAACTGGTGATTTTTCTGCCCCGCGATGTCATCAGGGCTCAGTCGTTTCTGTACCAGACTCTGGGGCAGTCTTTGCTGATTTTGTTGCTGCTGCTGATGGCAGGAGTCGCGCTGCTGATGGCGGTAGCATCTGAGCAAAAAGCCGCTCGGCGTCGTTATCATCGGCGTATCAATGCCGAATTGAGCGATCTTTACGAGTATGCGCCCTGCGGTTATCACAGTCTCGATGCTCAAGGTCACTTTATTCGTATCAATCAGACCGAGCTGAACTGGCTGGGCTATGCCCGGGAAGCAGTAATGGGCCAGCCTTTTGTCCGTTTTTTGACCCCGGAGAGCCAGCAGCGGTTTGAGCTTTTTTTCAATGCGCTGAAAACCGAGCTGGAAATAGAAAACATAGTGCTGGAAATGCAGTGCCAGGATGGCTCCACCTTCTATGTATCCACCTCGGCGACGTCACTCAAAGATCAGAAAGGGCATTTCGCCATTGCCCGTACCAGCATGTTTGACATTACCGATCGCATCAAGCTGGAGAAAAAGCTGGAGCAACTGGCGAATACCGATGAGCTGACCGGGGTCGGCAATCGCCATTATTTTTACGAGCGTGGCGAAACAGAGCTTCAGCGTGCCTTGCGTTATCGTCATTCACTGGCGTTGTTGATGATTGATGCGGACCATTTCAAGCAAATCAACGACGCTCATGGCCATGATGGTGGCGACTTGGTGCTTAAGGCGCTGGCGAATTCGGTGCAGGGCAGTCTGAGAGATCTGGATGTCTTGGCCCGTTTCGGCGGTGAAGAGTTTATTGTGTTGTTGCCGGAAATTACGCAGAGCCAGGCGATAGAGGTGGCAGAGCGTTTGCGCCGCCAGCTGAAAGAACTGGCTATTCCCTTGCCAACGGGGGAGCAAATCAGCTTTACCGTATCGGTTGGCCTGACGATGCTTATCTCTGAAGATACCAACCTGGATGCCCTGATCAAAAGAGCCGATATCGCCCTGTATCAGGCCAAGGAGCAGGGCCGTAACCGGGTGGTATCGTTCAACGAGGGCGTCTCTGCTGCCTTTTTTTGAACATCGAGTCGTCCGAAGGCCGTACTCGTCATGCGGTATAACAGGCATGGTTCTGTCGTCATTCCGCATACCCTTTCTTGTCATTCCCGCGACGGCGGGAGTCCAGGACGGGTGGCGCAGAGCGGTCAGACTGCGGGCCGCCTGCAAAGGTACTGGACCCCCGCCTTCGTGAAGGTGACGATAAAGGCAAACCAGCCCCAGCATCCGCATCAGTTATAAGATATCGCCTAGCTCGATTGTTTAATGTGAGGTGTTATTACTCGCAAATCATCAGCATGGCCCGGGTGAGCCGGCTCAGTTCGTCCGGTTGTATTATGTAGGGCGGCATCACATACAGCAGCTTGCCGAAGGGCCGTATCCACACCCCTTGGCTTACCAGTTTCTGCTGTACCTCGGCCACGTTCAGCGGCTCATCCAGCTCAATCACCCCTATGCCGCCCAGCACCCGTACATCGGCCACCCGGGGCAGCTTTTGTACCGGGGCCAGCTCGCGCTTGAGCTGTGCTTCAATGGCCTCAATACGGGCTTGCCAGGGTGATTCCAGCAATAACTCCAGGCTGGCTCCGGCCACCGCACAGGCCAGTGGGTTGGCCATGAAGGTGGGGCCGTGCATCAATACCCCGGCGGGGCCGTTGCAGATGGTGTCGGCGACGGCCTGGGTGGTTATGGTGGCGGCCATGGTCATGTAGCCGCCGGTCAGCGCCTTGCCTATGCACATGATATCGGGCGTTATGCCGGCCCATTCGCAGGCAAACAGCTTGCCGGTACGGCCGAAGCCGGTGGCAATTTCATCCACGATCAGCAAAACATCATACCGGTCGCACAGCGCCCGAGCACCTTTCAGATATTCCGGATGATAAAAACACATGCCGCCGGCACCCTGCACTATCGGCTCCAGGATCAGTGCCGCCAACTCGTGATGGCGTTGCTCCAGTATCAGTTCCAGCGGTTGCAAGTCCTGTGGGTTCCAGTCGCCATCGAAACGGCTCTTGGGGCTGTCGATAAACAGGTGCTCGGGCAGAAAACCCTTGTACAGGCTGTGCATGCCGCCCTTGGGGTCGCATACGCTCATGGCACCGAAGGTATCGCCGTGGTAGCCCTTGTTCAGGGTCACGAAGCGGGTCTTGGGTCGACCGCGGCCGTGCCAGTACTGAATGGCCATTTTCAGTGCCACTTCTACCGACACCGAGCCCGAGTCTGCCAGAAAAAACCGATCCAGCCCCTTGGGTAGCACCTGCGTCAGCGCCCGGCACAGGTTGACTGCCGGATCGTGGGTCAGGCCGCCGAACATCACGTGCGACATTTTCTCCAACTGAGTGGTGGCCGCCCGGTTTAGCTCGGGCACATTGTAGCCGTGCAGACAGGCCCACCAGGACGACATACCGTCGACAAGCCGGCGGCCGTCGGCCAGTTGCAGATAAACGCCATCGGCGCGCTCTACCCGGTAACAGGGCAGGGGCTGGGTGAGCGAGGTATAGGGGTGCCAGAGGTGATGCAGATCGAATTCCTGATTGCTCATAACTTCTCTGTTTATAACTTCATTGCTCATAAATCGACCTAATGTAAACCTTTGTCCTTCTTGTTGGTTGACAGGCTAGCATCGGTGCTTACACTAGCCAAGAAAAACACCTCTGAATATCAAGGATAAAGGCCCCGCATGAGCCGTCAAAACTGGACCCGTGAGCAGGTGCTCGCATTATTTGAACGCCCTTTCTTCGATCTGCTGTTTGAAGCCCAGCAGGTGCATCGCGCCAACTTCGATCCCAATGAAGTTCAGGTCAGTACCCTGTTGTCCATCAAGACCGGCGCCTGTCCGGAAGACTGCAAATACTGCCCGCAAAGTGCCCGCTACAGCACAGGGCTGGAAGTAGAGCGGTTGATGGAAATGGAAAAGGTGCTGGAGCGAGCCAAAGAAGCCAAGGCCAACGGCTCCAGTCGTTTCTGCATGGGCGCCGCCTGGCGTAATCCCAAAGAGCGGGACATGCCCTATCTGGTGCAAATGGTGCAGGAAGTGAAGTCTCTGGGGCTGGAAACCTGCATGACCCTCGGCATGCTCAGCGATGATCAGGCCGACCGTTTGGCCGGTGCCGGGCTGGATTATTACAACCATAACCTGGATACCAGCCCGGAATATTACGGCGACATCATTACCACCCGTACCTATGCCGACCGGCTTAACACCCTGGAAAACGTGCGTAACGCCGGCATGAAGGTGTGCTCCGGCGGCATCGTCGGCCTGGGCGAAAGCCCGGAAGACAGGGCCGGCCTGCTGCTGGCGCTGGCCAACCTGCCGCGCCAGCCCGAAAGCGTGCCCATCAACATGCTGGTGAAGGTGAAGGGCACCCCGATGGAAAACCAGGAAGATCTGGACGACTTCGACTTCATCCGTACCATCGCGGTGGCCCGGATCTTGATGCCGCAAAGCCATGTACGGTTGTCTGCCGGCCGCGAGAAGATGAACGATCAGATGCAGGCCATGTGCTTTATGGCCGGCGCCAACTCCATCTTCTACGGCTGCAAACTACTGACCACCCCCAACCCGGATGAAAACAGCGACATGCAGCTGTTCAAGCGGCTCGGTGTGCGGCCCAGTGGTGCCAGTCAGAAGCCGGACGAGATGACCGAAATCGAGCTGCATGAACAACTCGCCGCCCAAAACGAACCCAAGCCGCTGTATTACGAAGCTTAAAACAATGCGTTAAGTCATCAGCCGGAAGCGGTAAGCAGCCAGCGCCGCCATATCACTTCTCCCCCTGGTCTTCACGGGAGCTGTTGTGTGGTAGTCGGCGCTGCAGCTGCCGGATCATCAGACACCGCACCGCCGGTGGGTTTGCGCCAGTCAACACGGCGCTTACCGATGAGCCAGACATCGGTATTGTGGTTTTGTTAACAGAGAGAACATCATGCCTTTTAATCTGAGCCTGAGCGAACGTGAAGCGGCGGGCCTGAAACGCAGCCTGCCGGTGATTGAGCGGGTCGAGGGGCGGCGGCTGTGGGCCGACGGCAAAGGCTACCTCAATTTTGCCGGTAACGATTATCTGGGCTTGAGCCAGGCGGCCGAACTCAGGGCCGCCGCCGATGCCGCCGCCCGCGAGTTTGGCGTGGGCGCCGTGGCCTCGCCGCTGGTGGTGGGGCATCAGGCCATACATAGGACGCTTGAAAACGAACTGGCCGACTGGCTGGGGTTGGAGGCTGTACTGCTGTTCAGCTCCGGTTTTTCCGCCAATCAGGCGGTGATAAAGGCATTGCTCGGCAAAGAACACTGGTTGTGGCAAGACCGACTCAACCACGCCTCGCTGCAGGAGGCGGGCGCACTCAGCC
This sequence comes from Oceanisphaera submarina, assembly GCF_046521305.1. Taxonomy (NCBI): domain Bacteria; kingdom Pseudomonadati; phylum Pseudomonadota; class Gammaproteobacteria; order Aeromonadales; family Aeromonadaceae; genus Oceanisphaera; species Oceanisphaera submarina. The sequence goes on along the minus strand of NZ_JBKGFN010000010.1, from coordinate 63,564 downwards.
CGGCCCGTATGCAACGCTTCGCCCATAACAACATGGCCGTCCTGGCGGCGAAGCTCAAACCCGAGTCCGGGCTTATCGTGTCCGAAGGGGTGTTCAGCATGGACGGCGATCAGGGTGACTGGCACGGGCTGACGCAATTGGCCGAGCAAAGCGGCAACTGGCTGATGATCGACGATGCCCACGGTCTGGGCGTGTTGGGTAACCAGGGCCGGGGTACCCTGAGCGAGCAGGGTGTAGCGGCAGAAAAGGTACAGATCACCATGGGTACCTTCGGCAAGGCGTTGGGGGTGAGTGGCGCCTTTATCGGCGGTAGCCGGGCATTGATTGAGTATCTGCACAATCACGCCCGCAGCTATGTGTACAGCACCCATCTGCCGCCGCCGCAGGCTGCAGCCATTCTGGCGGCGGTGCGGCTGGTACAGAAGGCAGGCGACAAGCGGGAGCAGTTGCGAGAGCGGGTACGGCAATTCCGTGAAGGTGTTGCTTCTCTGCCGTTCGAGCTGTTGCCCTCAGCCACCGCCATTCAGCCGCTGATTGTCGGTGACGAGCGCCGAACCCTGGCGCTGGCAGCCCATCTGCGCGAGCATGGCTGCTGGGTTGGCGCCATTCGCCCACCTACTGTGCCACCAGGTTCGGCCCGGCTGCGCATTACCCTGAGCGCCGCCCACACCAGGGAAGACGTGCAGCGCCTGATCGAAATCCTGCACCGGTCGTTGTAGGCCCGAATTTATTCGGGAAAACCGTCCAACATTTGGCTTCGCTGCCCCGATAAATCGGGGCCTACAAGCTGACAGCTTATGGCTTACAACTGCCCGCAGGGAACATCAACACCGGAGAAACCCGCCTGATGCAACAGGTCGACAAACACAAGGTGGCCGCGGCCTTCGGTCGCGCCGCCCATAGCTACGAGCAGCACAACGAGCTGCAGCGACGCAGTGGCAACGCCCTGCTGACTAAACTGCCGGACTGGGCCGACACCGGGCTGGATCTGGGCTGTGGCAGCGGCTGGTTTGCGCCACGGCTCAAACAGCGGGCGGAGCAACTGCTGGCGCTGGATCTGTCGCCAGACATGCTACAACAGGCGACACAAAAAGCCGACATAGAGCCCATCTGCGCCGACATGGACACCATGCCGCTGCCGGAACAGAGCCTGGACTGGATTTTCGCCAATCTCTGCCTGCAGTGGAGTGCCGACCCGGCCGCCTGGCTCAAGGGCTGGAGTGACCGTCTCAAACCCGGCGGCGTGCTGGTATTTTCCACCCTGCTGGCGGGCAGCCTGCACGAGCTGGAAAGCAGCTGGCGGCAGCTGGACGGCCATGCTCACATCAACCGTTTTATCGCGCCCGACACGCTGGAACAACAATTAACGGCGACCGGCCGTCGCTGGCAGTGGGAGCAGGTGACGGAGCAGCTCTGTTACCCGCAGTTGAAGGATTTACTGCTCGATCTCAAGGGCATCGGTGCCAATCGGGTGAACGGTGACCGACGACCAGGTTTGCTCGGCAAGCAAGCCTGGCAGCGACTGAATCTCATCTATCCTAAAAACAATCAGGGCCACAGTGTGGCCACCTATCGGCTGGCGTATGGAGTCATCTATGGCTAAAACATTTTTCATTACCGGCACCGACACCGAAGTGGGTAAGACCTTTGTGACCCGGGCACTGATGCAGGCCGCCGCCGAGGCGGGCAAGAAAGTGCTGGGCTACAAGCCGGTGGCCTCCGGCTGCGAACTGGTGGACGGCGAGCTGCAAAACAGCGATGCCCTGGCCCTGCAGGCGGCATCGTCCATCTCTCTGCCCTATAAAATGCACAACCCTTACGCCTTTGCTCCGGCCATCGCCCCTCATATCGCCGCGGCTCAGGCCAATGAGGCGATCAGCATTCATCATATTGGCGAGGGCTTGGCCCGGCTGAAGGAAACCGCCGTCGACTGGATTTTTACCGAAGGTGCCGGCGGCTGGCGTTTGCCACTGGACGAACAGCATTTGCTGTCCGATTGGGTGAAGAAAGAACACCTGCCGGTGATCCTGGTGGTGGGTGCACGTCTGGGCTGTATCAATCACGCCTTGCTGACACTGGACGCGATTCGTCACGACGGCCTGGTGGTGGCCGGCTGGGTGCTGAACCGGGTCGATCCCGAGATGAGCCATTATGAAGAAAACGCCGCTACCCTCAAGCAGCGTATCAAGGCACCCTTGCTGGGCGAAATCCCCTGGCTGGGTGAAGAGGGCATGGAAAGTGCCAACAACTTTATAGATATTGCACCTTTGCTGAAATAATTCATCATGATCATCTTGAATTTCGCCCGCTCGGACATATTATGTCTGCAGACTCGTTGAAGTAAGGAAAGTTATGAAACGCATTCTGTTGTTTATTGCCACCAACCTGGCCGTGGTGCTGGTGCTGGGCGTGGTGTTGAACATAGTGTTTTCGATGCTGGGCATCGATCGCAGCAGCGTCGGTGGTCTTTTGGTGTTCTGCGCCGTGTTCGGTTTTGGTGGTTCGACCATATCGCTGCTCATCTCCAAATGGATGGCAAAGCGTACCTATAACGTGCAGGTGATTGAACAGCCCCGCAACGAAATGGAGCACTGGCTGATGACTACGGTTACCCGCCAGGCCCAGCAGGCCGGCATCGGTATGCCGGAAGTGGGGGTGTACGACTCGCCGGACATGAACGCCTTTGCCACCGGTGCCAGCCGTAACAACGCCCTGGTGGCGGTGAGCACCGGCCTGATGTACAGCATGAGCCGGGACGAAGCCGAAGCGGTACTGGCCCACGAAGTGAGCCACGTTGCCAACGGCGACATGGTGACCCTGACCCTGATCCAGGGCGTGGTGAATACCTTCGTGATGTTCTTTGCCCGTATCGTGGCCAATATCATCAGCGGCTTCTTCAGCAACAATGAAGAGGAAGAAGGCGGCGGTATGGGTGGCCTGGCCTACTTTGCCATCGTGATGGTGCTGGAACTGGTGTTCGGCATCCTGGCCTCCATCATAGTGATGTGGTTCAGTCGTCAGCGTGAGTACCGCGCCGACGAAGGTGGTGCCCGCCTGGCCGGCAAAGAGAAGATGATTGCCGCCCTGGAACGCCTGCGTCGCGGCCCCGAGGTCGAGCTGGAAGGCTCGCTGGCCGCCTTTGGTATCAACGGTAAGCGTCACAGCGAACTGTTCATGAGCCATCCTCCGCTGGAAAAACGCATCCAGAGCCTGCGCGAACAGCGTTAACCGATTGCAATAACCCTGTAGTTTGGTTTTAACCCCGGCTTGCCGGGGTTTTTTTATATTTATGGCGTCGGTTCCATTCGTGAACAATATTCCTTGTTATTCTCCGGCCAAATGCCTTTAATGGCTAAAAATGAAAAGCACGGATGTCATGATAAAAACCGAACTCCATCGCCGTTACTGGCTGATTGAGCTGGTGAGCTATTGGGAAGGGCGGCTGACCAGCAATCATTTACGACAGTTTTTTGGCTTGAGCCGACAACAGGCCAGCAAGGATATCAACCAGTATCTGCAGCAATATCCGGGTAACCTGGAATATTGCGCCTCCTCCAAGGGTTATTTGCCAGCCGAGCAATTTACTCCTGCGTTTATTTCCGGTGACGTAGCTCAATATCTTAACTGGATGTCCGGCCAGAGCGCCCATGCCATGCCCGAAACGGCGGATTGCAGGCTACCTTACCTGATGCTTTCTCATCCGCCCCGCAACGTCAGCCCTCATATCATCCGGCCACTGGTACAGGCACTGCGCCGACAGCAACGGGTAGAAGTAGACTACGTGGCCGTGTCTCGCCCCGATCGCAGTGGCCGCATTATCGTTCCTACCGCCTTCGTCAATATCAGTCGACGCTGGCACCTGCGCGCCTGGTGTGAAAAAGCACAGGGCTATAGAGACCTTGTGCTCAGTCGTTTTCGTGGCGAAGCCATTCTGGAAGGAGCGCCGCTGACACCATTGCCCGCAGACGAGGGCTGGCATACCGAGCTCACCTTGATCCTTACGCCTGATCCCCGACTTACTCCCGAGCAGCAAGAGGCGCTGGCCCTTGACTACGGCATGCAAAACGGCGAGCTACGGCTGAACACCCGCGCCGCCCTGGCCAATTATCTGCTGCAGGAAATGCAGGTCAACGTAAAGATGCTCGACGGCAACCCTGCCGCCCAGCAATTGATCCTGGCCAATTACGGCGAGGTTAAAGAATGGATGTTTGGCTGAGCCCCCGGCAACCTGTCACCTGAGGCGACATGTTTATTTGCACAGTGTTGGCGAGGCTAAGAAAAAAGGGGAGAGTAAATGCAGAATAAGAAAAAGGAGTAAGTCGTATGAGTGCCAGTTATTTCCGTTATTGGGGGAAGGCGTGCAAGGATAATGGCCAGAAGGGAGCAGATTATCACCTATTACCCTATCACTGCCTGGATGTGGCAGCGGTGGGTTGGTTCTTACTGGACGAAGACAATCCCTTGACCCGTAATCTGGCCGAGTTTCTGGATATTGCTCCCGGTCAGTTGCGGAAAATATTCACCTTTTCGTTAATGCTGCATGATCTGGGTAAATTCGCCTCTGCATTCCAGAACTTGGCGGAGTTTACCAATAATCGACTCATCCGCAATCAACCTAGGGCTGGTTACGACAGCCGCCAGGCCCGTCATGACCGGTTGGGATATTTTTTTTGGTTAATGGCCAGCCGAGGGCGGCGGCTTAACGGAGCAGACATCGGACTGAGCCAAGTCGACATCGGTCAGGTTACCCCGGCTCTTGATAGCCTGAATGTCTTGCTGGATGTGGTGTTTGGCCACCATGGCTATCCCATCGACTGGGGCAGCCAGCCGAAAATGATGAAAGATTATTGTCACGAATCGGATGTGGATGCGGCCTGTGAATTTATCCGCGATTGTGCAGGGTTAATCAATGTTGCATGGCCTGAACAAAAGCTGGTCGACAAGGAATGGTTGGCTCGCTTGCGTCAGGTCAGCTGGCATTTGTCCGGTATCGCCATTTTAAGCGATTGGATAGGTTCTGATACGACATTTTTTGAATATCAAACTGGTGGCATGACGCTGGCCGAGTATTGGCCGCAAGCCAAAGAAAAAGCGCTACGCGCGCTTGCAGCCACAGAGTTAATCAAACCGGTAAAGGTTCAACCATTTTTATCGGTGCAGGAGCATTTTGGTTTTGAGCCCACCCCGTTGCAGACCTGGGCGGAGTCGGTGCCTCTGACATCGGGGCCACAGTTGTTCATTCTTGAAGATGTGACCGGAGCGGGGAAAACGGAAGCCGCCCTGGCGTTGACTCACCGTCTTTTACAGCAGGGAGAAGCCGGTGGTTTTTATTTCGGACTGCCGACCATGGCCACTTCAAATGCCATGTTTGCCCGGGTGGCGGAACATTATCGGCAGATGCTGTCGGTGGATGGCAGTATCCCGAGCATAGTGCTGGCACATGGTGCCAGGGAAATGAATGACCATTTTAGCGAAGCCCTGACAGCAGCGGTAAAAACGGACTCCGCCTATACCGACGGTGAAGAGACGGCCAGCTTGTATTGCAATCAGTGGTTGGCGGACTCTCGTAAAAAGGCGCTATTGGCGGCGGTGGGGGTTGGCACCATCGATCAGGCGCTGATGGCGGTACTGCCTCGTAAGCATCAACCTCTTCGCTTGTTGGGACTACACCGAAAGATCCTGATTTTTGATGAAGTGCATGCGGCAGACAGTTTCATGTTTGAGCTGCTTGATGACTTGCTTCGGGTCCATTTGCGTCAGGGGGGAAGTGCCATTCTGCTGACCGCAACGCTGGCACAACGGCAGCGGGAGCGATTATGTCGCATTTGGCAGGAGGCCGCCGGTTTGGAAACGATATCGTTACCTGAAAAAAATGATTTCCCGCTGGCAACCCAGGTCACTATTGGGCTGGGACTGAAAGAAACATCTGTCGACAGTCGGGCGGCCGTGAGTCGTGAGTTGGCGGTGGGCTTTGTTCATAGCGAGCAGGAATGTGTCAGCCAGATCCTGGCCGCCACTCAGCGGGGCGAGTGTGTGGTATGGATCCGCAACTCGGTCGATGACGCCATCCGCGCCTATCAGGCACTGGTTGAACAACTGGAGTCTACTGACATTCTGACCCTGTTTCACAGCCGTTTTACCCTGAAAGATCGTAAGGACATAGAAAACAGGGTGTTGGCTACGTTTGGCAAAAAAAGCGGTCAGGAAGAGCGGCGAGGACAAATTCTGATTGCCACCCAGGTGTTTCAGGAAAGTCTGGATGCGGACGCCGATCTGATGATCTCCGATCTTTGCCCTATCGACGACCTCATTCAGCGAGCAGGCCGCCAACACAGACATATCAGGGATCAGGCAGGCAATCGCATAAATAAAGAAAAAGATGAACGCCCGGCACCCATGTTACTCGTTCATGCCCCCGAGTGGCAGGAGCATCCCGATGCGGACTGGTTACTCAGTCATTTGCCCAATACCGAACATGTGTATCGCTCCCCCGGACGATTATGGCTGGGGTTGCAGGTATTACGGCAATTGGGTGCTATTCGCATGCCGGGCGAGGCGAGGACGCTGATCGAAGCGGTTTACGGTGACCATGCTTATGAGTGGATGCCGGATGCACTCAAAAAGAAAGAGGATTGCTATTTCGGCGAGCTTAGCGGCCAGTCAGCGCAGGCGAAGAGTCAGAAAATTGACTGGCACAAGGGCTATAACCAGACCAGTACCCGCGCCTGGCACGATGACAACATCGAGATCAGCACCCGTTTTTCAGACAGGGAAACCGTTCAGGTGCTGGTACTGAAACTTGATCCGCAAGGGCGGCCGCAGTTGTGGGCCGAAGGCGAGTCCCATGCGCTGCAGAACAGCATAGTGAAGCTCGCCAAACGACGTTTTGCCGATCAGTTGGCACCCTTGCCCGACAACCTGAAGGCGGCCTTTGAAGCCATTGTGCAGCGCTACCCGCCGGCAAAATTTCTCCAGCCCTGGTTACCCGACCATGATCCCTTGTTTGGATACAACCCAATAGTGGGTATGGCTCAGAAGGGGTCAATCCCCGCCGAGGCGGGGAACAGTTGCAAGCAGGGATGACAGCACCGCTCTAGAGTGGTTCATCTCCGACTATCGGAGAACGATGCGAAGGTTACGTGAGTACTTAAGGGATTTCCAGATTTTGTTTTAGATGGGGATTTAAATTTTTTACAGCTCCGCTGTAGAGCTTTTTATTTTTGTTGATGTCATAGGGTGAGTGTGCTTTACTTGAGTCTGATACCGATGCCTTCAGTGGGTGGGCGTGATTGAAGCAGCGTACCACTCCAATACGCCCGAGCGTAGCAGCGAAGATGGTATTAGGGTTCGGTGTTGGGTGCAATAGCGCCGTTAGTGGAAATGCTTCATAAGCCACATGAGTAATATTTATGGCAGATGAAACTGATAAAGACGATTACGTTGTCATTTTCCGACGGTTTATCAAAGGTAAGGACGGCCGTCTGCTCGATGCAAGACAGTATGGGAAAAAGGCTTGGCCAATAAAAGTGCCCGTAAAAAAGTAGGTATAGGGGCAGTTTACTGCCCCTGTTTACTCTTTTAACAATACAAGGAATCAAATTGATGAATTTGATAACCGATCCCTGGCTTAGCTACCGCTTCAGGGATGGCAGCGAGCGGAGGTTGCCGCTCAGCGCCATTGCCGACCCTGATGTGGTGGACTTTGCCTTGCCCCGGGCCGATTTTCATGGGGCTGCCTACCAGTTTGCCATTGGCCTGCTGCAAACGGTGATGGCACCGGAGGATAAATATCAGTGGCATGACTGCTACCAGTCCGCTCCCGATGAAAAGACGCTGGCAGCCAGCCTTTCTTTGGTCAAGCATGCCTTTGAGCTGGATGGCGATGGGCCGCGTTTTATGCAGGACTGGGATCCACTGGATGGCGTCAGCCCCGGCCCCGTGTCCGGTCTGCTTATCGAAGCGCCCGGTGCCAATGGACTCAAGTTGAACACGGATCATTTTATTAAGCGCGGTATTGCCGAAGTGCTGTCGCCGGAAATGGCCGCCCTGGCCCTGTTTACCCTGCAAATCAATGCGCCGTCCGGCGGCCAGGGACATAGAACCGGGTTAAGAGGCGGCGGCCCTCTTACCACCCTGGTGCTGCCCCATGACGCGGATGCCAGCCTGTGGCAAAAACTGTGGCTGAATGTTCAGAGTCGGGATGCCTGGAAATACGATGATCCAGACTATCAGAGCGCAGCGCTGTTCCCCTGGCTGGGCCCAACCCGGATCAGCAAGGCCAAGGGCAGTGAAATCTATGCCAATGATGTGCACCCGCTGGCCATGTTCTGGGCCATGCCACGGCGGGTAAAACTGTTGTTTGAAGAGCAAGAGGGTGTTTGTCAGCTCAGTCGGCAACCTTGTTCACGGCGTTGCCGACAGTACCGTACCAGCAATTACGGCAATAACTATGCCGGCAGTTGGGAGCATCCACTGACTCATTACCGTTTTGATCCCAAAAAACCGAACGAGGATTATCTGTCAACCAAGGGGCAGCCCGGTGGGATTCAATACAGGCAGTGGCACAGCCTGAGCTTTGTTGATCAGACCGAAGGTAACCTGCCGGCCAAGGTAGTACAGAATTTTGTTCGGGAAAAAGCGGCTTTCTTCGATTTTGATTGGGGAGAAGCACCCAGGCTGTGGGCCTTTGGTTTTGATATGGACAATATGAAGGCCAGAGGCTGGTACAACAGTGAATTTCCGCTGATCCGTCTGGATGCCGATTTGCGAGATACCCTGCTCAGTGAAATCAAGGCACTGCAGAGCCTGGCACAGGAAGTGGTGTGGCATTGCCGAACCCAGATCAAGGCCGCCTGGTTTGACAAGCCGGCAGATGCCAAGGGCGATACCAGCCAAATCGACTTGCAGTTCTGGCAGCAAACCCAGACCGAATTTTTTATCGCCGTGCAGTCGTTACTCAATACGCACGATGGCAGATTGACGGCAGAGATTGCCCGTCGCTGGCTTCGGGCCCTGTCATTTCAGGGGCAGGAACTGTTTGACGAGCAGGTCCTGTCCAACCTCTATCCCGACAGGGACATGGCTAAAAAAATGCAGGCGCGGCGTCGGCTTAGTGGTTGGCTGGCGGGCAGCAAGCGTATCAGGCAGTTCAGAAGTGACTATCGAATCGATAGCTTAATCAGGGAGCAGGCGTGATGACAGACATTGAACAAAGCGCACCGGCTACATCAGCGTTTGCCGGAGAAGCGGTAGTGATGCGCTGGTGGCAAGCCATGACATTATCCGAGCAGGAATTGACCGCCTTGAAGATAAGGCCGGCACCCACCGTATTCCGTGCCGAACTGAAGCGGGCAGAAACTCCGGAAGCGGTACTGATGACCCAAGGCTTCAGGGCGCTGTGGCTGGGTTTACCGGAATCGGCTCGGCAACGTAGAAGCTGGTCGATGCTTGCCTGGGCAACGCTGGCGGGGGTGTTGAGCCATGTACGACTACAGGATGACAGCCGCAGTTTTGCGGCTTCACTGGGAAAGATAGACGCGCATACCGACAAGCCCAGAGTCAGTGAGTTGCGCTTTCAGCAGTTGCAGGGGGCAAGAACGCCGGAAGAGTTCTATCGGCGATTGCATCGGCTGGTCAAGCAGGTGAAGGGGCAGACCCCGGTGGTGTCATTGGCCAAAGGCGTCCTGAGTTGGTTCGATGAACATTATGGTCATGCGCCATTACGCGCCGACAAGAAGATTGCCGTACGCTGGGCGATGGATTACTACCAGGCCGCCGAGAAAGGCCTGACAAAAACCAAAGATTAATCAAGGAGAATCACCATGAGTAAATTTATTCAACTGCACCTGCTGACCTCTTATGCCCCGTCCAATCTTAACCGGGACGACCTGGGCCGTCCCAAAACCGCCCGCATGGGCGGCACCGAGCGATTAAGGGTCAGCTCGCAAAGCCTTAAACGGAATTGGCGTATTTCCGATGTGTTTGAGCAGACACTGGGCGAACACATTGGCACCCGCACCAAGCGGCTGGGAGCCGAAGTATTCAACACGCTCAGTGAGCAGGGTGTGGCGGAAAAACAGGCGAAAGCATGGGCAATAGAAATAGCCGGTGTATTCGGCAAGAACAAGAAAGACAGCCTGGAGATTGAGCAGCTTGCTCATATTAGCCCGGAAGAGATGCAGGCGGTCAACAACTTGGTTAATACTCTGGCCGAAGAAAACAGGGCGCCGGAAAAAGAAGAGTTGTCTTTGCTGCGTCATAACGTGAAGGCCGTGGATATTGCCATGTTTGGCCGCATGCTGGCGTCCTCTCCCGAGTTTAACTGCGAGGCGGCCTGCCAGGTAGCGCACGCCATCAGTGTGCATGGTGTTGCGGTAGAGGAAGACTACTTTACGGCGGTAGATGATCTTAACCGGGGCGACAGTGATCTGGGCGCGGCCCATATTGGTGAGTCCGCTTTTGCGGCTGCCTTGTTTTACAGTTACATCTGCATCGATAAGGAACTGCTGGTCGCCAATCTGGGCGGAGATGTTGAGCTGGCAGATAAAGCCATTGCCGCCCTGGTGGAGGCGGCAGTAAAGGTCTCGCCGAAGGGCAAACAAAACAGCTTTGCCTCCCGTGCATATGCGTCTTACGTGCTGGCAGAAAAGGGTGATCAGCAGCCTCGTTCCTTGTCTGTGGCTTTCCTCAAGCCGATTGTCGGCGAAAACCAGGCGGAAGATGCCGTGCAGGCGCTGCAACGGCAAGCCGATAACTTCGACAAGGTTTATGGAGCCTGTGCCGATGCGCGTTATGCGGTGAATGCCGTAGAAGGCGAAGGGAGTTTTGAGCAGCTCAAGGCGTTTGTCGCCGACTGAGGAGGCGTTATGCAATATCTGGTTTTTCGTCTGTATGGCCCTATGGCCAGCTGGGGCGAAGCGGCCGTGGGCGGAGACAGACCTTCGGCACTGACTCCTACCCGTTCGGCGGTATTGGGGCTGCTTGGTGCGGCCCTTGGTATCAAGCGCGAGGATACCAGCCGGCTGGAGATGTTACGAACCAGCCTGGGAGTGGCCATCAAGGCCTATTCATGTGGCGGCTTGACCCGGGATTATCACACCGCCCAGGTGCCTTCGCAGGATAGAAAGCGAAGCTTTCATACCCGTAAAGACGAGTTGAGTATCGCAAAGGAAAAATTGAATACGGTGCTGTCCAGCCGGGATTATCGCAGCGATGGCTACTGGGTGGTGGCGGTATGGCAACAGCAGGACAGTGAGTTGACGCTGGATGCTCTGAACAGAGCATTGGCCAGCCCTGTTTTTATTCCGTATTTGGGCAGAAAAGCCTGTCCGCTTGCCGCACCAACTGCGCCGTTATTGGTAGAGTCAGATCTTAAATCGGCGCTAGATCAACGCTTTCCACCGATACTAGGCAGTTATGAGCAGGATCGGCGCTGGTTGGGTTTAGGTTCCATGGTTACCTATTTATGGCAGGGGCAGGCCGAGGATCTGGGGAGCTTCGATGGTGTACAGAGTTGCCAGGTATGGGATGAACCGATTAGCCGGATGCCCTGGCAGTTCGGCTCTCGGCAGGAGCATCAGCTGACCTTGGTGGAGGAATAACATGTATTTATCCCGAGTAAGACTGGGCGACAGCCAGGCTGCGAAAAGCGAGTTGGTTAAAACCATGAGTAAGGGGGTTTACGGCCATCATCAGTTGCTGTGGCGTCTTTTCACCCAGGAGCAACAGCGTGGCTTTCTGTTTCGCCATGAACAGAGTGACGGGCGGCAGGCACCATCGGGTGAACCGGTTTTTTACGTACTTTCTCGTGAAAAGCCGGATAACTCATCTCAACTGTTTGATGTGGAAAGCCGGTCTTTTTCCCCCCAGTTAAAGGCCGGTGATAAATTGGCTTTTCAGATCAGGGTTAATCCTACCGTTTACCGCCAGGGTAAACGTCATGATGTGCTGATGGATGCTCAGCGACAATGGTTGCATCAAGAAGCAAAACAATGTTCTTTGGCGGCAGAAGGCAGCAAGAAACAACTAAAGCACCAGCTACTGGATTTGGCTTCTGATGAAGATATCGTTCGCTGGAAAACTGTTGTGGCCAGTGGGCAGTATCGCGACGCTCTGGCTGCTCGTTTGGGCAGAGGAGCAACGATAGATTTGGCTTTGAAAACACTCTCGGAGCAGGCATTGCTCGACTGGTGGCAAGATCGTTGTCCTCAGATGGGGATTCATTGCCTGGAGCATGAAGGCGGGGTACAAATCGACGGTTATCTGCAACATGCCATAAAAGGTAAAAAAGCCGGGGCGGTATTCAGCTCGATTAACCTGAGTGGCACCCTGACTGTTGAAGAGCCGGAGCTGCTTCTAGACAGCCTTTATCAAGGTGTAGGCCGGGCCAAGGCGTTTGGTTGTGGTCTACTGATGATTCGGCGCGCCTAGCCTGTTCTGCCATTTGCAATGGAGTTGTTATGGCATTCATTCCTCTTAAACCCATACCGATGAAAGACAGGGTATCCATGATTTTTTTGCAGTATGGGCAAATTGACGTGATTGATGGCGCTTTTGTTTTAATCGACAAAATAGGTGTTCGTACTCATATCCCGGTGGGCTCGGTGGCTTGCATTATGCTGGAACCAGGAACCCGCGTTTCTCACGCCGCTGCCAAGCTGGCAGCGACTGTGGGCACCTTGCTGGTGTGGGTCGGGGAAGCTGGAGTACGGTTGTATGCCTCCGGTCAGCCCGGTGGAGCCCGCTCCGACAAGTTGCTGTATCAGGCGAAGTTGGCACTGGAAGACGATCTTCGTCTGAAGGTGGTACGCAAGATGTTCGAGCTGCGTTTTGGTGAGGAAGCGCCGAGCCGACGATCGGTGGATCAACTCAGGGGAATAGAAGGCAGCCGGGTTAGGGCCACTTACGCCATGCTGGCCAAACAATATGGCGTAGAGTGGAACGGACGTCGCTATGATCCCAAGAACTGGGCCAAGGGGGACAAGGTCAATCAGTGCATCAGTGCCGCCACTGCCTGCCTTTATGGTATTACTGAAGCCGCTATCCTGGCTGCGGGCTATGCCCCTGCGATTGGTTTTATTCATACCGGAAAACCGCTGTCGTTCGTTTATGACATGGCCGATATCATCAAGTTCGAGACAGTGGTGCCAAAGGCATTTGAAATTGCCAGCACAAATCCATCGCAGCCCGATAAAGCGGTTCGCATTGCTTGCCGGAATATTTTTCGAAGCAGCAACACTTTGGCCAGGTTGATCCCTCTTATCGAAGAAGTACTGGCTGCCGGCGAGATTGAACCACCTCCACCACCCGAGGATGCCCAGCCGATTGCGATTCCCGAGCCAAAGTCATTGGGTGAGGCAGGACACAGGAGCGGCTGATCATGAGCATGCTGGTAGTGGTAACAGAGAACGTACCTCCGCGGCTACGTGGCAGGCTGGCCGTGTGGTTACTGGAAATTCGTGCCGGTGTTTATGTGGGTGATGTTTCCAGACGTATCCGTGAGATGATCTGGGAACAAATAAGTAAATTGGCAGAGCAGGGCAATGTCGTTATGGCCTGGGCCACCAACACCGAATCCGGCTTCGAATTCCAGACCCATGGAGAAAATCGGCGTATGCCGGTGGATCTGGATGGACTGCGTTTAGTGTCTTTTTACCCTGTTGAAAATCAATGAGTTAGAGTTCTTTAAAAAAATGGAAATTTGGTAGTTTTTTCTTCCCTAGAAAAAGCTAATTAAATCAGTTATATATATTTAGACCGTTCCCCGTACGCACGGGGATAAACCGGGATTGCCCCGAACTGGCGCATAACTCTATCCCCGTTCCCCGTACGCACGGGGATAAACCGTGTGATCTGGAGCGCGAGCTGAATGTGGGCAGCCGTTCCCCGTACGCACGGGGATAAACCGCAGGCATCAAGGGCGGCAGCAGTCACTCAGGACCGTTCCCCGTACGCACGGGGATAAACCGGCGGGCTTTGCCGTACTTGCCCTGGCTGATGGCCCGTTCCCCGTACGCACGGGGATAAACCGTGGTGGCCGCGCCGGGGCAAGATCCCAAAGAGCCGTTCCCCGTACGCACGGGGATAAACCGGATGATGACGAACGCCCCTTTTCCGACGTTGTCCGTTCCCCGTACGCACGGGGATAAACCGGCACGGTCGTAATAGTGCCCCCGAAACATCAGCCGTTCCCCGTACGCACGGGGATAAACCGCCGGCATTGTTTTTGCCGTGCTTTGAAATGAACCGTTCCCCGTACGCACGGGGATAAACCGGTATAGGTCAGTACCACCTGTCCTTCGGTCGGCCGTTCCCCGTACGCACGGGGATAAACCGCGGGATGGTGATTTTTTAATAAAATTTATAAACCGTTCCCCGTACGCACGGGGATAAACCGGCATTTGCCTGTTGCTACGCAAGACGCTGCTGCCGTTCCCCGTACGCACGGGGATAAACCGAGTACGGCGTTAACTTTGGCGGAGCTAAGGGCCCGTTCCCCGTACGCACGGGGATAAACCGGACTCAAGCCAGCACCGGCGGTACAATAAAATCCGTTCCCCGTACGCACGGGGATAAACCGCTGCCACTCATTGATGAGGGAAGGGAGACCTTCCGTTCCCCGTACGCACGGGGATAAACCGGTGTCTATGGACTTCCGCTCATTGTCGGACTCCCGTTCCCCGTACGCACGGGGATAAACCGCCTATCCCTGCCAAGGGTAATCTCGACCTCAGCCGTTCCCCGTACGCACGGGGATAAACCGGGTCCAGCTGGCGGCCACGGCGGTGAGGCTGGCCGTTCCCCGTACGCACGGGGATAAACCGGCCGCCAGATGTCACTGACCCGGCTGGCGGAACCGTTCCCCGTACGCACGGGGATAAACCGATGCTGACCGACACTCGGCGCAAGTACATTCACCGTTCCCCGTACGCACGGGGATAAACCGGCGATGTTTGTTGCGCAAAAGGGGATCGCTATCCGTTCCCCGTACGCACGGGGATAAACCGGCGTTGGTAGTCATCCCCACAAGAGGGGCTGCCCCGTTCCCCGTACGCACGGGGATAAACCGCCGATGACCATGGAGGGTCAGGTATGGGCGCACCGTTCCCCGTACGCACGGGGATAAACCGATGGGATCCCGGACAACTGGACCGATGGCAACCCGTTCCCCGTACGCACGGGGATAAACCGAACCAGTCAGCTGCCCACCGAGATCATTGAGGCCGTTCCCCGTACGCACGGGGATAAACCGATGTATTCCATCCGCTGCATGGCGGCCTGGTACCGTTCCCCGTACGCACGGGGATAAACCGGGTGCAATCCGGTCGCTATGGTGCTACATGGGCCGTTCCCCGTACGCACGGGGATAAACCGGCATGATCCCCCCGTCCCCGACTGGAGACGACCCGTTCCCCGTACGCACGGGGATAAACCGGGCCATCCGGTGCTACGCACGGTACCGGATGGCCGTTCCCCGTACGCACGGGGATAAACCGCGAGATAGTCACGAGCCAAACCAACTGAGCATCCGTTCCCCGTACGCACGGGGATAAACCGATTCACTCCTGGCGGATTGGTTGTGTCGATAGCCGTTCCCCGTACGCACGGGGATAAACCGAGATAACTACGACGATGCGCCTGAGCAAAGAGCCGTTCCCCGTACGCACGGGGATAAACCGGCAGAGGCGGCACCGGCAGGCTTTGCACTGGACCGTTCCCCGTACGCACGGGGATAAACCGTTACCAAACCGCCTCCGGGCGGTTTTTTTATACCGTTCCCCGTACGCACGGGGATAAACCGGGCCCATCGTCGGCCTGGTGGATGGCCTGAAACCGTTCCCCGTACGCACGGGGATAAACCGGCCAGGGTGGTGCGGGTACAGGCCACCAGCAGCCGTTCCCCGTACGCACGGGGATAAACCGCAGTTGCTCGACCGCCTGGCCTTTCCCACCACCCGTTCCCCGTACGCACGGGGATAAACCGTCATTGGTGGTGGTAAATCATATAATTCTGTTCCGTTCCCCGTACGCACGGGGATAAACCGGGGATTATCATTCCGGTGCCGAGCAACTACGACCGTTCCCCGTACGCACGGGGATAAACCGGCTTTGGAGAGATAGACAAGGACCAAGAGGAACCGTTCCCCGTACGCACGGGGATAAACCGACGCGGCACTGTCTGGTGCACTGTCCGGGTGGCCGTTCCCCGTACGCACGGGGATAAACCGCGCTTTTGCAGATCCCAGTCGACAGTAACGCCCCGTTCCCCGTACGCACGGGGATAAACCGAGTTCACGGGAATGGTCTTATGATGAACCAACCCGTTCCCCGTACGCACGGGGATAAACCGGTATCGAGACAATTTTCATGGCCCGCATTTCGCCGTTCCCCGTACGCACGGGGATAAACCGTTATACAAGGACGGCATCACATGGGGTGAAGGCCGTTCCCCGTACGCACGGGGATAAACCGCAGCTGACCGGTACCGGCCTGACCGCCAGCGACCGTTCCCCGTACGCACGGGGATAAACCGGCAACCATGGCTGGCTACACCTTTGATGGGAACCGTTCCCCGTACGCACGGGGATAAACCGCCATCAATTTATCAGGGTGCTTTGTTAGGTGTCCGTTCCCCGTACGCACGGGGATAAACCGCGACGGGCATGACAGGTGCTCTTTTATGGGCGCCGTTCCCCGTACGCACGGGGATAAACCGTTCGCTGCCGCCGCGCCGTCGAAAACGGGGATCCGTTCCCCGTACGCACGGGGATAAACCGCTGGAGGGATGGACGAAATAATGCAGCGTTCTCCGTTCCCCGTACGCACGGGGATAAACCGGGCAGTGTGACGCTGGCGGGCAGGATGCCGGTCCGTTCCCCGTACGCACGGGGATAAACCGCATCAGTTAAGCTCCCGAGTTACTGTGAAAAACCGTTCCCCGTACGCACGGGGATAAACCGCGTTCCAGATTGTCCAGTGCTTGATATTTTTTCCGTTCCCCGTACGCACGGGGATAAACCGGTAAATACCTCGCGAAAAAACAGGCCGAGGAACCGTTCCCCGTACGCACGGGGATAAACCGGTGTATCTGACCACGGTCGGCACCGACAACGCCCGTTCCCCGTACGCACGGGGATAAACCGCGACTACGCCAACGGCATTCATCGGCTGCAAACCGTTCCCCGTACGCACGGGGATAAACCGTATGACCATTCACAGTACCAGACGTATCACTTCCGTTCCCCGTACGCACGGGGATAAACCGCTCAACCTGCAAACGCCGCCCAATGCCGACAGCCGTTCCCCGTACGCACGGGGATAAACCGTGGGGGAAGTCGCGCTTCATGCGTGTGGGCGTCCGTTCCCCGTACGCACGGGGATAAACCGGTCGCTGTGGTTGCGATTGGCCTTCATGGTCACCGTTCCCCGTACGCACGGGGATAAACCGGACTACCGCTGGGTGGACCCGCGCTACCTGCGCCGTTCCCCGTACGCACGGGGATAAACCGGGCATCAAGCCCGGCTTTGACTACCGGGACGTCCGCTCCCCGTACGCACGGGGATAAACCGCGTTTTCCCCTTTCCCTCTCAATTCGGAAACGACCGTTCCCCGTACGCACGGGGATAAACCGAGGTGGAGGGCTGGAACAATCAAATCGAATGGCCGTTCCCCGTACGCACGGGGATAAACCGCTTTATTTCGTTGTGAAGAAATGACAGTCCCACCGTTCCCCGTACGCACGGGGATAAACCGTATATTTATACAGCCTGTTCAAATTAACAGTACCGTTCCCCGTACGCACGGGGATAAACCGCGAGGATTTTACTAATGGAAATGACCCAAACCCGTTCCCCGTACGCACGGGGATAAACCGTTTTGCGGACTGATAACGAACGACCTTGTCACCCGTTCCCCGTACGCACGGGGATAAACCGCAGTTCCACATCGAAGTTCATGCCGGAGATGCCCGTTCCCCGTACGCACGGGGATAAACCGCTGGGTGGCCGCATGGACGACACCAGCCGCACCCGTTCCCCGTACGCACGGGGATAAACCGAAATTCGCGGCTTGGTTCAAAGCACAACAATCCCGTTCCCCGTACGCACGGGGATAAACCGCCATAACCCGGGTGCGACTTGGCCGACGGGGTCCGTTCCCCGTACGCACGGGGATAAACCGCCCTTGCGGTCCTGATTCTGAGCTGCGCTGCGCCGTTCCCCGTACGCACGGGGATAAACCGCGACCGGGTATCGCCCGAACCGATTGTGTCTGCCCGTTCCCCGTACGCACGGGGATAAACCGCCAAGGCTGACAAGCTGGCTGAGGATATGGAGCTGTTCCCCGTATGCACGGGGATAAACCGACCCAGCTCTCTAATCCTCCAGCCGCCTACGGCTGTTCCCCGTACTCACGGGGAGTCAGTTTTTGCCTCATCTATGTAGTGAGCTCACACCGCCGGATTGGGTATCTGCTGGTGCAGTTCTTCTACGGCCGACAGCAGTTCCGGGCTGAGGGTGATGTTCACGCTGTCGATGTTTTCTTTCAGTTGGGTCAGGTTGGTGGCGCCGATGAGGTTGCTGGTCATGAAGGGGCGGCTGTTCACAAAGGCCTGGGCCAGTTGTGCCGGAGTAAGGTTGTGCTCCCGGGCCAGGGCTGCGTAGGCGTGGCTTGCCTGCTGGGCGCGGGGGTTGAGGTAGCGCTGAAAACGGTCGTACAGGGTCAGGCGGGCGCCGGCGGGGCGGGCGTTGTTTTCGTATTTGCCGGTGAGCATGCCAAAGGCCAGTGGGGAATACGCCAGCAGACCGACCTGTTCGCGCAGGCTGAATTCCGACAGGCCCACTTCATAGCTGCGGTTGAGTAGGTTGTAGGGGTTCTGAATGCTGACGATGCGCGGCAGGCCGGCCTGCTCGGACAGCTTCAGGTATTGATGCAGACCCCAGGGGGTTTCGTTGGACACGCCAATCTGGCGAATTTTTCCGCTTGCTACCAGCTCTTCCAATGCGCGCAGGGTTTCTTCAATAGGGACCGTTTCTTCCTGCTCCAGCCTGTCCATGCCCAGCTTGCCAAAGTAGTTGGCGCTACGGTCCGGCCAGTGCAGTTGATAAAGGTCGATGTAGTCGGTTTGCAGTCGGCGCAAACTGTCGTTGGCTGCTTCAATCAGGTTGGCTCTGTCCAGGCAGGCCTTGCCGTTGCGAAAGTAGGAGGGCCGTACCGGATTGCGTGACGGCCCCACCGCCTTGGTGGCTAGGATCAGGTCTTCGCGCTTGCCTCGGGCCTTGAGCCAGTGGCCAATCATGGTTTCGGTGTCGCCCCGGGTGTGTTCTCTGGGCGGAATGGGATACATCTCGGCGGTGTCGATAAGGTTGATGCCGTGATCCACCGCCATGTCCAGCTGGGCGTGGGCCTCGGCTTTACTATTCTGCTCGCCCCAGGTCATGGTGCCCAGACCAATCAGACTGACGTCGATATCGGTGTTGCCCAGTTTTCTGTATTGCATTGCGCTCCCCACAGGTTGGTTGCATGTTTTTGAAAAAAAACAGCATATCAGCAAAAGGGGTGGAAGATCATGATGCCCCTTCGGGGAGCTGTCAGCGGTGCTGATTGCAGACGCTGAGTGGTATCTGTTGGTGTGATGATGTTTGTGATATGGACACCGGCCTTCGCCGGAGTGACGTTATTTTGTAGGCCGGAGATCCCCGGCCTACAATGTCCCAAGTCCCGAGTCTCTGAAGGTAATCAGGCGCCGATGATGCCTCCGTCTTCGCGGGTGATGATCATCACACTGGAGCGGGGGGTGCTGTCGCCACCGAGAGGAAAGTGAGATCCGGCAAGCTCTTCACCCGGGTGTTGCACACCCACGAACAGGTTTTTTTGATCCGGGCTGAAGGCCAGGCCGGTTATTTCGCAGGCAATGGGACCGGTGAGAAAGCGGCGTACTTCACCGGTGCCCGGGTCGGCACACAGCATCTGGTTGTTGCCCTGGCCGGCGAAATCGCCCTCGTTGGAGTAGTTGCCGTCGGTCTGGATCCACAGGCGTCCGGCCTGGTCAAAGCCGATGCCGTCCGGGCTGTTGAACATGTTGTCGGCGTTGATATTGGCGGAGCCGGCGTAAAGGCCATCGTTGTGGACGGTAGGGTTACCGGCGAGCAGGAACAGATCCCAATCGAAACCGGCGTCGGTGTGGTTGCCATTGGCCGGCTGCCAGCGCAGGATCTGGCCGTAATGGTTTTCGGCGCGAGGGTTGGGACCGTCGACCGGCTGGTTGTCTTTTACTCCCCGATTCTTGTTGTTGGTCAGGGTACAGAACACCATCGGTTCGGTAGGGTGAGCGGCTACCCACTCGGGCCTGTCCATGGTAGTGGCGCCAACTTGAGTGGCGGCAAGGCGGGCGTGGATCAACACCTCGGCCTGGCTGCTGAAGCCGTTTTCCGGCGTCAGGCCGTTTTTACCGAAGGTCAGTTCCAGCCAGTCGCCCTTGCCCTTGAGTTCACCCTCGCTGGCAGCGTTAAAGCGGGCCACATAGAGGGTGCCTTTGTCCAGCAACTCACGGTTGGCCGCTATGTCGCTCGGGTTGTACTTGCCTTCACTGACAAAGCGATACAGGTGCTCGCCGCGTTCGTCGTCGCCCAGATACACCACCACATGACCGTCGTTATCGATCACCAGCTCGGCATTTTCGTGTTTGAAGCGGCCGAGTGCAGTGCGCTTTATCGGGGTGGAAGCGGGGTCCCTGGGGTCTATTTCCACTACCCAGCCGAAGCGGTTGGCTTCGTTGGGGTGTTTGGCCAGATCGAAACGCTCGTCAAACTTGTGCCACTGCCAGCCGGCGTCTTCGGCACCTATGCCGTAACGGGCCTGGGCCGGGGTGATCTCGGCCTGGCCGGAGGTGCCAAAGTATCCGTGTACGTTTTCTTCACAGGTGAGGTAGGTGCCCCAGGGGGTCATACCGTTGGCGCAGTTGTTGAAGGTGCCCAGAGCCAGCTCGCCCTTGGGGTCGGCCTGGGTTTTGAGCAGGTCATGGCCCCTAGCCGGACCGCTGATGGCCATGGGGGTGTTGGCGTCGATACGGCGGTTGAACTTGCCGTCTTTCTCAAAGCGCCAGCCATCAGCCTGCTTTTTAAGGGTAAGAACGGACACGCCGTGGGCGGCCTGGGCGCACTTGACGTCTTCTTCACCCATGTTCTTGCCCTGGTGGGGGAACATCAGCTCGTAGTTACAGTATTCGTTGTTGATGGCCAGGATGGCGGTGTTGTCGTCCACCGGGAAAAAGCTCATGCCATCGTTGTTGTCGCCAAACTGACCGGCCTGAGCGGCCGCCGTGTTGCCGCCGCCGTTGATGAACTCGGCGACGTTGGAAAACAGCGGATCGCCCCAGGAGATCAGGCGTTCGGCCTTGTAGCCTGGCGGTACCACAAAGGTGTCGGCGGTGCTGGTGGGGACGGCTTCAAAACCCAGCAGCGGGCTGCACCCGGTGGCGGCGGCCATGGTGCGGGAAAGTGGCGAGGCGCTGAAAAAAGCCACGGCGCCCAGGGCGGCGGCACCACCGAGGAAGCGGCGGCGGCTCAGACTCTGTTCAACCATCCGGGTAAACTCGGGCATCTCGGTGCGGGGGTGGTTCTGTTCGTCCTTCAGTTCAAACTGGCTCATTTTTAACTTATCCTTTGCTCACATGGGGTTATGACCACTTTATGACTGCGGCTTAGGCTAGCGATGAATCATGGCAGTTTGATAGCAACCGTATGACAGGAAGATGATGATGCGAATGGATCGCCGATACGAAATACCACCCGCGGGAGATATAAAGAAAAGGCCCGCTGTATGTCGGGCCTTTCAGGTAGTGGTCGGTCGATCGTTCTAGTCATGATCGTGGCGATGTTTGCGCCAGTTTTTGTGCTTATGTTTGTGCTTGTTATAACGCTTGTCGTGATAGTAGTGATGCACTTCCTTTTCGCGGTGGCCGTCTCCGGAACGCGCACCCAGGGCCGAGCCGGCACCGCCGCCGATACCGGCACCAATCAGCTGGCCCGTGTCACCGGCCAGGTTTTTACCCAGCGCGGCACCACCCAGGGCGCCCACGGCACCGCCGATGGCGGCTTCGTTCTTGTTGCCTCTGTCGGCGGTCACGGCGCCCCCGGCGGCGCCACCCAGGGCGGCCCCCACCAGGGCACCGGTGTCACCGCCCATTTGTTTACCGAGTAATGCGCCGGCAGCACCGCCACCGGCACCGCCGATAATAGTACTGAGGGTTTCACCGGCCAGGGCCGGGGTGGCAGCAAACATCAGCGGCAGCAGGCCAAAGGCGATAATGTGTTTTTTCAACATACAGGCTCTCTCTCAGACTGTTTATAATTTGGCGTCACTATACAAAGGATTGTCTGCAAGGGAAGCGATATCGGATGGG
Organism: Oceanisphaera submarina; assembly: GCF_046521305.1. Classification (NCBI taxonomy): domain Bacteria; kingdom Pseudomonadati; phylum Pseudomonadota; class Gammaproteobacteria; order Aeromonadales; family Aeromonadaceae; genus Oceanisphaera; species Oceanisphaera submarina. Next base: position 41,164 of record NZ_JBKGFN010000010.1, on the reverse strand, counting down.
TTATGTTTGAGCCTGAAGAAAATGAATCTAGGTAAGTTATTGTTTAATAATATTTTTTGTTTTTTCGTGATTGACAGCGACTTGCCATGACCGACAGTTCCTGACCGTTGATGTGTTTTCAGTCCCTGAACAGCCACACCAGGGTACGCAAACCCTGCTGACCGTAGCGGGCCAGACGGTCGAAGCGGCTGCGTTCTATCGGCAGATACTGTTTGTCGACCGGACTTTCCCCGGCGGCTTCGTCGATATCCGGGTCGTGGATATAAACGAATTCCTTGTCGATGGCACATACCAGCACCCAGTGCGGCGCCTTGCGACCGTCCAGATGATAGGTGCTGATCAACACCAGCGGCAGGCCGCCCCGGCCTAGCCCTTGTTCCAGTTGCACCAGGGTAAAGTGGCCGTATTCGGGTTCAATATTCAGCGCGTCCATCTGGGCCAGAAACTGCTGATGCACCCGTTCCAGTATCTGTTTCTTGTCGGCGGTGCGTACGCCACCCACAAACAGCGGCCCGGTCTGATTGAGGGTTAACGCCACCTTAAAGCCGCGTCTGTGGGCGGCCAGTGCCAGGCCGTGGGGGCCGCAGCCGCCATGGCCGCTGGTCATGAAAATGGTGGTGGCCTCGCGCCACAGTTGCAGCTCTTCATCTATTTCCGGCCGGTAATCCGGATTGAGGGCACTCACCGCCATCATCAGCGAGGCCGGACCACAGGTAAAGTCGGTGGTCTGGCGGTAGTAGGGTACTTCCTTGCTGCCACTGAGCGGATGATAGTGATGTACCCGTTTCTGGTAGCGCAGGGCAATTTGATGATCTTCGTAATAGTCGTGGTAGACCCCGAACTGGCGGTAACCCAGGCGTTGGTAGAGGTTTTGCGCCGACACGTTATCGGCCCGTACTTCCAGGCGCATGAACACGGCACCCTGTTCCCGGGCACAGGTTTCGGCGGCGTTCATCAGCGCCCGGCCCAGCCCCAGGCCGCGGGCGTCCGGGGCCACCGTGATGGAATACACCCGTGCCAGCCGGGTATTGCGGCGAAACAGCACCAGAACATAGCCCAGCAGTTGCCGGTTTTGCTCGGCGACCAGCAGCCTGTCCTGCGGGTGTTCGATAAAGCGCTGAAAGCTGCGCCGGCTGATCCTGTCCTGACTGAAACAGCGTTCTTCAAGCGCCACCAGTTCGTTCAGTTCGGACTTGAGGGCGGGGCGGACGAGGGGGACGGACATAGGTCACCGACAGGGTGTTACGGGAGATCTCAACATACGATAATTTGATATTGGCCGCGAGAAAATTTCACTGTGTTCACGGTAATTTGCGTATAGAGTGAACCTCATATCGCGGCTGCAACCCTAACGGATTTTCACATGACTCAACTTATCCTGGTGGTGGATGAACTCAGCGCCTGGGCGCCGTATTTTCCCAGCGAAAACCTGGTCGACTTTCAGGCCTACCTCAAGCAACCCCCGGCCAAAAATGCCCCCCGCACCAGGGTGATCAACCTGTGCAAGACCGGCAAGTATCTGTCAAACGGCTATTATTGTTCGCTGTTGGCAGAAGCCCGGGGTCAGCATGTTATTCCCTCTGTGGCCACGCTCAACAACCTGCGCAACAAGGGGTTGTTTGCCTTCGGTTTTAACGGGGTGGCCGATACGCTGGCGGCATTGGTTACCGATGACGAGGTAAAACAGATCAAGCTGAAGAGCTACTTCGGGCAGGTGACCGAGCCGGGGCTGGAGCCGTTGTGCCGGGAGCTGTTCGAACGGCTGCCTTGCCCGGTGCTGGAGCTGACCTTCAAGAAGCGTTCACGCTGGGAGCTGACCGGGCTGGCTACCTTGTCGCCGAGAGAGTTGCGGGGCGAGGAGGAAGACCGTTTCGCCGAGGCGCTGGAAGCCTATTCCCGCATCATCTGGCGCAAACCCAAAGCCACCAGGCGTTACCGTTACGATCTGGCCATGCTGGTCAACCCGGACGAAGAGCTGCCGCCTTCCGATCCCAGGGCGCTGCAACGTTTCGTCAAGGCCGGCGAGCGGGCCGGAGTCAACGTGGAGTTTATCACCCGCAAGGATTATCAGCGACTGGCGGAATACGACGGCCTCTTTATCCGCGAGACCACCGCCATCGATCACCATACCTTTCGCTTCGCCCAGAAGGCCGAGCACGAGGGGCTGGTGGTGATTGACTCGCCGACTTCCATTTTACGTTGTGCCAACAAGGTGTTTCTGGCCGAGAGCTTTACCAAGCACGGCGTGCCCACCCCCAGAACGCTGATGGTGAACCCGAAAGAGAAAGAATCCGTGGGCTGGCTCGAGCATGAGCTGGGTTATCCTCTGGTGCTGAAGATCCCGGACGGCGCCTTTTCTCGCGGCATCTACAAGGTGGCAGACAGGGCGGCGCTGATAGAGACGCTGGCGATTCTGCGCAACGCCTCGGCGCTGGTGCTGGCGCAGGAGTATTTCTTTACCGAATTTGACTGGCGCATCGGGGTGCTCAACCACCAGCCGATTTTCGCCTGCAAGTACTTTATGGTAAAAGGCCACTGGCAGATTTACCGCCACAACGGCGGCGGCAAAGAAGCGGACTCCGGCAGTTTCGTGACCCTGCCCACCTTCGAGGCGCCCAGGGCGGTGATCGGCGCCGCGCTCAAGGCGGTCAAGCCCATCGGCGATGGCCTCTACGGCGTGGACATCAAGGAAGGGAAGGGCCGGGTGGCGGTGATAGAGGTGAACGACAACCCCAACATCGACCACGGCGTGGAAGACGTGTTTTTGAAAGACAAACTCTACGACATGGTGATAGCAGACTTCGTGCGGAGATTTGAAGCGAACTGAGCATCGCTGCAGCGGCGGCGACATCGTGAGCCGGTCGGTCTCGTAGGGTCATTTCAATGGACTTGCCGTGTCATCACGGCATGATGTGGTCGAATACTCTTACCTAAAATAAGTTGACCCTACGAAAAACGGCTCCTGTAGGCGCCCATTTATGCGGCGCACGTCTACCGGCGACGCCGGGTTGCCGGGCGTGACCACATGCAGTGCCTATGTACCGTCGAGCGTTTACAGAAAATCGCGCTCGCCGCGGCGCAGCGGGTCCGGCTTGGGCTCGCCGTCGGCACAGAAATTGAGCGAGGCCGAGTTCAGGCAATAGCGCAGGCCGGTGGGGGCCGGGCCGTCCGGAAACACATGACCCATGTGGCCGTCGCACCGGCGGCAGCGAATTTCGACCCGGCGCATGCCGTGGCTCACATCCGACAGCTCCAGAATATGATCCGGGTGATAGGGCGCGTAAAAGCTGGGCCAGCCGGAGCCGGACTCGAACTTGCAGGCCGAAGAGAACAGCGGCAGGGCGCACAGCTTGCATACGTAGCTGCCATCCTGGTGGTTATCGAGCAGGCCGCCGCAAAACGGGGCTTCGGTACCCTGACTCAGCAAAATTCGTTTTTCATCTTCGCTCAGTTGTGCGGCAAGTTGCTGCAACTGCGCGTCCGTAGGGGGGCTCAGATCGTAGGGACTGGGAGTTTGTGCCATGGTTACAGATCCTTTTTCAGCCGGTGTTTAAAGAAATGTTGCACCTTGGCCACCTTGGGCTGGGCAACGGCGGCGATATAGGGCTGGTTGGGATTGGTTGCCGCATAGTTCTGATGATAGGTCTCTGCCGGATAAAATGTGGTCAACGGCTCTAGGCTGGTGACCACCGGCGCCCGAAATACGGTGTTTTTCTCCAGCAAGGCAATATAGTCGGCGGTCAGCTGGCGTTCGGCGCCGTCCTGATAAAATACCGCCGAGCGATACTGGCGACCACAGTCGTTACCCTGGCGGTTAAGCTGGGTGGGATCGTGGGCGATGCCGAAAAATACCTTCAGCAGGGTGCCGGGGCCGATGTCGGCGCTGTCGTATTCGATGGCGATGGCTTCCGCATGGTCGGTGTTGCCACTGCACACGGCATCATAATTTGCGGTGTCGGCCGTGCCGCCCGTATAACCTGAGACCACGTTCAGCACCCCGTTCAGCTGGCGATACACCGCCTCGGTGCACCAGAAGCAGCCCCCGGCCAGCACCAGCCGGCGCACACCTGTGTTCAGAAAGGCATTGTCGTCGGCATCGGGAAAGTCACCGGGTAACAGGCTCAGCACAGAATCCGTCATCACATTTCTCCTCGTGGATAATAAGGCTACGTTACCACAGCCAACCGCCTGGCTAAACGACCTTGCGCGGTCTGCCCGGGAGTAAAGCGGTTTATGCTGCCAGCGTCGTTGCAGAAAGTGGTTGTGCTGAACGGGACCCGAGCTAACCACTTCATCTGTATGGCGAAAACACGACCAGCCGAGGGTTTTGCTGTTGCTGCTTTTGCCATCCTGATAGTCTATGCGCCTTTGTGCTGAATGTCGGAATCATCATGGAACTGGACTTGCTTACGCTGGGGTTGCTGGCGCTGGCGGCGCTGCTGGCGGGCTTTATCGATGCCATTGCCGGTGGTGGCGGCCTGATCACGGTGCCGGCGCTGCTGGCCACCGGCATGCCGCCGACCGTGGCCTTGGCCACCAACAAGCTGCAAAGCAGCTTCGGTTCGTTTTCTGCCACCTTTTACTACCTGCGCCGGGGGCTGATTGACTGGCGAACCATGAAGTGGGCGGTGGTCTGTACCTTTATCGGCAGCATGCTTGGCACCTTGCTGGTGCAGCGTATCGATGCGTCTATTCTGCAAAAAGTGCTGCCTTTTCTGCTGGCGGCCTTTGCGCTGTATTTTCTGTTTTCACCCCGGGTAGGGGATCAGGACCGCCAGCGTCGCTTGGGTATTATTCCCTTCGCCCTTCTTATCGGCACCGGCGTCGGCTTTTACGACGGCTTCTTCGGCCCCGGCACCGGCTCCTTCTTCGCCCTGGGCTTTATTGCCCTGGCCGGATTCAGCATGGCCAGAGCCACGGCCCACACCAAGTTGCTCAACTTCACCTCCAACATCGCCTCGCTGCTGTTCTTTATTCTCGGAGGCCAGGTGGCCTGGGTGGCGGGGTTGTCGATGGCGCTGGGGCAGTTTGTCGGCGCCCGGCTGGGCTCGAAGATGGTGGTGACCCGGGGCACCCGTATCATCAAACCCATGCTGGTGACGGTGTCGCTGGTGATGTCGGTACGCCTGCTGTGGCAACAGTATCCGGCCTGGTTTGCCTGGGCGAGCCTGTGATGCTGGCCACACTCTTGCAGCAACAACAGCGTAAATATCAATACTGGCTGCTGGGATTGGGTCTGTCACTGCTGGCGGCCATGTTGCTCAGCCTGCAGTTGGGTGCCGTGGGCGTGGGCATCGAGGCCTTGTGGCAACCGGTATCACAGCTGGAGCAGCAGGTGTTCTGGCAGTTGCGGCTGCCGCGTACCCTGCTGGCGGTGCTGGTGGGCGCCAGTCTGGCCCTGTGCGGCGCCGTGTTGCAGGTGTTGCTGCATAATCCGCTGGCCGAGCCCGGGTTGATTGGTATTTCCAGCGGGGCCAGTCTGGCGGCGGTGTTGACCCTGTCGCTGTCGGTGCATTTTGGGCTGGCCCTGCCTTACTGGAGCCTGTCGCTGGCCGCCTTTGTCGGCGCCTTGCTGGTCACCCTCTTGCTGCTGGCGCTGGCACGCCGCCGACTGGGGCCGGGGGCACTGTTGCTGTTCGGGGTAGCGGTGGGCATTCTCGCCAGTGCGGTGCTGACCTGGTTACTGTATCTGGCCGACGATGCTTCGTTGCGCAGTTTTCTGTTCTGGATGATGGGCAGTCTGGGCCATGGCCAGCCGCTGTCGTTGTGGTGGTGGCTGCCGGCGTTGTTTGCGCTGGGCTGGCTGGTGCGGCAGGGCAGGAAGCTCGACGTGTTGGCGTTGGGCGAGCATCAGGCCCGGTTACTGGGGTTGAATGTGCGGTGGTTGCAACCCCGGCTGGTGCTGGCGGTGTGCCTGCTCACCGCCTTCAGCGTGGCCATGGCCGGGCCCATCGGTTTCGTCGGCCTGGTGGTACCGCACCTGCTGCGGTTGCTGGCTGGCGGCAAGCAGCGCTTCTTGCTGCCAGCCTCCATGCTGGCCGGCGGCATGATGCTGACCCTGGCCGATGTGGCGGCGCGCACCGCGCTCACTGTGGGCGAGCTGCCTATCGGGGCCGTCACCGCAACGGTTGGTGCTCCGATATTTATCTGGTTGTTGGTGCGTCGCCATGCTTGAGCTTGAACACTTTACCCAGACCGGACGGGTCGGCCCCGTCAGCGGGGCATTTGCGCCGGGTCGGCTGACTCTGCTGATTGGCCCAAACGGCAGTGGCAAGTCCAGCCTGCTGGCGGGCGCGGCAGGCCTGAGTGACAGCGACGGTGAAGGCCGGGTCCGGTTGGACGGCCAGGCCTTGTCCGGTTTCAGCCTGCACGAGCTGGCCCGGCACAGGGCCATGCTGGTTCAGCAGACGGTATTGCCTCATGGCTTGCGTGGCTATGAATTGCTGGCGCTGGGGGCCGAGCCGCTGGGCGGAGTGAGCGCAGCGGTGTGTCGGGCCATCGCCGATTTGGCCGGCCCTCTGGGGCTGGAGCCGCTTTATGCTCGTCAGTTGAACACCCTGTCTGGCGGTGAGCAGCAACGGTTGCTGATTGCCGGCACCCTGTTGCAGGTTGACCCCGCCACCAACCCCGATGCTCGCCTGTTACTGCTGGACGAGCCCCTGGCTGGACTGGACTGGCATCATCAGCTCGCCACCCTGCGCCTGCTGCGCGGTTATGCGGAACAAGGACTGGCGGTGGTGGCCTCGATTCATGACATCAACCTCGCCTGCCAGTACGCGGACGAGATCTGGTGTTTGCACCGGGGGCGGCTGGCGGCGCGGGGCGCCCCCGAGATCATTACCCCTGCACTTATCGCCGAGGTGTTTGAGGTCAAGGTGCGGGTATTCGAGCAGGATGGCCGCCGGATTATGCTGCCGGAAGAGTGAAGCGCGGGAAGGTCAGCCGCAAGCGGCCAATGGTTGCCGCCGCTTCAGCTGGCGGCTCACATCGCACGAGGCCCTCAGGCGATATGCCATTCTGGCAGACATGTCGTTGCCGACCGATTTACGCCGCATAAATGGACGCCAGCTTACCGCTTATCGCTTGCACTTCATGCCTGATACAGGGTTTCCAGCAACTGCTCGGTGTCGTCCCAGCCCAGGCAGGCGTCGGTGATGCTCTGGCCGAATACGTCCGCCTTGCCTTCCACCACATCCTGGCGACCCGATTCGATAAAGCTCTCGGCCATGATCCCGGCAATACGGCGGCTGCCGCCCTTGAGCTGGTTGCAGATGTCCTGTGCCACCAGCAACTGGCGCTGGTGCTGCTTTAGGCTGTTGCCATGGCTGAGATCCACCACCAGCCGGGGTGACAGACCCACCTGCTCCAGCCCGTTTGCGGCCTCGGCCACGCTGTCGGCGTCGTAGTTGGGCGCCTTGCCGCCGCGCAGGATCAAATGACCGAAGGGATTGCCGCTGGTCTGGTAGATGGTCATCTGACCGTCTTTGTCCGGCGAGCAGAAAATATGCGGGTGACCGGCGGCGCGTACCGCGTCCAGTGCAATCTGAATGTTGCCGTCGGTGCCGTTCTTGAACCCCACCGGGCACGACAGGGCCGAGGCCATTTCACGATGTACCTGAGACTCGGTGGTGCGCGCCCCGATGGCGCCCCAGCTGATCAGATCGGCAATGTACTGACCGGTCACCATATCCAGAAACTCGGTGGCGGTGGGCAGCCCCAGGGCGTTGATGTCGCACAATAACTTGCGGGCCAGTTGCAGGCCGGTGTTGACGTCGAAGCTGCCGTCCAGATGCGGATCGTTGATCAACCCCTTCCAGCCGACTATGGTGCGCGGCTTTTCGAAATAGGTGCGCATCACTATACACAGCTTGTCGGCATAACGGGCACGCAGTGGGGCCAGTCGCTCGGCGTAGGCGAGGGCGGCGGCCGGGTCGTGAATGGAGCAGGGTCCTACTATCACCAGCAGCTTGTGGCTGGTGCCGGTCAGAATGGCTTCAATCTCGGCGCGGGCGGTCAGCACCGTCTGGGCCATGGTATCGGAGAGGGGGAATTGGGTGTTCAGTTGGTGCGGGGTGATCAGCGCCGCCAGGCGGCGGCTTCTTAGTTCATCTGTGTTCGGAGACATCATATTGCCTGCTGCAAAGTCGATGTCCTTACCATAACGGAAAGCCGTGGCAGGGAAAACCACGGCAATCCATAAATCCTGGGGTATTTACGGATTGGTGAAGCGCTGACCGGAGATCTCCGGATGGTAGATAGGCTGGATCACGTTACCGGCCGGATCGGTAATGTGGAAGCTGCGGGCGCCGTCGCTGTGGTCGTGCGGGCGGTCCAGCATGGTCACACCCTTGCTCTGCAGGTACAGGAACCACTGCTCCAGCTCTTCCTTGCTGTCGACGATAAAGCCGAAGTGGTCCATGCTCTGCACACCGCTGGCGGGCAGGTCGGCGCGGCCCAGAGACAGGTTGTCGTTGCCGCAGGTGAGGTACACCAGATCCTTGTGGGCCCGGCGTAACAGCTCCATGCCCATGATCTCGGTGTAAAAACGCTCACATTCTTCCAGATTGGGCATAGTGAAGGCGATATGACGCATGCCGTTCAAACGACTGGGTCTTTCCATGGCGGGGCTCCTTGTCTCTTGGCTGAAAATATTGTGTACTATTTATTGATTTTAGATAAACAAATGGAGTTTACAATGTATTCGATTATTGTCAAAACCAAGCTCAAGCCCGGCACTACCGAGACCTTTCTGGCGGCCATGCTGCCCAATGCGGCCGCTTCGGTACGCGACGAGCCCGGTTGTCACACCTTTGATGTACTGCGGGACAAGGCCGATCCCGAGCTGTTCTGGCTGTATGAAATTTACCAGGACGAGGCCGCCCTGGCCGAGCACAAGCTGACGCCGCATTACAAGTCCAGCCGCGCCGTGGTGACCGATTTGATTGCCGAGCAGTCGGTGATCCGCGCCGACGTACTGGCGGTGAATCCGGCCCGTTAAGCCGCGAGGCCCGCTTTGGGCAGGCTTCTCCCGGGTCGAACGGGCCCGGGGTGGCAAAGACTGCGCGCGGGCGATATGCTGAGGCACTCCGTGAATTGCCTGATATTGCCCATGACAGCAACACAAGACATCATGAACAGCGAGACCCTGATGGGCTTGCTGGCCGGCTGGGGCATTACGCCACCGCTGATAGAACACCCGCCACTCCATAGCTGTGAAGACGCCGACCGGCTGCTGCTCAACAGGCCCGGTACCCGGCTCAAGAACCTGTTTCTGCGTGACAACTACGGTCGTCGCCACGCCCTCTTGCTGACCCGCTCCGACAAGCAGGTGGATCTGAAAGCCCTGTCGCGGTATGTCGGCTGGTCCCGGCTCGGCTTCGCCTCCGCCGACCGGTTGCGGCGTTATCTGGGAGTCGAGCCCGGTCATGTGTCGATGCTGGCGCTGGTGAACGACCGCGAGCAAGAGGTAGAGCTGTGGCTGGACCAGGAGCTGCAAACCGGCAACGACTTTCACTGCCATCCGCTACGCAATACCGCCACCGTTTTGCTGAGCAAGACCGATCTGCAGGCTTTCACGGACCATACCGGCCACACGCCGCTGTGGTTGCCGGTACCGGCGTCTTGATGACGAGCCGGTGCAGCAGGCTTCGGGTTAGGCTCCGGAAAGGGTCTCTTTGTCATGGCCTCATTCTGTGGCTGCTGTTGTTCTTTAGTTTACCGGCGCTGGCCAAGCAGTATCGGGTGGGTTTTCTGGCCTTCAGAGGTGAGGCGCAGTCGCGTACCGAATGGGCACCGACGCTGGCCGCACTCAATGGTGCCCTTCCCGGGGAGCGCTTCGAGGGGTATTTTTTCACCCAGCAGCAACTGGATGACGAGTTGGCGACCGGCCAGCTCGACTTTGTGGTGACCAACCCGGCGCACTTCATGTTGAACCGGGGGCAGGGGCTGAACTGGCTGGCGTCTTATCTTGATCCTCATTACGGCCTGGCGCGAGAAAGCGTGGCCGGTACCCTGTGGGTAAGGGCCGACGGCGACATGACCGCGCCCGAGCAACTGCGGGGCAAGCCGGTGGGGGCGGTGCACGAGCAGGCCTTTGGTGGCTATTTGTTGGTGGCGGAGCAGTTGCGTCGCCGGGGTGTTTTGCCTGCAGAGTTGGATCTTCGCTTTACCGGTTATCCGGTGGATGCCCTAGTGTATCTGTTACGTGACGGTGCCCTCAGTGCGGCCATGCTGCCGACCTGCCTGCTGGAAAGCATGGCGCAAGAGGGCCTTATCGAGGCGGCGGACTTTCTGGCCCTGATGGTGGAGGATGACGCCACCTGTGCGCGCTCGACCCCGCTGTATCCGGGCTGGAGCTTCGCCGCCGTAGGGGCGGCGGATGAAGGTGTGCTGCGGGCGATTAGCAGGGCCTTGCTCAATCTGGAGCACCATGGTCGCCCCGTGTGGGGGGCGGCCATTCGGCTGGACGAGGTCGAACGGTTACTGGCAGACTGGCAACTGGGTCCGGCATCCGATTCTGCGTCGCCCTTGCGGCTGCTGCGTCAGTTGATTGGGCGTTACTGGCCTTTTCTGGCTGCACTCGTGGTCATAGTGCTGGCCATGTTGTTGCACCACTATCGTGTGACCCTGTTACTGCTCAGGCGGACTCAGGAGCGGGATAAATTGCATGATCTGATGCAGCACAAAGAGCAGGAGCTGTCCCAGGCACGACAACGCATCCTGGTGGGCGAAATGGCCACCGGCCTGGCGCATGAGCTGAACCAGCCGCTGTCGGCGATTCAGGCTTATGCCCAGGCGGGGGAATTGGTGAGTGATTCCGGGCCGCAACAGGAGGCCTTCGGTCACATAGTGGCGGAAACCGAGCGGGGGGCGGCCATTATTCGCCGTTTTCGCCAGTGGGCTACCCAGCCCTTGCCTCGCGCAGAGGCGTTCGAACCGGCGGAGGTGTGTCGGGAGCTGGTGGCGAGAATTGGCCCTCGGGCAGACGCGAAGGGAGTGCGGCTTTCTGCCCGAACCGAGGCCGGCACCCTGTTGTCGGTGCGTCCGGCGGTTGAGCAGATCCTCAATAATCTGCTCGGTAATGCGCTGGACGCTCATGCCCGAGCGGATAATGGCCGTGAGACTCATGGCCGGGAAAACCGCGGCGGCATCATGTTGCTGACCGCACACCACGAGGCGGGAGCCTGGCACCTGACGGTAGAAGACGATGCCGGCGGAGTGGCCGGTCACATTATCGAGGCTATGCAGCAGAGCCTGCCGGCCAGCCACTATCACGGTATGGGCATAGGGCTGCTGGTCAGCCACCGGCTGGCGCTTCGCCTCGGCGGGCGCCTGACATTGGTTAATACCGGTCGGGGTACCCGTGCCACGCTGTTTTTGCCTGAGGAGGCCTGATGCAGATTTACATTCTGGACGACGACGAGCAGGTGGTGGCGGCCAATCGTTTCCTGCTGAATGCCATGGGACATGTCAGCCTGGGCTGGTCTTGTCCGCGGCAGTTTCTGGGTGAGCTGGAGGATGATAAACCGGCCATTCTGTTGCTGGATCTGGCCATGCCAGAGCTGGACGGCCTGGCGGTGCTCGGGGCACTGCAACAGCGCCGCAGCACGGTGGCGGTGATATTGCTGACCGGTCATGGTGATGTGCCTCAGGCGGTGGAAGCGATGAAACTGGGGGCGGTGGATTTTCTCGAAAAGCCGATAGATGCCCGCCGCCTGGCCACCGCGTTAGGTCAGGCCCGGCGGAAGGTAGATCGGTTGACCGAACAGGCCCGGGTGCACCGGTGTTTCACCCGGCTATCGGTACGCGAGCGGGAAGTGGTGTCCTTGGTCGCTACCGGTTTGACCAACAAGGCGATCGCCGAGCAACTGTGTGTAGCCGTGCGCACGGTAGAAGTGCACCGCGCCTCGGCCATGCACAAGCTGAGCGTCGCCAACATGGCCGAGCTGCTCAATCACTGGCAGCTGTATCGGGAAAAAGACAGCGATAGCCATAAGCCTTAAGCAACAGCGTAATAGTTGGTGTGTTGTCGATGCCGCTTTAGCCGGCAGGCCCAGCTTGCTGAGCTTTATCTATAACGCCGAACTGCAGAGCATGCGCGGCACCTGATTTTCCTTACGCCGGCCTGCTCAATTCACCGCGCAAATTCTGCCTCATCAGCTCGCGTATTTCTTCCGGTGGCAGGTTTTTGCTCAGCAGATAGTGGAGCTTGGCCAGCGCCGCTTCTGTGGTCATGTCGTAACCGGAGATCACCCCGGCCTGGGCCAGGGCGTGGCCGGTGGCGTAGCCGTCCATGTTGACGGTGCCGCGCAGGCATTGGGTCAGGTTGACGATAATCACGCCCCGGGCCGAGGCTTCGGCCAGCAGGGTCAGCATGGCCTCGTTCTGGGGGGCATTGCCCACCCCGTAAGACAACAGCAGCAGCGCCTTGACCGGTTGTTGCAGTATGTTGCCGATCACTTCGGCGGAAATACCCGGATAAAGAGTGATTACCCCTATGGGTTGGGGCGTGATGGGGCTGACGGTCAGCGGCTTGCCGGTGGTACTGCCAAGCGTCCCCGATTCCAGGCTGATATGAATGCCCGCATTGAGCAGCGGCGGAAAGTTGGGCGAGTCGAAGGCCTGAAAGCCGTCGGCGTGCACCTTGCTGGCGCGGTTCCCCCGATACAGGCGGTTGTTGAAGAACAACCCCACTTCGTGAATGGGGTAACAGGCGGCCACATAGAGGGCGTTGAGCAGGTTGGGACGGCCGTCGGAGCGCAGCTCGGCCAGGGGGATCTGGGAGCCGGTGACGATCACCGGCTTGTCCAGATCTTCCAGCATGAACGACAGCGCCGCGGCGGTAAACGCCATGGTGTCGGTGCCGTGCAGCACCACAAAGCCGTCGTAGTCGTCGTAATTGGTCTTGATATCGTCGGCAATGCGCTGCCAGTCGGCGGGGGTCATGTCCGAAGAGTCGATCAGGGGGTCGTACTCGTGAATATGGTAGGCCGGCATCTCGGTGCGATGAAACTCCGGCGTATGGGCCAGACAGTCGGTCATGAAGCCCGCCTGGGGCACATAGCCCCGGGCGGATTTTTGCATGCCGATAGTACCGCCGGTGTAGGCGATGTAGATTTTTTTCTGGTGCATTAAAACTCCTGACATTCCACACACAGCACATACTGGCCGCGAATATCATTGAAGTGACTCAGAGCCGACAGTTCGTTCTTGAGCTGTTCACCGGCCGGGCGCAATACCGCCGGCAGGGCGGCGGTAGCCCAGTCGCTCAGTACGCCCGAGTCCAGCAACAGCTGTTCCAGCAGCATTTCTTTGGCGGAGCTGGGCAGTTTCACCGGCTTGACGCTGAACTCCGCCAGCTCGGCCAGGCCGGCGGCACCGGCCAGGGCATCGTCCAGATAACCCAGCTCATCCACCAGACCCAGCGCCTGGGCATCCTGTCCGGTCCAGACGTGACCCTGAGCGGCGCGCTCCACCTGTTCCGGCTTCATGCTCCGGCCCTTGGCCACCAGCTCGACGAACTGATCGTAGGTGTGTTCAACTCCCATCTGGATCAGTTGCTTGGTGTGCTCCGGCAGACCCGTGGTCAGGCCTGCACCCACAAAGTCGGTGGTGCCGACGCCGTCGGTGTGCAGGCCCAGCTTCTCGAAGGCTTCCTCGAAGGTGAGGAAGAGGCCGAACACGCCGATGGAGCCGGTGAGAGTGGTGGGCGCGGCGTAAATCTTGTCGGCGTCGGCCGCTATCCAGTAACCACCGGAGGCGGCGGTACTGCCCATGGATACCACCAGCGGCTTGCCGCTTTCCTTGAAGCGCAACAGGCTGCTGCGGATTTGCTCGGCGGCAAAGGCGCTGCCGCCGGGGCTGTCGATGCGCAGCACCAGGGCGTGAATGTCCGCGTCCAGTCGGGCTTCATCGATCAGCTGACCGAGGTATTCGTCGTTGATGGTATTGGGACCCGCATCGCCACTCATGATGGCGCCGCTGGCGGTGATCAGGCCCACCGCCGGGGCGGCATTCTTGCGCGGCGCGCTGTGGCTGAGGTAGGCGGGAATGTCGACACTCATGTAGCGGTTGGCCTGGCTGTCCCAGCCCACCTGCTCGGCCACGGTCTGCAGCATTTCGTTGCGGCTGGCGAGCCGGTCGACCAGACCCTGCTCAAGGGCATAGCGTGCCGGGTCACCATCCACGGCGCCAAAGCGGTTCAGCAACTGCTCTTTGCTCGGGTTGATATGATCGGCGGGAATATCCCGCAGCCGGACTATGTTGTCCTGATAATGCTGCCACAGTTGGCCGAGCCAGCGCAGGGTATCTTCGCGGCTCTCTTCGGACATGTCGTCACGCAGATAGGGCTCCACGAACGACTTGTAGGTGCCCACCCGGAACACATGGGGGGTGATGTTGAAACGCTCGAAGGCAGACTTGTAGTGCAGCCGGTAAACGCCGAGGCCCTGAATGGTGACGGCGCCGGCCGGGTTCAGCAGCACTTCGTCGGCGTGGGCCGCCAGATAATACTGGCCCTGAGTGTAGTAGTCGCCAAGGGCATACACCGGCTTGCCTGAGGTCTTGAACCCCTCGATGGCTTCGCCGACTTCATCCAGCTTGGTCAGGCTGGACTCGCTCATGTTCTGCAGCCGCAGCACCAGGGCACCGATGCGTTCGTCGTTGCGGGCACGATCCAGGGCTTCCTTGATCTGACTCAGGGTCATGGGCGGGGGTGTGGTATCGCCAGACAGCCATTTTTCGGCCAGACGGCGGGGGCTGGCGGTGGCTTCCTGCTCCAGCACGGGCCCGGTGAGGGTCAGTGTCAGCGCGGCCTTGGCCGGCAACGCAGGTGCATCATCCCCGGCGCTGAAGATCAGCACCACGAACACCAGTACGGCGAGAAACAGCAGGTTGGTTATCAGGAGGCGAATGGCATTCAGCACCCGGCCCAGAGTACGAAATAACCACTTGATGGCAGACCACATAGCAACGCCTTAATCGGAATAATTGTCGAGTCGGTCCATTATGACGGCAGCCGCGGCGCAATACCATGAGCGGCGACCGGTTTACCGTGAAAATCGGGGCTAAAACAAGTGTTTGAAAATGGCGCTGCGATCCATTAGCCTCGAGTGGTCAAACCTGTCTTGTACGGCGGAGGGATCATGAGCCATTACCCCCATTTACTGGCGCCCCTGGATCTGGGCTTCACCACACTGAAAAACCGGGTGATCATGGGCTCCATGCACACCGGGCTGGAAGAAGAAAAAGGGGGGTTTAAAAAGCTGGCCGCCTTTTATCGGGAACGGTCTCGTGGCGGCGTGGGGTTGATCATCACCGGCGGCATGGCTCCCAATTTTCGCGGCCGCCTGCTGCCCCATGCGGCCCAGCTCGGTTTTTCCTGGCAGGTGGCTCGCCATCGATTGCTGACGGACGCAGTGCATGAAGAGGGCGGCAAAATCGCCCTGCAAATACTGCATGCCGGCCGCTATGCCTGGCATCCTTTCCTGCAGGCGCCGTCGGCCGAAGCTGCGCCCATCAGCCCGTTCAAACCCAGGGCCATGAGCCCACGCCAGATTCACAACTGCATCGCCGACTTCGCCCATACCGCCTTGCTTGCCCGACAGGCCGGTTATGACGGGGTCGAAATCATGGGCTCCGAAGGCTATCTGATCAATCAGTTCATCTGCAGCCGAACCAACCACAGAGACGACGAATGGGGTGGCAATAGTGAACGCCGCCACCGCTTTGCGCTGGAGATAGTGAGGGCGGTACGCACTGCCGTGGGCGATGATTTTATTGTGATCTTCCGCTTGTCGATGCTGGATCTGGTGGAGCAGGGATCCAGCCTGGAGGAGGTGATTGCGTTGGGTCGGGCGCTGGAACAGGCGGGCGTCACCCTCATCAACACCGGCATCGGCTGGCACGAGGCGCGGATGCCCACCATCTCCACCAGCGTGCCCAGGGCGGCGTTCAGCTGGGTTACGGAAAGAGTACGGCAGGCGCTCTCGGTACCGGTTATTGCCACCAATCGCATCAATACCCCCGAGGTGGCCGAGCGAATACTGGCCTCGGACCAGGCGGATCTGGTGTGCATGGCCCGGCCTTTTCTGGCGGATGCGGACTTCGTTGCCAAGGCGGCGTCGGGGCAGGCGGAGTTGATCAACACCTGTATCGCCTGCAATCAGGCTTGTCTGGATCATGTGTTCAAGCGCAGACGTGCCTCCTGCCTGGTGAACCCCAGAGCCTGCCATGAAACCGAGCTGAATTTTGTGCCGACCAAGAGCCCCAAGCGGCTGGCGGTGGTGGGCGCGGGTCCGGCCGGGCTGAGCTTTGCCTGCCAGGCCGCCGAGCGCGGCCACAAAGTCACCCTGTTCGAGCGGGCGGCGGAAATCGGCGGCCAGTTCAATTACGCCAAGCAGATACCGGGCAAGGAAGAGTTTTTCGAGACCCTGCGCTATTATCGCCACCGACTGGCGCAGACCGGAGTGGCGCTGAAGCTGAACACCGAAGCGACGGCCGAGCTGCTGGCCGGGTTTGACGAGGTGATCCTTGCCAGCGGCATTCGCCCTCGTACCCCCGAGATAGACGGCATCGCTCATCCCAGGGTATTGAGCTATCTGGATGTGCTGGCTCATCACGCCCCGGTGGGAGAAAAAGTGGCCATCATAGGTGCCGGCGGCATCGGATTTGATGTGGCCGAATTTCTGGTGGCCAGGGCGAATCAGAGCACCGAACAATGGCTGGCCGAGTGGGGTATAGACCGGCAGTATCGCGCGCCGGGAGCCCTGATGGCGCCCGTGTCGGTGGTGCCGCAACGCCGGCTCTGGCTGCTGCAGCGCAAGGAGGGCAATCCGGGCAAGGGGCTCGGCAAGACCACCGGCTGGATCCACAAGGCCAGCCTGCGCCACCACGGCGTGAAGATGTGGGGCGGCGTCGGCTACAAACGCATCGACGATGAGGGGCTGCATATAGAGCGGGACGGCGAGTTGTTGTGCCTGGCGGTGGACAACGTCATTATCTGCGCCGGCCAGCAGCCGGATCGCAGCCTGCAGGCGACGCTGGAACAGCAGGGCAGCAAGGTGCACCTGATTGGCGGTGCCGACGTGGCGGCAGAACTGGACGCCAAGCGGGCCATCCGCCAGGGCGCCGAACTGGCGGCGGTGATCTGATGGTCACGCCTTGCCACGCCTGCGGGGCTTTATGCCCACGCGCTGTGCTGCTAAGGTAGCGGGCATCGCAATTCGAGCTTATTACAGAAGGTTTTACATCATGGATGCACTGGAACTGTTACTCAATCGCCACTCCAACCCCCGACTGGTTGAGCCGGCCCCGGCGGGCGAGCAGCTGGAGACCATTTTCAAGGCCGGTCTGCGGGCGCCGGATCATGCGGCCCTGACTCCCTGGGAATTCATCGTGTTCGGCGGCGAGCAGCGGGAAAAACTGGGTGACATTCTGGCCGCCGCCACCGAAGCTAAAGGCGAGCCTGCCGAGACGGTCGAGAAAGCCCGACTGGCGCCGCTGCGCGCCCCCATGGTGATCACAGTGGTGGCCAAGGTGAAGCCCCACGACAAGGTGCCGCAGCTGGAGCAGGAAATCTCTGCCGGCTGTGCCCTGATGGCGATGCAGATGGCGGCGCTGGCGCTGGGTTATAACGGCATCTGGCGTACCGGCTGGTTTGCCTTCGACCGCAATGTGCATCAGGCGCTGGGTCTGGACGCGCAGGACCAGATCGTCGGCTTCCTGTATCTGGGTACGGCTCAGGTAGAAGTACGTAAACTGCCCGAGCGGGATCCGGCACAGTTTGTGCGCTACTTCGGCTCCTAATCTTTACCTGATAAAAAAGGGGCGGCGTTATTTAAATAACGCCGCCCCTTTTTTGTTTATTCCTGGCCCCCCTGCTCCAGCTGTTGCAGGGCTTCGTCGGTATTGAGGTTGATAAAGGCGTCGGCCTGGTCGCCGAAGTCTACCGGCACCAGCTGGTGGCGCTCATACCACAGCTGCAGCTTGCGATCGCCGCCATCCAAATAGTTGTGAAGGGAGGGCAGCAACGACTGGTGCACCAGGGCGGTGGCGGAGTGGAGCCGGGTGCCGTCGTCCACCACCGCGATTTGATCGTGATGGCGTATGGCGGCACACATCCGCCGTGCCAGATCGGCAGGCACCAGCGGGCTGTCGCAGGGCACGAACAATACCCATTCGCTGGGCGCATGGCTCAGCCCGGCTTCAAATCCGGCCAGAGGGCCGGCATAGTCACCGTTGCTATCCGGCACCACCGGTGCCAGTTGCCGGTAGTGTTCCAGATTGCGGTTGGCATTGATCAGCACCTTTCCCACCTGAGGGCCGAGTCGTTCCAGCAGATGAACGACCAACGGCTTTCCCCACAGCTCCAGCAGCCCCTTGTCTGCGCCCTGCATGCGCCGACCCTCGCCTCCGGCCAGAATAACGGCAGTGATATCTTTTGGATCCAGCATGATATTTCCTGTTATTACCGCTTTTGCCCGATATTAACCATTTAACTATGTCAGTGGCAGGCGCCACATCAAGTAATTGATATTTTTGTGTTACTTGCTCTCTTTGATCGCAGATCCTAACATGGGCTACTTTCGAATTACTGCCAACAATCATCGTCGATGCGCCTTGCCGTTAGATAGAAGATGTATTGCCAGGCCGCCGCTGTCGCATACTAAGGGATAATAATGACAACAACCTCGCCCGATGGCCCCTTCTTGGGCCGTCCCGTTATTGCTTTGCTGGCCATAGTGGCTCTGATGCTGGCCGCCGCCAACCTGCGTGGTGGTCTGGTGGTGGTAGGGCCGCTGGTGATGGAAATTCGCGCCACGCTGGATATCAGCGCCAGTGCCTTCAGCCTGCTGACGACCTTGCCCCTGCTGTGTTTCGGCGTCATGTCCATCTGTGTGCCCTGGCTCACTCGCCGCTGGGCGCCCCAGTGGCTGACGATTACCGGCCTCATGGTGATAAGCCTGGGCGTGGGACTGCGACTGGTAGATAACTATCCGCTGGTGATCCTCGGCACCCTGCTGCTGGGCCTGGCCATCGCCGTGCTCAACGTGTTGATCCCCGGGCTGGTGAAAGCCTTTTTCCCCCGTCAGGTGGGGCTGATGACGGGCCTGTATTCAGTTACCCTCAGCCTGGGGGCGGGCATGGGTGTATATCTGGCCGTGCCTTTGCTGGAACAGTTTGGCAGCTGGCGTTATCCGGTGGCCCTGTGGGCGATACTGCCGCTGCTCAGCCTGTTGTTCTGGTTGCCGATGCTTGGGGTAAAAGGGGTGGGACGACCACAAAACCCGGTTCGTGTCAGCCTGTGGCGAGACCGGCTTGCCTGGTCCATCACCTTATACATGGGGCTGCAGTCGTTTTACTTCTACTCCATGGCCACCTGGCTGCCGAAAATCCTGCTGGAAAATGGCCTGGACGCCCATGAAGCCGGTACCGCCACGGCGCTGATCAACCTGGTGAGTATTCCCTTCAACCTGCTGGTACCGATACTGGCGGCCAAGATGAGCAATCAGCGATTGCTGGTGCTGGGTACCTTTATCGTTTCCTTTGTCGGCATTGCCGGACTCTGGTGGCAGCCTGCGGCGGCGCCCCTGTTGTGGGCGACACTGATAGGCATGGGTTGTGGCAGCGCGCTCAGTCTGGCGTTGTCCTTCTTCGTACTGCGGGCGGCCAACACGGCTCAGGCCACGGCGCTGTCGGCCATGGCCCAGAGCATCGGCTATCTGCTGGCGGCACTGGGGCCGGTATCGCTGGGCCTGTTGCGCGATGTTGGCGGCGATTGGCAGTGGGCGCTACTGTTGATGCTGGTGTTGCAGCTGGCGCAGTTTGCCTTTGGCTGGTCTGCTGCCCGGCCCGTCAATGTGGTGCCGGATCAGCAGCGGTAAGCCAACGCAGGTCAACCGGTGGCCGCCGCCCCTTGTCTTCGATCCTGGCGCCTATACTTGGCGGCACAGAAGAAGGAGGATTGACCATGTCACCGTTTGCCATGCAACCGATTTTGCTGCTGGTGCCGCTGGTACTGACCCCGCTCGGCTGCCATGTCCAGGCTCAAGACTCGCCCCCATTACAGCTGGCGGCCGAGTATCAACAGCAGGATGTGACCCATTACCGGGTCAGCGAAAAGCTGGACGGGGTACGCGCCTGGTGGAACGGACGCGAGCTGCTGTCGCGTGGCGGACATCGTTTTTCGGCGCCCGACTGGTTTGTGGCCGGCTTTCCCGATACCGCGCTCGACGGCGAACTCTGGCTGGGCCGGGGGCGGTTCGAAGACTTGTCGGCTGCGGTACGCCGTTACCGGCCCGACGAGGCCGAATGGCGACAGATCCGCTTCATGGTGTTCGACCTGCCCGCCAGCGAGCTGCCGTTCGAGGCGCGGTTAACGGCGCTGGAACGACTGTTTTCACATCTTGATACCCCCTATATTGAGCTGCTTGAACAGCGACGCTTGCCCGATAATTCCGCTCTGGCCGCTTACCTGACCGAGGTGGAAGCCCTGGGCGGCGAGGGGCTGATGCTGCGCCATCGCGACAGCCTCTATCTGCCGACTCGCAACCAGGATCTGCTTAAGCTCAAACGATTTCAGGATGCGGAAGCCCGGGTACTGGCGCATCTGCCCGGGCAGGGCAAATACGCAGGCATGATGGGTGCCCTGCTGGTGGAAACCAACGATGGCCGCCGCTTTAAACTGGGCACGGGTTTCAGCGATCGGCAGCGGCAACATCCGCCGGCGGTAGGCGCTGTGGTGACCTATCGCTACCGAGGTGAAACCGGTGAGCGGCTGCCTCGATTCGCCAGTTTCGTTCGGATAAGAAACGACGAACCGGAGCGGCCCTGATCCTGGCCTGGGGCCACGCTCGGGAGTACAGTAGGGTCTTGTCGATATTATCCGAGGAGCCCGCTTGTGTGTCTTATTGCCTTTTCGTGGCGGCCGGAACAGGGACGCCTGCATCTGCTGGCCAACCGGGACGAATTCTATGCCCGCCCCACGGCGTCGGCCCATTGGTGGCCGGATCATCCCGATATCTGGGCCGGTCGCGATTTGCAGGCCGGGGGGACTTGGCTGGGCATGACCCGAGCCGGCCGTTTTGCCGCCCTGACCAATGTGCGGGAAGGCGGAGCTCGTTCCGGGGGGCGTAGCCGCGGCGAGCTGGTGGCCGACTTTCTGGCCGGCGAGCAGGATCCCGGGGCCTATTTACGTCACCAACTGGTCAAGGGCGATGATTATGCCGGTTTCAACCTGTTGGTGGGGGAGCTGGCCCGTGGCGAGCTCTGGTACGGCGGCAACCGCCCCGGTTCGGATGCCCGCCGGCTGGGGGCCGGGCTTTATGGCTTGTCCAACGCCATGCTCGATACCCCCTGGCCCAAGGTGGAGCGGCTCAAGCAGGGGCTGGCCACACTTGGGCCTGTGCATGAAGGAACGGCCTTCGGCCTGCTGGATGACGACACCCGGGCCGCGCTCGAACACCTGCCCAACACCGGCGTCGGCCCGGAATGGGAAAGTCTGTTGTCGTCCATCTTCATTCAGAGTCCGGACTATGGTACCCGGGCCCAGACGGTGCTGTGCGTCGAACAGGGCAGGGTGGCCATTACCGAGCAGGGTCGGGGGCCAAAAGGTGCCGCGCTGGAGCGATGTCAGGCAAGCTGGACGCTGATTCAGGCCGAGCCGAAGAAGAGCCAGGGGAGCCACGTCTGATACTTAAGTATCTGGTCAGATATTGGATCGGAGCACGAGAGGCAACGCAGCCGCCTCGCGTCAGGCTCGGCCGTGGTGTAGCGCAAGCAACACCTTGATCACCAACGGCAGCATGGCGCCGATGCAGGCCGCCGCCAGTACATCGGTCGGCCAGTGTACGCCCAGCACCATACGCGAAAAGGCGACCAGCATGACTCACAGCATTGCCACCGCCAGCGCGAAGCCGCGAGCGGCAGGCATCATTCGGCTAACGCACAAGGCGACCGCCGTCGCAAAGGCGGTGACTACCAGCGTATGGCCGCTGGGAAAGCTGGAGCCCCAATACCATTCGGTGTGCCACAGATCGGGCCGGGCGCGACCCACCGCCATTTTGAGCACGTACACCACGGCGGCACCGCTGGTGACCGAGGCGGCAACCAGTATCGCCTCGGCCCGGTGCCTGGCCAGCAGCAAGCCGACCGTCGTGAACAGCGTCAACGGCGTCAGCACAGTGGCCGAACCGGTGAGCGTAACCGCCTCGAAGAAGCCGGTCAGCGAGGGCGAACCGTGGCTGCGAATAAACAGCAGCATCGTGCGGTCGAACGGCCCCGACTCGCCGCCCAGCACATCTTCGGTTACCTTTATCGCCGTCACCGCGAGCACCAGCACGCACAGAATCGCCTGCCGACGCTGCTCCAGAGGCCCGGACCACGCCGGTTGCCTGCGACGCACATAGATACCCAGCGCGAAATAAAGACTGACGACGATAAGTGTCAGCTTGATAACGTCTTCGATCACTTCATAAATCATGATGAGCTCAACTGGTTCTTGTTGTTTGTGGGGAACTCGATTATTAAACGCCGGGTTGCCAGCAGACGGTGCCAACAGGCGACGCCTACGCATCAAGGAGGGCAAAGGGATCTGCTCCGCCGACCATCCGTGCCACGGATGGCACGGTTGAGCCTCCAGGGAAGGATTTACGGCGAGTCGGCGGAGCGGGCCCTTTGCCCGGGATGAATACAGCAGTCAAGCAGCTCGATTGTTTAATGAGATAGGGCGGATGCGTCAAACTGGCCGGAACCGAGGCACAAAAAAGCGGGTCCCGCAGGGCCCGCTGTAGTGATAGATAATTCGGCATGACACCCGTTCGCGGTTGTCCTTTCAGGACTGTTCTGCGGAAGCCAGTCGGGCTGAACGCCGGTTGAGCAGACTATAGAGGCCGAAGGCGGTCACAAAAGACAGGGGCGCCGACAGGTTGCTCCAGTGTTCTCCCGCCATCATGCAGCCGATGCCGAGACCCGCTGCCGCCAGCCAGGCACCGAGACCGGCCGAGCGCAAACGAGGGGCCTGTTCGCCGTAGCGTACCGTGCCCGGATCGAAGAAAATATGGCTCAGCGCCAGACCCACCCAGGCCACCACTAAGATGCCCTGATAGGCCAGCGCCTGCAGGATGAACTCGAACACATTGGTCAGCATCAGCAGATAGACCACCACGCCCACCAGCACGCCGCAGGCCAGCTTGGGCAGCCGCAGACCCAGCCCTTTTTCCAGACAGCTTTGCAGGTTGATGGTGGCCAGATAAAAGTTGGCGGTGTTGATGCGGGTCTGGCTGACCCAGACGAAGGCCAGACCGGCAAAGCCCATCAGCTTCAGCAGAGCCAGCACAACCGACACCTCGGTCACGGGCCCATCGGTGGGAATGCTGGCGGCCAGGAAGATGCCGACCACACCGTTGACCAGAAAAGTAAACGCATAGAAGGGCAGGCCGAAATTGAAACGGGCGTGGTAGTCGGCATCTTCCTCTTTGCCCATGCGGGCATAGTCCCAGGTGTACATCATCAGGATCCACACCCCCATGAAGTAGCTGAAGCAGCGCCACCAGCCGTCGGCTGGCGCACCGCCTTCCGGTCCCAGTTCCAGCCAGGCATGGCTGTAACCGTAGCTGTTGAGGGTCATCAGCACCGCGGCCGCCAGCCCCAGCAGGTAGAAGGGCAGCAGCACGCCGTTAAGCTTGTCGAGCCAGCGCTGCACGCTGCCCAGCACCAGAGGCACGCTGTATAACACCACCAGCAGATAGGCCTGGTTCAGGGTCAGAGATGGAAAGTAACCCTGAATGGCCACCGCGATCACCGAGCCTTCGAACACCCCGTAATAAATGGCGGTGGCGAAGAAGATCAGGGTGGCAAGGGCCGCCCCCGATCTTCCCAGCAGGGTGTGGGAAAAGAGCCCCACCGACAGCCCGGTACGGATGGCATGGCGGCTGATAACGGCATTGATCAGGCTGTAGCACAGCGCCGACAGGCCCAGACCGATAAGGGTATTGACGGTGCCGTAATGAATGGCCAGGGTGGCAGACACGACCAGCCAGAACATGGCACTGCACACCGACCACCAGGCCATGGTAAGGCCGAAACGGGACATGCGTGCGCTTTGTGGTACGGGTGAACGGGTAAAGTCCGGATCCGAACTCTGGGGGTGCGAAATATTCGCCATGGCAAACTCCTTTTCACTCAAGATAAGGCTCAACCCCTGTTGAGCCATTACTAACCAACGCAGCATAAAAGGAGCCGGCAGTAAGAAAATTGAACCTGAGCGCATCGGCTATTGCCAGTCAGTGCATCACAGCCGGGTGCGTTGATGGTCAAAAGCGGGTGCGCTCATCGTCAATTCGGCCGGGGGGAACGGCTTTTATACTGGCGGCGAAACGTTGCGGTAACAGTTTGTTAACCGTCATTCAGCCAGTCATAAAACGGAAGGTAGACGATGGCCACACATGTAGATCCCATAACCCTGGCGGTGGTGCGCGGAGCGCTGGAAACCACCCAGCGGGAAATGACACTCACCCTGGAAAAGACCGGGCGTTCGAGCGTGTTCAACCTGGCTCACGATTACAGTAATGCCCTGTTCGACCATTTTCCCGAGATGATACTTCAGGGCCAGGATATTCCCATTCACCTGGGCTCGCTGATCCCGGCCATGAAGGCGGTGGCCGAATTCTTCGACGGCGACATTCAGGAAGGGGACGTCATCTATCACAACGATCCGGCCTACATGGGCAGCCACATCCTGGACTGCTGCATGTACAAACCGGTGTTCTACCAAGGCGAGCTGGTGTTCTGGACCGTGTGCAAGGGTCACCTCACCGACATCGGCGGCCCGGTACCGGCCGGTTATAACCCGGACGCCAAGGAAATTTACGCCGAGGGCCTGCGCATTCCGCCGGTCAAACTGTGGGAGCAGGGCAAGCCCAGGAACGACGTGATCAACCTGCTGCTCACCAACATGCGTGCAAGGCGTGATCAGGAAGGGGACATCAACGCCCAGTACGGCGCCTGCCGGGTGGGGGAGCGCAATCTGATTGCGCTGCTCGACAAATACGGGGTGGACACGGTCAAGGCCTGCATCGCCGAGCTGAAAGACATGGCCGATCGGCAGATGCGTTCACTGATCCGCGACGTCCCCGATGGCGTCTACCATGGCAGTGCCATGCTGGAAGATGCCGGTCACGGCTTTGGCGAGATGGAAATCACCAGTACCATCACGGTCACCGGCGACCAGCTGCACATTGCCGTGCAGAGTCCGCCGCAAATCCCGTATTTCATCAACTCCTACGAGGGTAACTCCCTGTCCGGTGTCTATCTGGGTCTGATGATGTTTGCCCAGCTGCCGCCGCCCTACAACGAGGGCCTGTACCGCTGCGTGACCGTGGATCTGGGCGAGAAGGGGACCCTGTGCAATGCGGTTGAGCCGGCGCCCCACGTCAACTGCACGACCACCCCGATGGAAACCCTGACCGATGCCGTGCGCCAGGCCCTGGAGCAGGCTGCTCCCGAACGGGTCACCGCCTCCTGGGGCCATGCCAGCGGCATCAATATCGCGGGCATGGATCCGCGCAGCGGCGAACAGTACGTGACCATGGTACTGGCGTCCATTATCTCCGGCGCCGGTGCCACCCAGGTGATGGATGGCTGGCACGCGGTGGGGCCCTTGTGCTGCTTCGGTGCGCTCAGCTCCGGCGACGTCGAGCTGCTCGAATATTCCTATCCCATCATCATTCACCGCTACGGCCTGCTGCAGGACAGCGGGGGGGCCGGCAAGTATCGCGGTGGCTCGGGTACGGCCTGGGAAGTGGAGCCGAGAGATCACGAGATGCAGGTCATCGCCTTCGGCGAAGGCCGCCAGATTGCCACCCTGGGGGCGGCGGGTGCCGAGAACCGGCTGCCTGAGCCCAAGCTGGGCAAGCTGGTGGTGGACAGAGCCGACGGCCAGCAGGTGCACAAACACAACACCATGCTCACCATTAAACCGGGCGAGCGGGTGACCAACATCAATCCGGGCGGTGGTGGTTACGGCCCTGCCTTCGAGCGGGACCCCAAGGCGGTGCAGGAAGACGTGCGCAATGGTCTGGTATCGCTGGAAGCGGCCGAGCTGGAATACGGCGTGGCGCTCAACCCCGATTGCCTGAGCGTGAACTGGGCCGAGACCGAACGCCTGCGTGGCTGAACTATTTAACAGGTAAGGAAACTGATTATGCGTAGCAAATATCGTCTGGGCGTGGATGCCGGCGGCACCTTCACCGATTTCGTACTGGCCGAGAACGACGGCAACATTCGGGTATTCAAGAGCCCCTCTACCCCCGAGGACGGCACCATTGCCATTCACCACGGTCTGGGACAGATTGCCGAGTCGCTCAACAAGCCGGTGAGCCAGATAGTGCAGGAATGCGATTTGTGCATCAATGGCACTACGGTGGCGCTCAATGCGTTAATCGAGAAGAAAGGGGTCAAGGTGGGCCTGCTGTGCAGCACGGGCCACGAAGACAGCATAGAAATTCGACTGGGCCACAAGGAAGAAGGTTATCGCTACGAAGCCGACTTCCCCCCGGCTCACATGATAGTGCCGCGCCATTTGCGCCGGGGCATAGACGGCCGCTTTCTGGCCGACGGCACCGAGTACAGCCCGCTCAACGAGCAGCAAATTATCGACGCGGCGGCCTATTTCAAAGAGCAGCAGGTCGAAAGCGTGGCCATTTCCTTCCTGTGGGCGGTGCGCAACCCGGCCCACGAGCGGCGAGCCAAGGAGCTGATCGAGCAGCTGCTGCCCGGGGTCTTCGTGTGTACCGGCAGTGAGGTGTACCCGCAGATCCGCGAATACAGCCGCACCTCCACCACGGTCGTCAACGCCTACCTGAGCCCGGTAATGCGCCGCTATGTGGAGCGCATCGACGAGTACTTCAGGAAGCTGGGCGCCAAATATCCGGTGCGCTACTTTCAGTCCAACGGCGGCCTGGCCATCGGCGAGGCCATGCAGGGCAGGGCCGTCAACGCCATCAACTCGGGCCCGGCTTCGGCGCCCCAGGCCGGTCTTTACGTGGCGCGCCCCTTCGACATCGAAAACGTGATCACGGTGGACATGGGCGGTACCTCGTTCGACATCACCCTGACCAAAGACAGCCACACCAACCTGAGCAAGGACATCGACTTTTTGCGCTACCGCATCGGCGTGCCCATGATCCAGGTGGAAACCCTGGGCGCCGGCGGCGGCTCCATCTGTCAGGTGGACGAGTTCGGCATGTTGCAGGTGGGCCCCGAAAGTGCGGGCGCGACCCCCGGGCCCGTGTGTTACGGCAAGGGGGGTACCCGTCCTACCGTGACTGACGCCAACCTGGTGCTCGGCTACCTTAACCCGGACGCCGTGCTGGGCGGCACCATTCGTCTGAACCGGGATGCGGCCTGGCAGGCGGTGAAAAAACACGTGGCCGACCCGCTCGGCATCAGCGTGGAAAAGGCGGCCTACGGCATCAGCACCATCGTCAACCTCAACATGGTCAACGGCATTCGTCGGGTCTCCATCGAGCGGGGCTATGATCCGCGCGACTTCGCCCTGGTCTGCGCCGGTGGCGCAGCCGGCATGCACATCAGCTCCCTGGCCGAGGAAATTGGCAGCCGTACCGTGCTGGTGCCCAAGGTGGCTTCCGTGTTCTGCGCCTTCGGCCAGATCATCTCGGACGTGCGCTACAACTACCTGGCCTCGGAGCCCATGCCTATCCACCGGGAGGCGGAACTGGGCCTGCTCAACGAGCGTTTTCACGAGCTGGAGAGTCAGGGCACCGAGCATCTGCTGGCCGACGGCTTCCACCCGGGCGACATCAGCCTGTCGCGCAGCGTGGAGATGCGCTATCAGGGGCAGATCCACGAATGCCCGGTCGAGCTCCCCGGCGGCGACATTACTCCCGATACGATAGATGGCCTGCTCGAGGCCTTCCACCGCCGCCACGAAGAGCTGTATACCTACAGCGAGCCGAACAACCCGGTGGAGTTGGTGAACATTGAATCTACCCTCACCGGCAAGGTGAGCAAGCCGCCGGTGCAGCAGCTGGTCGCCACCGGCCGTACCCTGGCCGACGCCTTGATGGGTCACAGACCCATGCTGTTCGACGCCGACGGCCACTGGATTGAAACCGGTGTTTACAGCGGCGAACGGCTCGATGTGGGGCTGGAGATAATGGGACCAGCGGTGGTGGAAGAGCCGACCACCAACATAGTGGTGCGTCCGGGCTGGTGCCTGGTGTTGGAGGCCAACAACTGCTATCGCCTGACCCGAATGAGCTGAGGGTCTCGTTTCAGCACTCGTATTCTTGAGGTTGCCGCCGGACCATGGTTACATGGCCGGCGGTTTTTTGGCCAGGACGCAATGGATTTGCGAAGGAGCGAGCATGCACTTATGCCATCTCACCACGCTGTTGCCGGTAACGGAACGGCAAGACTACTGGCGTCAGGTGATAGGAAGCACCTATTTCGATTTGGACCTGCGTTTCACCGAGCGGCAGGGCTTTTACGGGCAGTTGTGGAACTGGGACGTGGCGCCGTTCGGCATTTCGTTTTTGAGCAGCTCCCCCACCCAGTACCAACGTCTGCGGCAGCACATCAAGCCGCACGGCGATAATCATTTCCTCATCACCATTCCCGAGCGGCAGGAAGTACATTTCAGCCAGGATCGGCGCAGTGTGCGTTGCCGACCCGGCAACTTCATTCTGGAGCGCAGCGACAAACCCTACCAATTCGAGTATCGGAACGACAACAGCCTGTGGGTGCTGCGGGTGCCCGACGTTTTGCTGCGTGCCCGGCTGCGGTTACCCGAACGCTATCTGTTCAGCGAGTTCGATCGCAGCCAGGGCCTGGGTGCCGTGTTCTTCGATTTTTTCCGCAGCATCACCCAGCAGGTGGCCTATCTGGACGACCGCCAGGCTGAGCCCCTGTTGCGCCAGCTGATAGAGCTGTTCGCACTGGCAGTGGAGGGCGATCGGCGCGCCATCGCCAGTGAAGACAGCAGTCTGCGCCAGGTACACCTGCAGCGTGTGGAGCAGTATATTCGTGAACATATCCGTGATTCGAATCTGAATCCGGAGCAGGTGGCGGCGGCCTGCGGCATTTCTACCCGCTACCTGCACAAGCTGTTCCAGGGCGAGGAGTTGAGTGTCAGCCAGTGGATCCGCGAAATACGCCTGCAGGGAGCCGTGGCCGACATCCGTCGCAGCGGCACCGGCAGAACCCTGGCCGATATCGCCTATAAATGGGGTTTCAGCGATCAGGCTCATTTTTGCCGCAGCTTCAAGAGCCGGTTTGGCATGACTCCCAAGGAGGCCCGCCAGCCTGGTGAATAAGGCGGGTGTCACCTTCCCGGAGCCACCCGATTGGTCCTGCCTTCATGCCGTTTTTTTGACGCCTCACATCCGGGGGATGTCTGCTTTGTACACCGGGAGTACACCTCAGGTTGCAGTAATGGCACCTTCGTCTCTGACGGTGAGTTTTGGTGAGCCTTCCCGTTTCCTGGCCTGTTAGCATGCGAGCCATTTTACGGGTGGGGTCGTTTCAGCTGGCGACGACTTCACGGAACAAATAAAACAGGCAAGAGAAAAATGTTTTTCAAGAAAATAAAAGCTGAAAATGAATCATTGCGGCAATCACTGTCCGACAGGGAAGGCATTATCGCGGCCATCTCGGACCACGTGGCCGTCATCGAGTTCAGTCCCGATGGTATCATCCTGGATGCAAATCCTCTTTTTCTGGAACTGACGGGTTATCGTCTGTCCCAGATAACCCGTCAGCATCACGCCATGTTTTGTGATCAGGATTATGTAAACACGAAAGATTACCAGGCGTTCTGGCAACGCCTGGGAGAAGGAAAGTCCAACCGGGGCACCTTTCGCCGGTTTGATGCCTCCGGTCGGGAAGTCTGGCTTGAAGCAACGTATTTCCCGGTAAAGGGCGCTGCCGGCCGGGTAGACAGAATACTGAAAGTGGCAGCAGACGTGACCCGGGACACCCTCAGCCTGCGCTCCCACACCGCCGTGAGCCAGGCTCTGGACCGTTCCATGGCTGTTATCGAGTTCAGCCCGGAAGGGGACATTCTGGCCGCTAACGAGAATTTCATGAAAGCCACCGGCTATCGGCTCGCCGAGCTCAAGGGCTGTCACCACCGCATTCTGTGCGACAGTGATTTTTATCATGAGCACCCGGACTTCTGGTCATCGCTGGCATCCGGCGAGTTCAACTCCGGCAGGTTCAGGCGATTCAGGCGTGATGGTTCGCCTATCTGGCTGGAGGCGACTTACAACCCGGTCAAGGACGCCGATGGAAAGGTGATTCGAGTCATAAAATTTGCCAGCGATATCACCGAACAGGTGCTGAAGGACGACAGAATAGAGCAGGCCGCTCTGCTTGCGCATACAATGGCACAGCAAACCGCCGGTGAAATAGAGAACAGCCGGCACGCCATTACCTCGGCCATGAATACCTCGACGTTGATTGCCGATAAAGTCAAAATAACGGAAGCGGTGCTCGACAGACTGAATGAGCAGGCCAAAAGCATTTCCGATATTGTGGATACGATAAGCGGTGTCGCCAATCAAACCAACCTGCTGGCGCTGAATGCCGCCATAGAGGCGGCCCGAGCCGGTGAGCAGGGACGGGGCTTTGCCGTGGTGGCCGACGAAGTCAGGCAACTGGCATCCAGAACTACCGGGGCGACGGAAGACATTGCCGCTATCGTGGCCCAGAACAGAAACGTTACCCAGGACGTTATTGAGTCCATTTTCGAGATTGACGCCTATTCGGAACAATCCCGGCAACAAATCATTCAGGTCAGGGATATCTTCGACGACATTCTGGCCGGTGCCAATCAGGTGGTGTCTGCCGTCGAGACTCTGGGGTAGGGGGGCGCAGTAACGGGCTTTCTCGTTCAGATCCAGGGCACTGCTCATTTTCAGTGACATTTATATAAAACAGGTTTTTGATGTTATCAAGCAGCTACAATCAGGCACTCGTGGTCTGTTCCGTCATCGTCGCCATTCTGGCATCTTACACGGCGCTGAATATGGCCAGCCGAGTGTCCAGCACCTCGGGCAGATCCGCCCTGCTGTGGTTGATTGGCGGTTCCTTCGCCATGGGGTTTGGCATCTGGTCGATGCACTTTATCGGCATGCTCGCCTTTCAGCTGCCCATTACACTGGGCTATGACGTACCCCTTACCCTGGTTTCATTGCTCATCGCCGTGGTGTCCTCCGCGCTGGCTCTTTATCTGGTCTGCAAGGACACCTTGCCCTGGGCGCGACTGGTGTCGGGCGGTGTACTGATGGGGCTGGGTATTGCCTGCATGCACTATACCGGCATGGAAGCCATGCTGATGACACCACGCATCATTTATGTGCCCTGGATATTTGTGCTGTCCATCGTTATCGCCATTCTGGCCTCGGTGGCCGCCCTGTGGCTGGCCTTTCGGCTGCGCCAGGAGGTCAAGCGGGCCACTTATAGCCGTATGGGCGCGGCGTTGGTGATGGGGTGTGCCATTATCGGTATGCATTATACGGGGATGGCCGCCTCGAAATTTCCGCTTAACAGCTTCTGCAGTGCGGCCAACAGCGGCATCGATACCAAGTGGCTCGCCGTGCTGGTGATTATTGTGAGCCTGTCCGTTTTTGCCATTGCGCTGATTGTCTCGATGCTGGATGTACGCACGGATCGGTTGGCCAACTCGCTGGACCAGGCCAATAACGAGCTGATCAAGCTGGCCTTGCATGACAATCTTACCCGGTTACCCAATCGTATTCTGCTGAACGACCGGCTGGATCAGGCCATACGCAGGGCCGAACGAAAAAATGGCGAGTTTGCGGTGCTCTTTCTGGATCTGGACGGCTTCAAGGCCATCAACGACATGCATGGTCACCATGTTGGCGATCTGTTGTTGAAAGAAGTCTCACAGCGTCTGATGCAGGTTACGCGAGAAGAAGACACGGCTGCCAGGCTGGGCGGAGACGAATTTGTGCTCTTGATGGAACCCGGCTCACCTGAAAATTCCGCCGTGCTGGCCCAGCGGTTAATCGAGATGATAGAAGAACCCTACCATGTTTCGAGCCTCCCGCTGCACATATCGACCAGTATCGGCATTGCCATTTATCCCCATGACGGCAAGACCGAACACGAGCTGATGGTGAATGCCGACGCCGCCATGTACCACGCCAAAAAGCAGGGGCGCAACGGCTACCGTTTTTTCGAACCGAATATGAACACCGACGTGCGCCTGCAGATGCAGCTGCAGCAGGATTTGCGCCAGGCGATTCACCGCGACGAGCTGGAGCTGTATTATCAGCCCAAAATGGTGGCGCCGGACGGTCCCGTGACGGGGCTGGAAGCCTTGTTGCGCTGGCAAAGCCCCACCCACGGCTTTCTTACACCGGATCGCTTCTTGTCGCTGGCTGAAAGCTCAGGGTTAATAGTCCCGATCGGTAACTGGGTGATCAACGAGGCCTGCCGGCAGATGAAAGTCTGGTTCGATCAGGGGCATGGCGACTGGAGTGTGGCGGTGAACCTGTCTGCCGTGCAACTGGAGCATACCAGTCTGGTGGATGTGGTGCGCACGGCGTTGGAAGAACATGAGCTGGCGCCTTCACATCTGGTACTTGAGATCACCGAGTCCACCGCCATGCGCGATGCAGAGGCCAGCCTGAAGGTACTGAACCAACTGTCTGCTCTGGGCGTGTCCATTTCCATCGATGACTTTGGTACGGGATACTCCAGCCTGCTCTACCTCAAACGGCTGCCGGCCAATGAGCTGAAAATCGACCGCGGCTTTATTACCGAATTGGCGCAGGGTAACGATGATGAAGCCATCATTCAGGCGATCATTGCGCTGGGCAAGACGCTGGACATGAAGATCGTGGCCGAAGGCGTAGAAACGTCGGAACAGCAGGCACTGCTGACCCGGCTGGGTTGTGACGCCTTGCAGGGCTATCTGCTGGGCAGGCCCGGCCCGGCCGGTGGATTGCTCAAGGAGGCAGTACCTCCGGAAAAGGCCCCGGAGCCGACGCCCGTTTTTCAGTAGATGTCCCCTTTCTGTCTGCTCTCCGAGTCCGGTTCCGGGCTCGGTTTTTTTGTTGTTTTCCTGTTTGTGCTTCCTACTGTTGAATAACACGTATAAGATCGACTTCTTTTCAGATTAGTCTCATTTGGAATCTTTCATTGTCAGCAGCCTGAAACCGTCAACCATGCCCATCATCAGCAATATCACAGCACGCCTTCAGCCTGACAGGTTGTCTTTGATCATGGCATTG
The DNA here is from genome assembly GCF_046521305.1 of Oceanisphaera submarina. Lineage (NCBI taxonomy): Bacteria > Pseudomonadati > Pseudomonadota > Gammaproteobacteria > Aeromonadales > Aeromonadaceae > Oceanisphaera > Oceanisphaera submarina. Next base: position 7,886 of record NZ_JBKGFN010000010.1, on the reverse strand, counting down.
GTTGCTTTTTTTTACTGCCATTTGGCCCTGGCCGAGGCGGCCGGACCTCTTGACTCCCGATATCGAATAGACCAGATCCGGGTAACCGGGATAGCGGAAGAAAACAGAAGGTGGGCGTTTATCAGGCAACTTCCTCGTGCGGAGGTCACGCTGCCCTGGTCTGCCGGATTCAGCCCCCGGCCGGACTTTTTTCTGCTCACCCTGACAAACAACAGTGACGACGGTAAACATCTGATCCTTGAAGTATCGCCGGCTTTTCTGGAAAAGGTCACCCTGCAGCCGCTCTCCGACGGTGCCCGAGTGAACCGCAAATCTGACGCTCAGACCAGCGGGCTGGCCGTCTCATCCCAGAGCAGTAGTAACGATTTCAGGTATCCTGTATTCGACCTGAGCATGGCGGAGCGGGGGACACATTATTTTTTGCTGATCCTGGACAGTCGCTCGTCAAAGGCTCTCAAGCTGTCTTTTTATCCCGCCGGCGACTATCACCAGAAGGAAACAAAGGCAGCGACCGGCTTCATGTTCTTTTATGGCACCCTGGGCATGCTCGCGCTGATGACATTGCTTACGGGCATCGCCATAAAAGAAAAAATATACCTGACTTACTCCTGTTATGTCATTGCCAGCACCAGTGTTCACTTCATCGCTCAGGGATGGGCGAAAAGCATGAATATATCGTTTGGACCCATCTCGCAACTGGATATGATGGCATTGATGATGTGTCTGACCCTGATGGCGGGGGTCGAGCTGATTCGCATCACCAACTTTCAGCTGCACTATCCCACACTGTGGAAGTGGACCCGGGGTCTGTGCTGGCTGGCTGCGATGGTTTCCATCTGCTTGTTGTACCTCGGCCATTACGCCCTGGTATCGGCCAGCCTGCAATTGGTATTTCTTTTTCTTATGGTTTACATCACGGCCATGGCAATGGTCATGAGCATCAAGGGAGAAAAGGCGGCCAGGCTGTATCTGGTGGCCTTTCTGATACACAATACGGCGTCCATTCTTACAATACTGAGAAGCTTCGGAATACTGCCGGTAAACGACATCACTCTTTTTTCGATCAACTTCACCATTATCATCCATGCGCTGTTTATTTATCTGGCCATGACCAACAAAATCTACACCCTTAAACTGAATTCGGAGAGGCTGGCTCAAATCGAGCTCAAGCTGAACTACGAAGTCAGGTTCAGGGAGCTGCAAAGCCGGTTTTTCAAGCTGTTGACGCACGATTTCCGTACGCCCATCAGTATCATATGCAATGAATTGGACAGCGCCGTTTCCTGTCAGCCCCGAAGCATGGAGCGAATAAGAACCAGTGCGGCCAGGCTGGAACAGATGATTGATCAATATATTGATACCAGCTTCCATCTCGAGCTGACTAAAAAAGATGCCACCTCAACAGATATCGGCTCCCTGCTGGAGCGGGTGGTATCCAACTTTCAGTTCACATGCCACGAGCATGATATCAGAGTGGCATCTTCTTCCCCGCAGGAGTGGAAAATCAACGGCGGCATACTGGAGATCATCATCGGCAATCTGATCAGCAATGTGATTCGGCACAGTCCCGGTGGCACCCGCTGCCAGGTAGAATACTGGACGGAAAATGACCGGCTTTACCTCGGTGTGAACGATAACGGCCCTGCCATCGACAACCTGGAAAAAGGGGTAGGTTTAACACTCACCTGGGAAGCCGTAGAGTCGTTGGGCGGGTCTATCGGCTTTTCTTCCTGTCATAAAAAAGGGAACGTGTTCACCCTGTCTTTTCCTGCAACGATGGTATCAGAATGACACTAACCCGGTATTATCAACAGGGTCGGGGATGATGGATTTTGTGATGACAGCCGACACTCATGGGGATGGGTAATGATCACTATCTTTGTCGTAGAAGACGATTCCGACTGGAATCGGACCGTGAAAGACGCCCTGGTCAAAGCTGGATACCGGGTGACCAGTTGTTACTCCTTGTCCGAGTTATGGGACGCGTTGGCCAATACCAGACCCAATGCCATTATTCTGGATGCCAGGCTGCCTGATGGCAGTGGTTTTGATGCCCTGACTCGCATCAGGAAAGAAGCGCCGCACAGCTGCATTCTGATGCTGACCGGCATGGTGCAGAGCCAGTTCAGAATAAAGGGATTGCTCGACGGAGCCGACTGTTATCTGACCAAGCCGGTGATGACAGACGAAATACTGGCCAATCTCTGTGCCGTATTGAGGCGGAGGCCTCAACCGCAGCGGCACGAGCAGCCGCTGTCCTTATCCATCGAACGGCAGAGTCTGATATCACCCAACGCCGGGGACATACCGTTAACGCCTCAGGAATACACCGTATTCAGGGTGATGGCGTTGCAGCCACTGTACCCGGTCAGTAAAAGCAAACTGATTTCATCACTGGGTTATCAGGAATACGAATACGATAACCACCGGCTCGAAACCCTGATGTACCGTCTGCGGCGCAAGTTGAAAAACATCGAGAGCGAGTTGAGTATCAAGGCCGTGTACGGCAAGGGCTATTACATCAATTATCCGGTGCAGATTATCTCGTGATACCGGGAAGGGCTCCTTATCCTTCGCGACTCACATGACTGAAAAAGGCGGGCCCCGAGATCCGCCTTTGTTGTGTTATCGGCCGTGAAACCGGTGACTACACCAGATCGCGGTTTTCTTTTTTAGCCTCGCCCACATCCTTGAGCACAGCCTTGCAAATCAGCAACAGTATCCACAGGGTGAGGGCGGGCCAGATCAGAATATAGGCGCCTAACATCAGTTCGTTCATGAGGACTCCTTGGCAAAACGAGGGGAATTCAGGCTGGCCTTACCGGCGCGGGGCTTGATATCGGCTCTGTCGTCATAGTGACCGACCCGCCGGGCAATCAGGTCGAAGTCGAACTGCTCGCGGCCGAGCAGACTCACGGCCACACATACCAGGGTGCTGACGCCGTAGGCCACCAGAGATGACAGCAGCACCGTGTATTCCCGCAGAAAGCCGGTGGCAAAGAACATCAGCGTTACTCCGGCAATAATACCGGCCACAAAACCGGCACGAGTGCCGAAGAAGCCAAACACCATCAGGCCGATCACCACACCGCCGCCGATACTGGCCAGTAGCTCGAACAGCACCGCGATGGCGCCGGTCATCGGCACCAGTTCGAAACGGGCCACGCAGAACATCAGCAGGCCGGCAATCACCGAGCCGGTAAAGGCACTGTTGGTCACCCGGTTCCAGAAGCAGCTGGCGATAACCGGGAACACGATGGCGCCCCACAGCGCGCCTACAAACACCAGCATCACCAGAATATCGAACGAGAAGCTGGCGAAAATGATACCTATCATGGTGGCAACCACCATGGTCAGACGGCCGATAAGCAGCATGCGCTTGGGGTCGGCCTTGCCTTTGGCGATGTTCTTGCCATAGACATCGGCCATCATGATGGCCGAGAGTGCCGACAGGTCCGAGTCGGCGGTGGACGACAGGGAGCCGATCACCAGAATAAAGAAGAGCCCGATAAACACCGGCGGCAGGTAGGAAGACACCATCTGCGGGATCAGGTTATTCATGTCGCCGTTCAGCGGTTCCACCCCTGTGGTCAGGGCCATCAGGCCTATCATGCCCAGACCGATGACGATGGCGCCGTAACCCAGGGTGGCGGTGATGAAGGTGGGTTTGATGTGTTTTTCATTCACCGCAAACAACCGCTGAGCAATGGTCTGATTACCGATGGCATAGGCCAGCACCGCCACGAAATAAGGCGCGCCCTGATGGAGAATGGCGTCGGTCGAGAACAGGTTGGCCTGTTGCAGGCTGAGCTTGTCAAAGCCATTGAGCATTTCGGCCGGGCCACCCATGGCGAACAGCACGGCAGGAATAATGATGATGGCAATGGCCATCAAGGCGATCAGCTGGGCAAAGTCGGTGAGCACGGAGGCGCGAAAGCCGGACCAGAGGGTGTAACTGAGTACGCCGGCGCCGGCGATGATGACGCCGGTTTGAAACGACAGCGGCGACAGCACCGACACCAGGGCACCGGCGGCGGTAAAGTTCACCATCAGGCTGATGATGCTGCCGAGCAGGTTGGACAACGCCAGGATCAGCTGGCTGGAAGAGCCATGGCGGGCGTGAATGATTTCACCCAGAGTATGTGCCTTGGGGGCCAGGGCACGGAAGCGGCGACCGAAAGGGTAGATGAACAGTATCATCAGCGCGCCCCAGAGGCCGTAATGCAAGGGGCCCGATACGCCATAGGTATAGCCGGAGGTGGCGGCGGCGTAGAAAGAGGCCGCCCAGATCCAGGTGGCGGTCATGCTGGCCGCGCCGATGCCGAAGCCGACGCTCTGGTTGGAGACCATGAAGGCGTCGGTATCTTCCTGTTCTTTCTTGATAAAGGTGGTAATCAGATAGGTTCCGCCATAGAAGGCGGCCAGCAACAGCAACACTGTGGTGCTGGAAAATTGATAGAGTTCCAAGTTCATCTCCATTTACTCGGATGAGCAGACAGACGCACAGACAACAGACACCGGATGAATGGCACCTGAACTGGCGTTGGTTAGACGACCTGGCTAGCGGCAACGGACGCGGAGATCCCGTAAGAAACGGATCGGCAATAAATAAGACAATGACTTAGAGACGTTGGCGATAGCCTGGTGATGTGTGGTCGACGACACTGATGGTCGTGACTAAGGTAATGCTTCGATGGCACCAAACATGGGGCGGACACCTCCTAGGTATACGTGACGCTTACTTGTGAGGACGCAGTACCTTAACGTGACGTCCGGATTATGTCCACCCCCTGCCCCATCGGCGACTAGCCGCCACCCCCCCCTTTCGTTATAATCCGCGCTCCCCCGGATCCACCAAAATGCCGAACGTTGTTTTAGACATTGTTTGAATGTCGTTAAAACGCTGTTGAACAGGAGTAGTCATGCAAGCAAAAGTTGCCGTCATCATGGGCTCGAAGAGCGATTGGCCCACCATGCAGGGTGCCGCGGAAATCATGGATAAACTGCAGGTCGCCTATGAAGTGGAAGTGGTGTCGGCGCACCGCACCCCAGACCGACTGATGGAGTTTGGTGAACAGGCCGTAGACCGCGGTTTTGAAGTCATCATCGCCGGTGCCGGCGGTGCCGCCCACCTGCCGGGCATGGTGGCCTGCAAGACTCGCTTGCCGGTGCTGGGTGTGCCGGTACAAAGCCGGGCGCTGAACGGCATGGACAGCCTCTTGTCTATCGTGCAGATGCCCAAGGGCGTGGCGGTGGGCACTCTGGCCATCGGCGAGGCAGGTGCCTTCAATGCGGGCCTGATGGCGTGCCAGATCCTGGCCAACAACGACGCGGCCCTGGCCGAGCGGCTGGAGGCCTTCCGCAAGGCTCAGACCGAGACCGTGTTGAGCAACCCCGACCCGCGGGAGGAAGCATGAGTCGTATCTGGGTACTGGGCGCCGGCCAATTGGGCCAGATGCTGAAACACGCCGGCATGCCGCTGAATCTTGATGTGCGTCCGGTGGATATAGAGTCGGAAGAGACCTTTCCGCTGCAGCCCCACGAGCAGGTGACCGCCGAGCGGGAACAGTGGCCGGACACCGTCGCTACCCGTCAGCTGGCCGCCCATCCGGCCTTTGTGAACCTCGAGACGTTCCCCATTCTGGCCGATCGCTTCACCCAGAAGTCGCTGATCGACAAGCTGGATCTCGCCACCGCGCCCTGGCAGCTGGTTGAAACCGCCACCAGCGCCGAAGCACTGCATCAGAAGCTGGGCGAGCGGGTGCTGCTCAAGCGCCGCACCGGCGGCTATGACGGCCGTGGTCAGCACTGGCTGCGTGAGCCGGGCCTGGACGCCATTCCCGACGACTGGCACGAGCAGGCCATTGCCGAACAAGCCATCGACTTCGACGAAGAAATGTCGGTGGTGGGCATGCGCGGTGCCGATGGCCGGTGCTTCTTCTATCCACTGACCCTGAACCTGCATGTGAACGGCATTCTGCTGGGGTCTGTGGCCCCATTGGCGCGACTGGCGCATTTGCAGGCCGAAGCCGAGCAGATGCTGGGCAAGCTGATGAACGACCTCGATTATGTGGGCGTGATGGCGATGGAATGTTTCCGGGTCGGCGAACACCTGCTGATCAACGAACTGGCGCCACGGGTACACAACAGCGGTCACTGGACCCAGGCCGGTGCTAACATTAGTCAGTTTGAGGCCCATTTACGTGCCGTGGCCAAGTTACCCCTGGTGCAGCCCACCGTTAAAAACACCAGCGTCATGGTGAACCTGGTGGGTACCGAGCGCAACGATGCCTGGCTGTCGGTGCCCGGTGCCGAGCTGTACTGGTACGGCAAGGAAGTGCGTCCCGGTCGCAAGGTGGGTCACATCAACTTCTGCCTCGACAACCATGCGGACACCAAAACTGCCCTGGACCAGTTGCAACCCCTGCTGCCGGTCAACTATGTTCAGGTACTGAACTGGCTACGCAGCCAGCTGGACTGAAACAAAAAGCCCCGCTCAAGCGGGGCTTTTTGTTGGTATGAAATTCGCACCATAAGTAGATGCTGATCTGGCGATTATGTGCTTTCCTCGTTTGATGCCTAATATCTATCCCATTAAACAAATGCTTTATTTTACTTCTGTATCAATGTCGGACAAAGAGTTTGCTCCACCGACCCGCTTCAAGCACATCCATGTGACGCTCAGCACATAACGTCCCTGTCATGTGATGGTCGGCGGAGCAGATCCCTTTGCCCTCCTTGATGCTACAGAGTCACCTGTTACCTCTGTCGTTCCACACCCAAAGATGCTCAAATATTTAATGGGGTTGATATTATTTATATTAACTTGAATAAAAATAAATGTTGTCGACTCAGGCACACCGACTTTCTAGCGACAAATCAGAGAAGCGCAAGCCTGTCCTGAATCGGCCGATAGGAGGGTGAACTAATGAATGAGTTAAAGCCAGATGATCCAGCATTTTACTATTTCGTCGATGACTTGCCAGGAGCGCATATCCCTGCCACGCGAATTAGGAAAATTTTTGAAAGACTTCAGCAAGGTAAATCACTCTCCGATTTTACTCTCGGCTATCTGAAAAATCAGGGGCTTGAAGCCCTGTATCTACATCTCACAGGTTGCTCAACGGTTGATGAGTTTCAAAAAGCGGCGAGAGCCGAGCAAGTTAAGCGACAGCAAGCCGCACTGGAATCGAGGATAGCGAGGGAAACAGAGGAACAAGCTAGAGATATCGCACGACAGGCCAGAGTGAAACTGGCTACCGAGCAAGCAGAGGCCGCTCACCGGGCGAGGGAGCAAGACCCTAGATATATTGCCAAGCTTAAGAATAAAAAGCTCAGGGACCGATATGACCTTGATATCTTTATTGAAGAAGACTTTTTCGCTCAATTGATGAGCATTCTGCGCCGGGTTGATACAGGAAAACGGTTGACCGATGCGGATATTCTTTGGCTGTCTACAGAGGCAGAGGAATACTACACAGATGCCTTGTGTTCAGCCTTTCACGAACTTGAGGCTGTTTTTTACGCGGAAGAATTCAAGAAAACCCAAGATCCCTGGATGGCTGTTAATGCCAGCAGTCACTACCGTAAGTGTAATCAAGCCAGAGCGGCAGAAACATTATTGAGCCCGATTAAAGTTGATCAGCTGAAATCCTCAAAGCTTAAGTCGGCACTCTGCACCACGCACGGTGGCGTAAAACGCGACCTTGAACGCTGGAATGATGCCATCAGTCTGGGAGAGCAGGCGCACGGTTTTATGGAGATGGATTTCAGACCATGTACATTACTGGGCGCGGTATATATGGAAATGGGCAGTTACGACTTGGGCCAGAGATGTAGTGGTTCAATGATCCCGGACACCATTTAAGGTGGTACAGTCACCACCG